>CAXBDI010000051.1:0-24897 GCA_963974445.1 uncultured Alphaproteobacteria bacterium
GCGGACAATTAATGTGCTATCAAAACCGGTCAACTCGGTTTGCTATCGACAGGCCACAGAGGAGCACCGGCCATGCTGCAACGGGTTACCCGCGCCGCGTCGATGGCGGTCGCCAACTCGACCGGCGCCGTCGGCCATAGCGAGGGATTTGCGACCGCGCTAGCCGAGATCACGCTCAGGCGGTATGATATCGACTAGCCGCAGACCGCAACTGCCGAGACACCGCTCATGCCCGACACGATCATTCCTGCCGCCAACACGCTCAGCCAACCGCTGGTCTGGCCCGCGGAGGGGCCGTCTCGCGTTCCATACCGCGTCTATCACGACCCGGAAATTTTGCGTCTGGAGCATGAGCGCATCTTCCGCGGTGCTGCGTGGCATTATCTCTGCCTGGAGATCGAAGTGGCCAACTATGGCGACTTCAAGACCAGCGTCGTCGGTGAAATCCCGGTCATAGTCACCCGCGACCGCGACGGCCATGTCAACGCCATGGTCAACCGCTGCGCCCACAAAGGCGCGTTGGTTTGCCTGAAGGAGCGCGGTAATCAGAAACGCATGACCTGCGTCTACCACTCCTGGACCTATGACATGACCGGGCAGTTGCGCGGCGTGGCGTTCCAGGACGGTATGGCCGGCAAGGGCGGCATGCCGAAGGACTTCGACCTGGCCAAGCACCGGTTGGAGCCGCTGCGGGTCGCGGTCTACAACGGCCTGGTCTTCGGCACGTTCAGCCCCGATACGCCGCCGATTGAGGACTATCTGGGCCAGACCATGTGCGAGCTGATCCAGCGCAACTTCTCCAAGCCGCACAAGATCATCGGCTACCACTCGCAGATCATCCACAACAACTGGAAGCTGTATGCGGAGAATGTGCGCGACAGCTATCACGCAACGCTGCTGCACACCTTCTACACGACGTTCAAGATCAACCGCCTGGATATGGATGGCGGCATGATCCTGGCGCAGCCGACGCCCTGGCACTCGCTGAGTTACGCCAAGCGCGCAACGATCAAGGAAGACGCGCGCTACAAGGACATTCACTCCGCCCAGTTCCAGGAAAACGCCCTGGAAGGGCCGGAGATGCTGAACGCCTTCCACGAGTTCGACGACAACATCACCCACATGATCCAGACGACGTTTCCGACCCTGGCGTTTCAGTTCACCCTGAACTCGCTGGCCGTGCGCCATTTCGTGCCGAAGGGCGTCGATAAGACCGAAATCCATTGGCTCTACCTGGGTTATGAGGACGACACGGAGGAGCAGACGGAGATGCGCATCAACCAGGGCAACCTGACCGGCGCCGCCGGCCTTGTCAGCCTGGAGGACGGCTGCATCAACGAGTTCGTGCAGCGTGGCTCCAAAGGCAGCGAGGACGCGCGCGAGTTCCTGGAGATGGGTGGCAAATCCGTCGAGTCGTCCGAAGCCTCCCGCGCGACGGAGGTTGCGGTGCGCGGCTTCTGGTCCGGTTACCGCCAGATCATGGGCTTTGCCGACTGATGACGATTTCTGCAGAACTGCGGGTGCGGGTCACCGACCTTTTCCTCGACTACGCCCAGTGCATCGATGATGATCGCGTCGAGGCATGGCCGGAATACTTCACCGACGACGCGGTCTACAAGATCACGACCCGCAATACGGAGGCGCGGGGCCTGCCGATGGCGATTATGTCTTGCCGCGGCATCGGTCAGATCCGCGACCGGATCACCGCGTTGCGCAAGGCCAATATCTTCGAACCGCACCACCACAACCACCTGCTCGGCCCGTCGCGTCTGACCCGGCAGGGCGACGGCGCCGTCCACGCGCGCACCAGCGTCGTCGTCTACCGTACCATGGAGCATGGCGAGCAGGAGCGCTTTGCCGTCGGCCGCTACGAGGATGTGTTGGTGGAGCAGGGCGGCGACATCAAAATTCAGCAACGCAAAGTCGTGCTCGATTCCCACCGCGTCGACGTGCTGATCGTCTATCCGCTGTAACCGGTCTGTCAGGGTTGCACCGGGCGGATTAGAGCGCACATAAAGCACCTGTCCCGTGACCCCTACAGGAGAATGTTGGTTGTGCCGCGATTGATCCATTTGGCTGTGGCCGCATTGCTACTGGTGCCGAGCGTCGATGCCTTCAGCCAATCGCAAGCGCCGCGGTCCATCGAAGAGGTGCGCCTGTCGTTTGCGCCGCTGGTGAAGAAGACAGCGCCGGCGGTGGTCAATATCTACACCAGCAAGAAGGTTCGCGAGCGCCGGGTCAGCCCCCTATTCGACGATCCGTTCTTTCGCCGCTTCTTCGGCGCGCCGCCAAATGCGGAGCAGGGGCGTGAACGCGTCCAAAACGCGCTCGGCTCTGGCGTCATCGTCGCCAAAGACGGTCTGATCGTCACCAACTATCACGTGATCGAAGGCGCTGACGAAATCCGCGTCGTCCTCGCCGACCGGCGGGAATTCTCGGCGGAGGTGGTGGCGACGGAGGAACGGAACGATCTGGCGCTGCTGCGGGTGGATACGGAGGGTGCGGAACTGCCGAATATGCCGCTCGGCAACTCCGACGAATTGGAGGTGGGCGATCTGATCCTGGCAATCGGTAACCCCTTCGGTGTCGGTCAAACGGTGACCAGCGGCATTATTTCCGCCAACGCCCGCTCGACCCGGGCGATTGGCGAGGGCGGGGTGTTTATCCAAACCGACGCTGCGATCAATCCTGGAAACTCCGGCGGTGCACTGATCGGTCTCGACGGCGAACTGGTCGGGGTGAATACCGCGATCTTTTCCCGTTCCGGCGGCTCACTCGGCATCGGATTTGCTATTCCGGTCAATCTCGTCCGCCGCATGATCCTGGATCATGAGCGCACGACCCAGGTCGCGCGGCCCTGGCTCGGCGGAACTGGGGAGAGCGTGCGCCAAGATGTGGCGAAGGCCTTGGGCCTGGATCGGCCGCGGGGTGTCATCTTATCGACTCTGCACCCGCTCAGCCCGCTGAAACGTGCGGGATTGGAGGCAAACGACATTGTCTTGTCGGTGGAGGGGCAGGCGGTGGACGACCCGTTCGCCATGCGGTACCGGTTCGAGACGGCCCTCAACGATACTGTCGCGGTGGAATATTGGCGTCGCGGCGTGATCGCGACGGTCGATGTGAAGGTGGAGCCGCCGCCGGAAATTCCTGCGCGCGATCAAACGGCTATCGGCGGCAACTCACCGTTCAATGGCGTTCGCATCGTCAATATTTCGCCGGCGGTCATTCAGGAGGCGAACCTGAAGGGAGTCGTCGATGGCGTCATGATCGACGGCGTGCGCCGCAACTCCGTTGCCGGACGGTTGGGATTTCGGCCCGGCGATGTGATTGAGGAGGTGAACGGCAATCCGATCAAGCAGGTTGGAGATCTTCAAAAAGTGCAACGGGACCAGCCGAATAGCTGGCGCATCTTCCTGCGCCGTGATGGCAAGCGGCTGCGCATGGAGTTCCGCGCGTGAGTTCGCTGTTTGAGGCCGCAGGGCTGGAGCAGGCGGCGCCGCGGCCGCTCGCCGACCGGCTGCGTCCTCGGACTTTGGCCGAGGTGGTCGGGCAGGAACATCTGCTCGGCGCCGACGGTGCGCTCGGCCGGATGCTCGCGGCTGGTTCCCTGGCCAGTATAGTGCTGTGGGGGCCGCCTGGTTGCGGTAAGACGACGATTGCCCGCCTCCTCGCTGAAGAATCCAATCTGGCGTTTCAGCCGCTCTCCGCCGTGTTCAGCGGCGTCGCCGACCTGCGCAAGGCGTTCGACGAGGCCAAGAAACGGCGCGCAGTCGGGCAGGGGACGCTGTTGTTCATCGACGAAATCCACCGCTTCAACCGGGCGCAGCAGGATGGCTTTCTGCCGTTCGTCGAGGATGGGACCGTTGTGCTGGTCGGTGCGACGACCGAAAACCCTTCCTTCGAACTGAACGCCGCGCTGTTGTCCCGCTGTCAGGTGCTGGTGTTGCATCGCCTCTCCGCCGACGCGTTGGGGCAGTTGCTGACCCGTGTCGAGGCGGAGACCGGTCGGCCCTTGCCAGTGACCCCCGCCGCGCGCGAAGCCCTGGTGGCGATGGCCGATGGCGACGGACGTTATCTGCTGAACATGGTCGAGCAGGTGCTGGCGCAGGCCGGGCCGGACGCAGAGCCGCTGGGCCCCGACGCCATCGCCCACGCCGCCCGCGCGCCGGTGTACGACAAGGCGCAGGAGGCGCACTACAACCTGATTAGCGCGCTGCACAAGTCGCTGCGCGGCTCCGACCCGGACGCGGCGCTGTATTGGCTGGCGCGCATGCTGGCAGGCGGCGAGGACCCGCGCTACATCGCCCGCCGCCTGCTGCGCTTTGCCAGTGAGGATGTCGGCCTGGCCGATCCGCAGGCCATGCCGCAAGCCCTTGCCGGGTGGGAGACCTACGAGCGTCTCGGCACGCCGGAGGGCGAGTTGGCGATAGCGCAAGTGGTGCTCTATCTGGCGACCGCGCCGAAGTCGAACGCGATGTATGCGGGGTTTGGGCAGGCGATGAAGGCGGCCAAGACCTCCGGCTCCCTCGCGCCGCCGGCGCACATCCTGAACGCGCCGACCAAGCTGATGAAGGAGTTGGGCTACGGCGCCGGCTATCAGTACGATCACCACACCGAGGCTGGCTTTTCTGGCCAGAACTACTTTCCGGACGGCATGCCGCGCGGGACCTACTATCACCCAACCGACCGCGGCCACGAAAAACGCATCGCCGAGCGCCTCGCCTATTGGGCGGAGTTGCGCGCGCAGGCGGAGGAGAAGCCGTGAAGATGCTGTTGCTGGTCACTGCCGGCGGCGCACTGGGTGCGGCAGCGCGTTATGGAACGATGGTCGCCGTCGGCCGCTGGACCGGGTTCGGCTTTCCCTGGGGCACGGTTGTAGTCAATCTGGCAGGCTCGTTGGCGTTGGGCTTGCTGATCGGCGCACTGGCGCACGGCCTCAGTCTCAGCCAGGAGGCGAGGGGGTTGCTGGTGATCGGCTTCCTCGGCGCATTTACCACCTTCTCGACCTTCTCGCTGGACACGGTCACGCTGCTGGAGCGCGGGGCCTGGTGGCCGGCGTTCGGCTATGTTGCGGGATCGGTTGTGGCCGGTATCGCATTGTTTTTTGGAGGCTTACGAGCCTGGAGGCTTTTCGCATGAGCGGCGGCGTACAAGTTCTGACTATCGCCGAGCAGGAGGCCGACCAGCGTCTGGACCGCTGGTTCAAAAAGAACTTCCCGGACCTGTCGCACGGGCAGTTGCAGAAGCTGCTGCGCTCCGGCCAGATCCGGGTCGATGGTAAGCGCGCCAAATCCTCCGACCGCCTGACCGAGGGCGTCGCGGTGCGGGTGCCGCCGATGGCCTCTGCCGCCGCAGGTGACGGCCCGAACAGCGATGCTTTCGGCCAGACGCAGAGGAGCGACGAGCCGCGGGACGCCCTCAGCAAGGCCGATGCCGCCTTCGTCCGCGATCTGGTGTTCTACGAGGATGCCGACATTATCGCGCTCAACAAGCCGGCTGGCTTGGCCGTGCAGGGCGGCACCAAGACCAGGCGGCACGTGGACGGCATGCTGCCGGCGCTCGCCGGCAAGTCTGGCGAATGGCCGCGCCTGGTGCATCGGCTGGACCGCGACACCTCGGGCGTGCTGGTGGTGGCCCGCACGATCAAGGCGACGCGCGCGCTAAACGACGCCTTCCGCCTGCGCGAGATGCAGAAGCTCTATTGGGCCATCACCATCGGCATTCTGAAGCCCGCCGACGGCTTCATCGACCTGCCATTGTCGAAGCAGGGCGATGTCTTCGAGAAGATGTCGGAAGATCATGACGGCCAACGCGCCATCACCGATTACCGCACCATCGAGCAGGCGGGCCGGAGGCTTGCATGGGTGGCCCTCGCGCCGCGCACCGGGCGCACGCACCAGTTGCGCGCACACATGGCGGCGAAAGGCAAGCCGATCCTCGGCGACACCAAATATGGCGAGCAGGCGGATGGCATGGCGGATGGCCTGGTTGAGGCGCTGGAAGTATCGTCCGGCCTGCATCTGCATGCCCGCGCCCTCTGGCTGCCGCCGTTCGGCAACCGCCGCGGCGAAACCCAACTGACCGCGCCGCCGCCGGAGAACTTCGCAGCGACGCTGCGCGCGTTGGAATTCGACCGCGACAACCCTCTGGCCGACGAGCCGATTCCGAATATGCGGGAGGAATACCGTGAGGGCATCAAGGCGCGCGAGCGGAAGCGGCGGCGATGAAGCGCTTCTACAAGAACGCCGCCGCCGCTGAGTTCGAAGGCGCACCCGCCGTGCTGCTCGACGGCAAACCGGTGCGGACGCCAAAGCGGCTGTTGCTGCACCTGCCAACCCTCGGGCTTGCCGACGCCATCGCCGGCGAGTGGAACAGCCAGCAGGACGAAATCCGCCCGGCAGATATGCCCATGACTCAGATGGCGACCACGGCGCTCGACCGTATCGCACCGCAGATCGGTGCGGTCGCGGCGGAGGTTGCGCGCTTCGCCGAGACCGATCTGGTGTGCTATCGCGCTGAAACACCGGAGTCTTTGGTCGAGGTCCAGCACGCCGCCTGGTCGCCACTCCTGCAATGGCTGGAGGCCGAGCTTGACGCGCGCCTGATGGTGACAACCGGCATCCAACCGATCCCGCAGCCGGCCGACGCCATCGCGCGGGTGCAAAATGCGGTGGCCCGATACGAGGCGTTTCCCCTCGCGGCGCTCTCGACCGCGACGGCGATTACCGGCTCTGTCGTGATTGCTTTAGCGCTCGCCCACCAGCGAATCGACGGCGACGCCGCCGCAAACGCCGCCCATGTCGATGAGGTTTTTCAGATGCAGCGTTGGGGCGCCGACCCCGAGGCGGAGGCGAATTTGCGCCGCATCAGAACGGAGTTACAAGCCGTTGAACGCTTTCTGGCCTTGCTCTAGCCGGCCTTAGGCTCTATTTCGCGTGCAGCCGTCCGCGGTCTCGCTGCAGAGCAGCACGCGACGTTGCCGCGAGCTTAAGCATATCGTTTCGCGCCCGTTCGGGCTGCACGCCTTGGGAGCCCCAATGCAAGACATCGTCAAACTGTTGGAAGAAAAGCGTGCGCATGCGCGCCTCGGTGGTGGTGAGCACCGCATCGAGGCCCAGCACGCCAAGGGCAAACTGACCGCGCGGGAGCGGCTGGAGGTCCTGCTCGACGAGGACTCGTTCGAAGAATACGACATGTTCGTCGAACACCGCTCCATCGATTTCGGCATGGCCGACCAGCGCGTGCCGGGCGACGGCGTCGTGACCGGTCACGGCACTATCAATGGCCGGCTGGTGTTCGTCTACTCACAGGATTTTACGGTTTTTGGCGGCTCGCTCTCCGAAGCGCATGCAGAAAAAATCTGCAAGATCATGGATCAGGCGATGAAGGTCGGGGCACCGGTTATCGGCCTGAATGACTCGGGGGGCGCGCGCATTCAGGAAGGCGTCGCCTCGCTCGGCGGCTATGCCGAGGTGTTTCAGCGCAACGTCCTCGCCTCCGGCGTCATTCCACAGCTCAGCGTGATCATGGGGCCGTGCGCCGGCGGTGCGGTCTATTCGCCGGCGATGACCGACTTCATCTTCATGGTCAAAGACACCTCCTACATGTTCGTCACCGGCCCCGACGTGGTGAAGACCGTGACCCACGAAGAAGTGACGCAGGAGGAGTTGGGCGGCGCCCGCACCCACTCCACCCGTTCCGGCGTCGCCGACATGGCGTTCGAGAATGATATCGAAGCGCTGCTGCAGGTGCGCCGCTTCATGGATTTCGTGCCGGCCTCGAACCGTGAGAAGCCGCCGAGCCGCCCGACGCCCGATCCGATCGACCGGCCGGAATTATCCTTGGATAGCCTGGTCCCGGAAAATCCCAACAAACCTTATGACATCAAAGAGTTGATCCACAAGGTTGCCGATGAGGGCGACTTCTTCGAAATCCAGCCGAACTATGCCGGCAACATCGTCATCGGCTTCGGGCGGATGAATGGCTCGACGGTCGGCTTTGTCGCCAACCAGCCGATGGTCTTGGCCGGCTGCCTGGACATCGACTCGGCGCGTAAAGGCGCGCGGTTCGTCCGCTTCTGCGATGCGTTCAACATCCCGATCATCACATTCGTCGACGTGCCGGGCTTCCTGCCGGGCACGGGGCAGGAGTTCGGCGGCATCATCAAGCACGGCGCCAAGCTGCTATACGCCTATGCCGAGGCGACCGTGCCGAAAGTCACGCTCATCACCCGCAAGGCTTATGGCGGCGCTTACGACGTCATGGCGTCGAAGCATCTGCGCGGCGATGTGAACTTCGCCTGGCCCCAGGCGGAGATCGCCGTAATGGGGGCGAAGGGTGCGGTGGAGATCATCTTCCGCCAGGATATCGGCAACGCCGAAAAGATCGAGGCGCGCACGCGGGAATACGCCGACAAGTTCGCCAACCCCTTCGTCGCCAGCAGCCGCGGCTACATCGACGACGTCATCCGGCCGCACAACACGCGTCGGCGGTTGATCAAGGCGTTAGGGATGTTGCGCAACAAGCAGTTGCAGAACCCCTGGAAAAAACACGGCAACATTCCACTGTAAGGTTAGGCCGGCATGTTCGAAAAAATCCTGATTGCCAACCGCGGCGAGATCGCGGTTCGCATCATCAAGACGGCCCGGCGCATGGGCATCAAGACCGTCGTGGTCTTCTCCGAAGCCGACAAGGCGTCGAAAGCGGTCGAGATGGCCGATGAAATCGTCGCCATCGGTGGGCCGGCGGCCTCCGACAGTTATCTGGTCGCTGATCGCATTTTGCAGGCGGCCAAGGACACGGGCGCTCAGGCCATCCATCCGGGCTTTGGCTTTCTCTCGGAAAACGCCAAATTCGCAGAGGCGGTAGCGGACGCAGGGCTTGTGTTCATCGGCCCGACGCCGCACGCCATCCGCGCCATGGGCGACAAAATCGAGTCGAAGCTGTTGGCTCAAAAGGCCGGCGTGTCGATAGCACCCGGGTACGACGGTGCGCTTTCCAGCGATGCCAAAGCGCTGAAGGTGGCTCATGAAATCGGCTATCCGGTGATGGTCAAGGCGTCGGCCGGCGGCGGCGGCAAGGGCATGCGCATCGCCTGGGACGATGACGGCCTGAAGGAGGGGCTGGCATCGGCCGCCAGCGAGGCACGCTCCAGCTTCGGTGACGACCGGGTGTTTATCGAGAAATTCGTCCACCGTGGCCGCCATATCGAGATCCAGGTGCTAGGCGACTCCCACGGCAACGTCATCCATCTCGGCGAGCGCGAATGCTCGGTGCAGCGCCGCCACCAGAAGGTGCTGGAGGAGGCTCCGAGCCCCCTGGTCGACCCCGAATTGCGCGCTCGCATGGGCGAGCAGGCGGTGCAGTTGGCAAAGGCCGTGGGCTATCAAAGCGCCGGCACGGTGGAATTCATCGTCAGCCAGGACAAGGAGTTCTTCTTCCTGGAGATGAACACCCGCCTGCAGGTGGAGCATCCGGTGACCGAAGAAATCACCGGCCTCGATCTGGTGGAGGAGATGCTGCGAGTTGCCGATGGCGAAAGACTCCGCTGGGCGCAGGAGGATATCGTCCTCGATGGCTGGGCGGTCGAAGCCCGGCTGTACGCAGAAGACCCCTCGCGTAACTTCCTGCCCTCCATCGGCCGGTTGCGCCGCTATGCGGAGCCGTCGCTGACAGAGGGTGTTCGCGTCGATAGCGGCGTGCGCGAAGGCGACGAGATTTCCATGTTCTACGATCCGATGATCGCCAAGCTCATCGCCCATGGCCGTGACCGGGCCGAGGCGATCAACCGGTTGCAGCGGGCGCTGGACGGCTTTGTTGTCGATGGCATCCAAAACAACCTGGTCTTTTTGAACGCCGCACTGGCGAACGAGACGTTCCGGTCCGGGACGTTCTCGACAGCCTTCATCGAGGAAGAATTCCCCGAGGGCTATGCCGGGCCGGAACGTGCGGAAGCAGTGCTCGACGTGCTGGTGCCGCTGGCCGCAATGGTGCAGATGGTCCACGCGGCGCGCGACGCCAAGCTGACCGGGCAGGTCGCTGGCCACATCTGGAAACCGTCGCGCGACTGGGTGGTGCGCATCGACCGGGTCGACTATCCGGTATCGGTTCGGCCAAACGACAGGGGCTTCACGGTGCTATGGAATGGCGCGAGCATCCGGGTTTCCAGCGACTGGGCGCCCGGCGTGCGCGTGTTCCATGGCTATGTCGATGGCCGGCCTGTCACGGCGCAGATCGTCCCGGACGATTCCGGGTTTCAGATCAGTCATGCGGGTGCGTCGGTCCGCCTGCAGGTGCTGACGCCAATCCAGGCGAAACTCGCCGCCCTGATGCCAGTGAAGGAGCCGCCGGACCTTTCCAAACTGATCATGTCGCCGATGCCCGGCTTGCTGTTGCGGGTGGCGGTCGAGGAAGGCAGCGAGGTGCAGGAAGGCGAAGAAATCGCCGTGGTCGAGGCGATGAAGATGGAGAACATCCTGCGCGCTACCCGCAGCGGCGTCGTCAAATCCGTCAACGCATCTCAAGGCGACAGCCTGACCGCCGATCAGATCATCGTCGAGTTCGAATAGGCCATGGGCGTCTAAGGCGGCAGCGTGGCCGACCATTGCCTGGCGGCTCTATCCCTCATCCCCCAATTTCATCCTCAGTAGCGCTCGCAGAGCGCGTATCGAAGGGTGCCGCAGGACACGGCAATCTTCCAACGTGGGCCTTGGCTGCCGGTGGATCGCTTCGTTGCCTGCGGCGCCTCGCGATGACGCCCAACTGAGCGGGAAGTGCACGCGCGTCAGGGCGTAGGAAGGCGATCCCGATCGAGCAGACCGCCGAGGCGCGTCTCCTCGATCGGGCTGAGCGCTAAGCCGACATCGTGGCCGGCGGTTCGGTTGGAACCGTGCCCATGTCAGCCGGGATCGACAGTTCCAAAATCTCCAATTCCTTGGAGGTCGCGGTTTCGTTGTGACGCATGCCACCGGGGATGAACATGCTGTCGCCCTGGTTCACCCGCTTTTTCTCGCCGGTCTCGAATTCAAGATCGACCCAGCCCTTCAGCACATAGATGAACTGGCCCTCGCAGGCGTGATAGTGCCAGCCGGTCGGCTCGGTCAGGCCCTGGCCGCTGCGCATCACCTGGGCGCGCAGCGCGCCGTTACTGCCCTCGGTCACGCCGAGGTCGCGATACTCGAAAAACGAGCGGCGGCCGGGGACGCTGGGCGCGGAATCGGTTGTGGCGTGGACGAGCTTTTGACCTTCGACGGGGCCGGTCATGACGGAATCTGGCATTTGATGTTCCTCCAGTTGTTTGTTCGGGACGATCCTAGCACATCGCTGCCCATTGCAACAATCGCAGGACTGTTTTGCGCGCGCGGCTGAAGGATAGCCGGCCGCTGACCTACGATCTCAACACCAACACCAACTACATCCCCGCGACGGCCATCGCTGCGGATTAGGGCTGCCCGCGTCGGTGCGGTGAGTAATTCAACTCAGTTCGCGCTAGATTTCCGCGCGAGATTACGGATGCTGCTCGATATGGCAATCGAGCCTTCGCCCTTATAGGCCTCGTGGTTGGTGTCGATCTCGTCGAGCTTGTAGAGGTAGTTCATCATCAGGCCCGCCGACTGCCGCATGCCGCGCGCCGAGACATCGCCCATCCAGTTCAACCGCTCCATCCGCGCACCGTTCGATAGGTGGAAGTGCGCGACCGGATCCATCGCCCGCGTGCTGTTGCGCTTGGCGGTGTAGAGGTAGGTCGCGGCCAAGCGCAGGACAATCGGCTTCAGCGCCGCCGCCAGCGTCTCGTCGTCGGCCCAGTCAGGCCGAACCAATAACTGCCGCAGCATTGTTTCCGTGTCGATGCCTTCCGGCAACGCGTCGGCGAGAGCGCTCTGTTCATCGTCCAGCAAGATCGTGTCGCCTAACCGCTCGACCTCGCGCTCATACCAGCGGCTGAAGCCCGGAACGGGGGAGAGCGTGGCGAACGATTTCAGGTTTTTGAACTCGTTGGAGAGCGCACCCACGACCCGCTTGATCAAAAAATCGCCAAAGCTGATGCCATCCAGGCCGCGCTGCGCGTTGGAGATCGAGTAGAAGATTGCGGTGTCCGTGGTTTCCGGCGCAACCCGCTCCTGATCCTCGTCCAACAGCGTCTGCACGTTATCCGCCATACCGTTCATCAGCGCGATCTCGACAAAGATCAACGGCTCGTCCGGCATACGCGGATGGAAAAAGGCATAGCAGCGCCGGTCGGAATCCAGCCGGTTCTTCAGGTCGTCCCAACTGGTGATCGCGTGCACGGCCTCGTAGGCGATCAGCTTCTCCAGCAATGCCGCCGGCGCCTCCCAAGTGATGCGCTGCATTTCGAGAAACCCGACATCGAACCAGGTTGTCAGCAGCCGGCGCATGTCTTCGGAGAGGGCGGCGAGCGCCGGCTCCTTACCAGCCCATCCGATCAGTTCGGCCCGCAGATCGACCAGAAACTTCACGCCCTCCGGCAGGCCATTGAACTGCGTTAGCAGCCGCACCCGCGGCGGGTTGAGCACATCGCGCAGGCGGACTTCGGCATCGTGGCGGGTCTCCGGCGTGTCGGCGGTGCGCACGGCCTCGATCGCCCCATCGACCGCCTTACGGCTGGTGTCGAATTTCTCCGCCATCAGCGTCAGGAACCGGTGGCGCCCATCCTTGTTGAGACGCATGTAGGCGCGGCCAAGGTTTGCGGCGCGCGCGCGTGCGGATACCTCACCGCCCTTCGCCTCCAGGCAGTCCCGCATTTGCGCCAACAGCCGCTGTCGGTCGGTCTCCGGAAGGTCGGGCCTCAGATCGAGTGTTGAGACGCCGCGGCGCGTCGACAACTCCCGCAGCGCCCGGCGCACCTGATCCAAGGTCCGGTCGAATAGGTTCGGTTGCACCGCCAGTTCAGCCATCATGCGATTTCCGTCGATCTCTCTGTCCATACAAGGCTGTTCGAACACCGCGTCCCATTGTGCAGCCTGGCGACCCGTGGCCGAAAGGCTGAAAACACAACCGAATTTCCTGCGTCCGATCTCAGCTTCTGACGCTACCATCGCGAACTAAGGGTTTTCAGGCAATCAACGCTTGGCTGGCACGTCGTCGCAGCACCCGGATACGAAAAAAGGGAGCCCCCCGAAGGAAGCTCCCCAAAAGCGGAACCGAGTGGGTCGGCCGCTTATTTCCGATAGCCGCGGGAGCCCCATTCCTTATATTGCTCGCGATAGGCGCTGTAAGCCTCCCAAATTCGGCCGAAATCGGGGTTGGCGGCGGCTTCTTCCGCCGCAACCTCTTTCCACTTCTCTTCGAGAATGGCGAGGTCTGCGTCGCTCCAGCTATGAATTTGGACGCCATGTTCGTCGCGCATACGGTTGAGGGCGGCGCCCTGCTGGGCTTCGCCATCGACGTATTCCTGCGTGATGTTGGCGTCACACACGATATCGACGACGCTCTTTTGCCAATCGGAAAGCTTGTTCCACCTCTCCATATTGACCAGGATCTCGCCGAAACTCGACGGCTGGTGCCAGCCTGGGAAGTAGTAATGCTTGGCGATTTGATAGAAGCCGAGCGATTCGTCGATGGACGGCATAGAGAACTCCGTCGCGTCGATCGAGCCGAGTTCCAGCGCCGGGTAAATGTCGCCGCCGGCCAGCAACTGGGTCGAGACGCCGATTTTCTCCATCACACGGGCGCCAAGACCGAAGAAGCGCATCTTGATGCCCTTCAGGTCGTTGACGCTCTTGACTTCCTCGCGAAACCAACCGGAGGCTTCCGGCGGGATCATACCGCAAATCCGGCCGTGAATGTTCGCTTTGGCCATCAACTCCTGGTAGATTTCATGACCGCCGCCGTAGAACATCCAGGCGTTGTATTCGCCGAAGCCTGGGCCGAACGGCACCGAAGTAAAGAAGCCGTAGGCGGTGTTTTGGCCCATATGGTAGCCGGGGCTACCCCAGGCAGAGTCCAGCGAACCGGAAGACACCGCATCGTAATACTGCACGCCCGGCACCAGCGCGCCTGGCTCGAAGAATTTGACGTTGATCGAATTCTGCGAAATATCGGTGATGTTCTTCGCGACGCGGACACCGGCTGGGCCAAGCACGGCGAGTTTTGAGCCGAACGCTGAATGCATTTTCCAGCGATGCCGCTCTTCCTCCGCGTTGGCACTGACTGCGGCGAGCGTCAACGCCGCGGCGAGAGCGCCTCCCAAAAGTGTTTTTACAACCATGTTGGCTTTCCTCCACTTTGCATCATGCAGCGAAGCTTGATTGCTCCTGCTGCCAAGCGGAGGGGATGATGGCGCGCATTGGCGCTGACGGCAAGGGCTACCCTGCCAAAGAATAACCGCAATTAGCCTTTGAGGATTGGATAACCCTGCGCGTCGGTTTCGCGGTCCAGGTAGTTAACGATCCGATCCGGCGAATGGTGGATTCCCAACAACCGCATTGTCTTGTTGCCGACGGTGCGGAAGCAGTGCGCCTGGTTTGGCGGCAGCGCAATCATGTCACCCGGTTTGAGCGGGATGACCTTTTCCGGCTCGTCCATCATCCACGCCTCGGCCTCGCCCTCCAGGATCAGCAGCATTTCCCAGTAGGGGTGGGAGTGGGCGGCCGCGACATAGCCGGGCTCGGACACCTGAATGCCGGTCCGCATCGGCGTGTCGCCGTCGGCGATCAGCGGGCGGTAGTGCGCGAAATCGCCAAAGCTGACTCGGTCGGCGTCTTCGAGCAGTGCGACTTTGACCTTTTCCAGTGTGGCCGTTTCCATGGTTTGGTGTCCTTTTTACTTGCTGCAGTCCGAACGTCTTCGACATCGAATATCCACCTCCCGGCGTCATTGCGAGCCGCCGCAGGCGGCGCGGCAATCCATCGGCACGCTGGTGATGCTTCGCCGGTAGATTGCTTCGTCCCCCGGATCAAGTCCCGGGTTTCTCGCAATGACGCCGGATGGGGAGGGGGAATGTCCCACCGTTGGAATAAGCCTAGTTCGCCGCGACCAGTTTCGAGCGGTGGTCTGCATCGCGGCGGGCGCGGGCGACGCTGGCCTTTGCGGCATCGTTAATCCCGAACATCTCCAGCGCATCCATCTCCTCATCGTTCACCGGGGTCAGCGCCAAGTCGGTGTAGGCATTGCGGTTTGGATCGGCCTTGATGCGTTTGCGCAACCGCCCGACCTTGACGATCATCGTGGCGAGCCGCAGGTGCTTCCACACGGTCTCGAACCAATATTTCGGATAGAAGGCCAGGATGCTCTCACGCGGAAAGGTCGGGCGGCGGTCGCGGCGGAATTTCAGCCGGAAATAGCCGCCCTCCAGCGGATGGATGCCCTCCAGCTTGATGCAGCTATCGAACCAGATCAGCAACAGCATCATCCGCCCGGGGGAGATGCCGCGGGCGACGGCGCGGCGCATCACAGTCTCCATATGGTCCGGCGTGTAGTAGGTCGACCAGGCCAGCCGATATGCCCGCTCCCAGTCTGCCGTGCTCATCAGCGGATGGCCGGCGGTGACGTGGTTCAGGTCGTATTTGTTCATGTCGGGATCCATCCAGATCCCCTTGGCGTCCAGGTTCTTGTGATCTTCCGAGCCGGGCAGGGGCGTCAGATAGAAGAACTCCAGCAGGTCGAGCGGCAATTCCTTCTTGATGATCTCGATATCGCGGACAATGGTCTCCGGCGTATCGGTCGGGAAGCCCAGGATGTAGCCGGCATAGGTCATGGCGCCCACGTCCTTCCACATCTGCAACATGGTCCGATATTCAGTGATCTTGTTCTGGCGCTTTTTGCTGCTGGCCAGGCTTTCGGGGTTGATGTTCTCCAGCCCAATGAAGACGCGGGTGACGCCGGCGCGCCCAGCCTTCGCGATGAAGTTCGGGATGCGGTGGCAGAGCGTATCCACCTGGATCAGAAAGCGGACGTCGATGCCTTCGCGCTCGCGCAATTCGATGATGCGGTCGAACACCGCCTCCCAATCCTTGTTGCGGGCGAAGTTGTCGTCCGTGATGAAAAAGCGGTTGATGCCGCGGGCGAAGTTCTCGCGGATAATGCCTTCGATATCGTCGGCGGAGCGGTAGCGCGATTTGCGCCCCTGAACGTTAATGATTGTGCAGAAAGAGCACTGGAAAGGGCACCCCCGCCCCGCATCGAAACTGGTGTGGGAACCGGCGGTGTGGCGCACATGCTCCGGCGGCAGGATCGGCAGTTCCGCGCCCTCCAGCCCCGGCAGGTCGTTCATGTAGTTGTAGAGCGGCTTCAGCGCGCCGGCCGCCGCATCCTGCAACACCTCGTCGAGCCGCCCGCCCTCGGCCTCACCGGCGAACAGGCTGATGCCCAGGTTCTGCGCCTCCTGAATATCAGCCGGCAGCTTCGGCAGCATCGAGATACAGCCGGAGACGTGGAAGCCGCCGACGGCGACCTGCAATCCGGCGGCGCGCATTGGCCGGGCCAGGTCCATGGCTCGTGGAAACTGGTTGGACTGCACACCGACCAGCGCCACCATGCCAAGGCCGCCGCTGTCCTGGATCAACTGGATGATTCGGTCAGGCTGGACGCGTGTATTGGTCTCGTCGATGGTGGTCAGCATCAGATCGACGTCGTCGCCCAGTACATTGCGCTTGGCGCAGTCCTCGGCGAGGCCGTTCAACGCGGCGAGAGTGTTCGACGGGATGGCGGAGCGTAACCACTGGATGACATAGCCGTTGTCGTCATAGTGCGACGGCTTGATCATCACCAAATGAAAGGGGCGCTTCGCACCCGGTTTGGTCGACCGGGTGACATAATGATTGTAATCGAATAGTGCTTTCATTGAGGCTACCGTACTCCGCAAACAATATTGACAAAGTTGCTTCCCCAAAAGGCTAACACACCGTTACCGCGACGTCACGCGGGCTGGATCGAACGGTGGAAATGCTCTGAGTAGCGGCACATTCTTCGCAAAAGTTGAGAGTTTTAGATGACGGCGATAGCGGCCCCACCGATGCGGCCCGGCTGGCTGGTGCCGGCCGTATTGATGCTGGCCAGTACGGTCAGCATTCTGGCGACCGACCTCTATACGCCGTCGCTGCCCCGCCTGACCGAGGTGTTTGGCGTGCCGGCGGAGACGGTGCAACTGACCATGACGCTGAACCTCGTCGGCTTTGCCTTCGGGCAGTTGCTGTTCGGCCCGTTGTCGGATCGGATTGGCCGCCGTCCGGCGATGCTGTTGGGCATCGTGCTGTTCGCACTGTTTTCGCTGCTAAGCGCTCAAGCCTGGTCCATCGAATCGCTGATCGCTTTCCGTGTGCTGCAGGGTATCACGGCGGCCTGCGAGGCGGTGATCGGCTTTGCGGTCATCAAGGAATTGTATGGCGAGGAAGGCGGCGTCAAGATCGTCGCCATTTACTCCATGGTGATCGCCGCAGCCCCGGCGGTCGGGCCGATTATCGGCGGGCAGATGCTGGTGCACTTCGGTTGGCAGTCGAACTTCTGGCTGCTGGCCGGGTTGGCGGTCATCGCCTTCGCCGCCTGTTGGCGCTTTCTGGTGGAGAGCGCACGGCCGGACCCGGCTGCGCTACGGCCATCGCGGCTGCTGGCGGAGGCACGGGCGGCTCTAACGGTACCGGCGTTTTGGCTCTACACCATCGGTCCGGCGGCTGCACTTGGCAGTTTGTTCGCCTATGTGACGGAGGGGCCGTTCGTCTTTATCAATCAGCTTGGCGTGCCTGCGGATGCTTTCGGATATTATCACGGCACGATTATCGGCGTATTTTTTCTCACCAATTTGGTCGTAAACCGCGTATCTGCCCGCGTCAGCGGCGCGGCGCTGCTGCGTGCGGGTAGTTTCGCTGCGGTGTCTAGCGGGGCGCTTGGACTGGTGTTGGCCGCGGGCGATCTTGTGACGCCCTGGAGCATGGTTGCCGTGGTCTCGCTATTCATCGTGAGCCTGGCGTTGATTTACGCGGTGGCCCCGCTGAAGGCGCTGGCATCGACCAAAGCGGCGACCGGCATGGCCGCGTCATGGCGCGGCTGCCTGGAGTTTTGCGGCGCTATCGCCGGCTCCGCCGGTGTCGCCGCCCTGCACGATGGCACAGCCTGGCCCTTGACGATCATGCTGGCGGTCGCGGCGGTGTTCGTCGTCGTCGGCGACGTCGGCGCGCGGCTGTATGCCCGGCAGACAGTTTAGGCCTCGGCGGCCTCTACTCCACCGGCAACCACAGCACGTCCTCAATCCGCTCGGCGCCGGTCAGCAGCATCACCAGGCGGTCGAAGCCCAGCGCCATGCCGGAGGTCCGCGGCATGCCGCGGGCGAGGGCGGTCAGCATACTCTCCGGCAGGGGATAGGAGACGCCATAGAGCCGCTGCTTTTCCGCCCGGTCGCGCTCGAACCGTGCCCGTTGTTCCGTCGCGTCGGTGAGTTCGCCGAAGCCGTTAGCCAGTTCCAAGCCGCAGACATAGAGTTCCAGTCGCTCGGCAACGGCCGGCTGGCTCGGGTCGATGCGGGCGAGGGCGGCCTGTTCGCGCGGATAGCCGGTGAGAAAGGTCGGCACGCCGATGCCAAGCCATGGCTCGATCCGGTTCAGCAGCACGCGGAAGAAAATGTCGTCCCACGTGTCCGAGGGGTCGCTGGCAAGCCCGGCTGCCGCCGCAAACCCATCGCGGTCACCGGCAACCGCTGCCAGGTCTACGCCGGCATAGCGGCGGAAGGCGTCGGCGCAACTCAGCACCTCCGGGTCTGCTGCCAGATCGCAGCGCTCGCCGCGCCACTCGATCAGCATCGGCCCGCCGGCCGCATGCCGTCCCTGGCGCAGGATCGTCAGGCAATCCTCGATCAACTGGCCGAGGCCGTGGCCGACCCGATACCACTCCAGCATTTCAAACGCCGGGTGATGCGTCGAGGACGGGGGTTCGTCGCGATAGACCGTCGCGAACTGGTAGAGCGAGCGCTTCTCGCGCGCCACCAGCCGCTTCATGGCGAACTCCGGGCTGGTGTGCAGATAGCGCCGCTCGCCCTGCACCTGCACCGGCATCGCCGCCAGATGCACCTCCAGCCCGCCGGAAATCTGCAGCGCCGGGGTTTTGACCGCGACCATGCCGTCCGCCTCGAAAGCTGCCGCGATGGCGCGGCGGATCGGCGTGCGTGCCTCAACCGGCCTCATTGCGTTCTGCCTGGGGAGCAGGTACACCGCGCAGCAATTCTCAATTTACACCCGCGAGTTCAATTCAATGAAGGTTCAGGCCAATACCATCCGCCCTGGCAACGTAATCGAAAATGAGGGCCGGCGCTGGATCGTGATCAACTACGATCTGATCACGCCTGGCAAGGGCAACGCCTTTATCGCGGTCGAAATGCGGGACGTGACCACCGGCACCAAGACCAACGCCCGCTTCCGCACCGCTGACACGGTCGAGCGCCTGATGACCGACAGCCGCGAGTGCCAGTTCCTGTTCGCCGACGGCGACAACCTGACCTTCATGGACAACGAGACCTTCGATCAGTTCATGGTGCCGACCGAGTTGGTGGGCGAGCCGGCGGTATTCCTGCAGGAAGGCATGACCGTCGTCGTGACCCTGGTCGAGGGCTCGGCCATCGGCGTCGAGATGCCGAAGAGCGTTACCTTGGAAATCGTCGAGGCCGACCCGGTGGTTAAAGGCCAGACCGCGTCCTCCTCCTATAAGCCTGCCGTGCTGGAGAATGGCGTGCGCGTGATGGTGCCGCCGCACATCGCAACCGGCACCCGCGTCGTCGTCAGCCCCAGCGACCGAACCTATATGGAGCGGGCGAAGGACTGACGCGGGGTCCATTCGGCGTCATTGCGAGCGGGCCGCGCCCGCGTGGCAATCCAGGTTACCGCCGCCGTGGGACGCCTTGGCTGCTGGATTGCCGCGCCCGCTACGCGGTCTCGCAATGACGGCGGTGAGGGGGGTTGGCGGTAAACCCGACCCCGCCTCCTTTCCCCGGACTTGATCCGGGGTCCATGCCTGAGAAGTGCTCACGAGCAACGGCGCTCAATGGTCATCTCAGGCATGGGTCCCAAATCAAGTTTGGGACAAAAAAAGTGGGCGGTAATCGCTCCCCTACTCCCGGAACAGGTAGATCGGGCTGCTCCACGCCTGATGACCGTTCTCCTGCGTGATGCAGACATAGGGGCGGGTGTCGCCCTCGCCCGGGCTGCGCACCGGCAGCGTGCAGCTCCAGCGCAGCGTCTTGGCCGTCAGCCGCTCCGGCAGGCGATAGAGGCGCAGGCGCTTGCCGAGGCCGCCGCACTCGAAGGCCATGTCTTCGAAGCCAATATCCTCGATCAGCGCTTCGAAGCGGCCTTGCGGCGTCTCTATTTCGATCCGGCCTGACTGAGCGTCCTCCAGCCAGATATCCACGCCGCCAAAGCTGCCGGTGGTCACTGCCTTCCAGGCGAGCCCCGTGTCGCCGCGCGCCTCAAGCCGATTGTCGGCATTCCAGAAGTTGATTGGCTTGGCCTGGCGGATGCGGTTGCCGTGCAGGTGCAAATGCCCGTCCCATGACACCATACGGCCGCGGCCGCGATACTCCGCGCCCTCCCACACCACGCGGATGCGGGCACCGAGTTCGCGCGCGGAGTAGGGCCGCACGACCTCGACCGCATCCAGACCGTCGCGGAACTCCAAGCGCTCGATGGGGGAGGCGGCGGCGAGGTCGAGGCCGAAGGTGATCTCGTCGTCTTCCACTTTCACGATGTCGCCCATATAGGCCTTATCAGCCTGCCAGGATTCGGTGGGCCCGAGCGCCGGGTTACGCTTGTGGATCAGGCCGCCGTTCGGCAGAGCGACCGACGCCTCCAGAAACATGCGGGTTCCGGTGGTGCAAAAATGATTGCGACGGCGGAAGCTCTCGAACAGTGCGTCGCGGGAAAGCTCCGGCATCCTATGGCAGGTGTAGCCGCCATAGCAGCCGAACATGCTCGCCCCTGGATACTCCGCACCCAGCCGGCCCTTGTGGCCGTCGCTGGCCGCAACGATGCCGATGCGGTAGCCGAGCTTCAGCGCATCGTCGACGATCCAGGGGAATGTGCCCCAGGACGAATGCACCTCGACCGAGGGCTCTAACGCGCCGTCGTGCGCCAGCGTGACGTCGGCATAGCGGCCACCGCAATGGGCGACGACCAGGGCGTCCTCGTCCTGCAATTGCTCGAACAGGTCGGGCAGGGTGAAGGCGTCGGTTTCCGGCTTGGTCGTGTCGGCGATTAAGGCGCGGGAGGAGCGGTAGATCGGCCGGCCTTCCGTCCGGTACCAGACATTATGGTCGCCGCCGAGGTTGGTGTTGCCGGACCATTCGAACCCCGGCAGGCAGACGAAGCGCCCGGGCGCGTCGAACTCCGCGGTCAGGCCGTTCAACTCGGCCCAGAAAGCGTCGGTGATCTGGAAATCATTGCCCTGATGGCCGGCGATGTCGAGAAACGCCAGATCGCGTGCGAAGTCGAAATACTCGCGCGCGGAGTTGGTGCCGACCGTCTCCTCCGACTGCCCGTGCAGGTCGCTCCAGAACTGGCGGTAACCGTAGTCATTGGAGATGCGGCAGGGGTTGGAGGTGACCAGCGCCGCGCCGTCTGCGGTCAGGACACTGACGGTCAAGTCGCACTCGCTCGCAACACTCAAGCCCTCGATCACCTGAGCGCGGTCGCCGGGTTTGAAGGTCACGGTTTCCGGCAATCCCTGAACCGGGCGATCCGGTGAGAGACGCACGGTCTGGTCGATCTGGTCGGAGGGATTGCCCCAGATGTCCTCCGCCTTTAGCGACAGGCGGAACGGCTCGCCGATGGGCACCAGCGTCGGCAGCACCGCCTGCCAGCGCTCCGGCTTGCCCGGCACGATGGCGAGCGTCGGCTGGTTCGGCAGTTCGACGAAGTCGGTGGTGGCGATGGGATCGGCCAGCACCTTAAACTCATAAGTCGGCTCGCAGAAGGTCTGCATGCGGATGCCGGGGCCGCCGAAGCGCCTATCGCCGATGCGGATGGTGATGGTGTCGCCTTCCGCCAGAAAGTGCCGCACCACCCGCACCCGCAGGCGTTTGAACCAGGGCCGGATGCCGTTCCGCCCATCATAATCCAGCGCCAGCACCGCACCGTTCGACGCCTCCGCCGTGCAAAAGCTCACCCCCTGCGGATCGTCGATTTGCAGCCGCGACTGGTCCGCCGCGGTGCGCATGACGATGGCGATGCCGCCCTGATCGTCGATGCCGAACTTGCCGGCGGTATAGGTCAACTCGAACGACTGCCAGGAACCGGCTTCGAACGAGCCAGACGGGCTGATCGCGGCGGAGCCGGCCCAGTCGGCCTTGTAGGTGGAGAGTGGCATTTTGGCTCCAGAGACAGGTTAGGACGAATTGTGGTTTGGGAACCGAAGTCTCAGGCGTTCGACCGTAGTCCGCCATTTCGGTGTCCGGGGTTTGGCAACGGGATTTTGGTTGCCGAACAAGCCGACTTCGGCGAATGCTTGGTTAAGTGGCACGGCATCGAGCCAATGTACGGGTACGAAATACTCCATCCGCTCCTCATCGCCTAGATACTCCCGGTGGTATGAAGCGTCGAGCGTATGAATCGCTGGCTGCCCATTAATTATAAACTCAGCAAGTGATCGCGCCTCGCCGGTAACGCGGCCCACGCCGACATAGCCACGGCGCGGTACATTGACCCAAATCCGGTCGCCGGGAGATAGCAACTGCATTTTCGCGCCGAACCACGGCTTCCCGCCGGCGCAAACGAAGCCATACTTGCGTGCCTCCTCCCAGGAGCGAGTCTCTCCTTCGCCAAAGGTTACATAAACCTCACCGTTCCAAGGCTCTTTATCGCCGGCCTGTCGGCCAGCCGCGGTAGCGGCCTGTGTGTCTACGGGATCGAGCAACCAGGCTCGGCTCAGTATCTTCTGCTCGCCTGATTGAAAGATGCGGAAGTAGAGAACGTTGACCGGCAAATCCCAACCAGCAAGGTACTCGACGATGCGTTCAGTGCTAGCGTCCAACTCCGTTGCGACGATGGCGATCTGGTGTGTGGCGTTTAAGTCTTCCTCTGACAACGGTTCACCGAATTTTATACGAAACGCCTCAGCCAAATCCTGGCCCGGGCAGAAGCGCCGGAATATGGCGGCTACATCCTCCGCCTCTAGCTGTGTCATCCAGGATGCATAGTCCAGCGCTTGCGCAATAACCTCGCGCGGCGTCCGATCGCGCTTCAACTCGATCAGCACCAAAGATGCGTCGGGTGCTAGTGCCAAAAGATCGATGCGGCCACCGAAACCCGTATCTTCTTGCCGGCCAATTAAGAGCCAATCGGGAGAGAGGATATCGGGCGCTGCAACGATCATTTCTTCCAACTGCTGTTCGGAAGCCAGTTGTGATGAAGCTAGTGGTTGCGGCAAAGGGCCGACGGCCCAGAGCGATTGGTGCACCGGCAAGGCAATGACCCCCTATCCGTTGAACTGTACGGGGCCGCGGAACGGCCGCATGTCGGGATAGGCGCTGACCGCCCAGGCGCCGTCGACCAGCAGGCTGGCGCCATTCACATAGCTGGCGTCGTCGCTGGCCAGATAGAGGGAAGGGGCCGCGATCTCCTCCGGCTGAGCCGGACGGCGCTGCGGGATGCGCTCGACGAAAGCGGCTAGGGCGTCTGGGTTGTCGAAATGGCGGCGGGTGAGCGGCGTTTGCACCAGCCCCGGCAGGATGGCGTTAACGCGGATGCCGTAGTCGGCGAACTCCAGCGCCGCGTTCTTGGTCAGCATCTCGACGCCGGCCTTGGCGGTCGCGTAGGCAGCGCCCGCAAACATCGGCACGTGCGCGTTCAGGCTGGCGATATTGACGATGGTGCCGGGGCGTTTGCCGCGCACCATCTGGCGGGCTTGGTGCTTGACGCCCAGGAACACGCTCTTCAGGCAGAGATCGATGGTCCAGGTCCAGTCTTCCTCCGACTGATCCAGCAGGTAGCCGGCGCGGTTGCCGCCGGCGACGTTGAAGGCGGCGTCGAGGCCGCCGAACCGTTCTGCGGCGAGGGCCACCAGCGCCTCGCCATCCGCCTCTTGCGTGACGTCGGTGACGGTGTAGGCGAAGGCGTCGCCGAGGTCTTTGGCCACCTCGGCCAATGCCGCCTCGTTCAGGTCTCCGCCGACCACCTGGGCGCCTTCTGCGACAAGGCGTTCGGTAATGGCACGCCCGATGCCGGAGGCAGCCCCGGTGACGAGCGCGGTTTTGCCGGCGAAGCGGTCAGAAGTAGGCGGCATGGATAATCCTCTAGCACCAGAAAGCGACCGATGGATCCGAGGGCGGGCCGCTCGATCGGATGGCAGCAAAGCAGAGGTTGAGCAATAGCTAAAGAGGCTTCCGCGGGGCTGGCGGTTGCGCACCTCGATCAGAGACCGAGACCCGCCGTTCCCCCGGGTCTTCAGCCGCCGAAAGGTCAGCCGCACAGTGCCGTTGCTGTAGCATGCCGCGGCCGCGGCATCTGCCATTGACCCGGCGGTGATACTGAGTATGGTCGCGGCTTCCTTGGCACAGGGCCCGTAGCTCAGTTGGTAGAGCAACTGACTTTTAATCAGTGGGTCACAGGTTCGAATCCTGTCGGGCTCACCAAGGAACTTCCTAAAATCAAATAGATAGCCGGGCAGGGCAGGGGGCCGAATTCGCCCAAATTGCGTTTGTCACCGAATTTGTCACTGGGTTTGAGCTTGCCGTCCCCGCCAGCCTCGACACGCGCCAGCGACGGTGCAAAGATGCCGCCATGCGTGGGTTCCGATCATTCCTCTATCTGCTCGCCAAGCTGCTAGGCGACGTCCAGGCTGTCCGTAAGGATCGCGTCGGCAAGCGTGTCGGTCGCCGGATCGCTGGCAAGGTGGCAGGCCGCGGACTACGACGGCTGTTGAGGTAGGGTCGGACGGCGGGCATACAATGCGGCTGGCAGCCCT
>CAXBDI010000052.1:0-24819 GCA_963974445.1 uncultured Alphaproteobacteria bacterium
TCATTTCAACCGCGTTATGCCCCAATCAGCAATGTGGGCTGCTCGCACCGCTTACGGCCTACATGGAAAGGCGTGATGCGTTGGTGCAGTCTTTGCGCCAGCATTTCGGCGATTGCGACTTGCAGGGCATGACCTCGGGAACCCATCTAATATGGCGGCTTCCGGACGACATGCCGGACGCGTCGGAATGTCAGAAGCGGGCGCGCTCCGTCGGCGTAGTCGTCAACACGATGCAGCTGGAGACGATAACTGGGCCAGAGTTCCTGGCGGACTGGAAGCGCTATCTGCTGCTGGGCTATGCCGATCTGCCACCGAAAACCATCCGCGAGGCCGTGTCGCGGCTAGAGGGAGTGTTGCGGTAGCCGCTTCATCCCAGCCGATACTGCTAACCGCCATTTTCCATGATGTTTGCGGTCGACCTAGAGGTTGATCAGGGGTGAAGTGCGCCTGGCGCGGCGCGGATCGGCTAAAAACAACCAGAATTCGCCGCTTCGTGGCACAATCTCTGCACGCGCCAACGCGCCGAGCCAGCACGCACTCTCTCGCCCGGATCAGAAAGCCGATTGTTCGAGGTGCCCATGGGGCCCTGTGTGTTTGTGATGTGCGAGTATAAGGGCGGGGAAGGGGTTAAGCCAATAGGGTGCGTTGCGGCCCCTCCGCCGGTATGACAACGCCCCTTACCCTCGCATCTCTCCGTTCATCCAGGATTGGATCAGGCGGTAGGCGATGCTGTCGCGGCGGGGGAATTTCACGCCGTGCGCCTCCGGGTCGTCCATTTGCAGGCGGTGCAGCCACTTGGCGTCTTCGATCTCGTCGTCCTCCAGGATGAGTTCCATATCCTCCGCCTGCGCATGAAATCCCAGCATGAGGGAGGCGGGGAAGGGCCAGGGCTGGCTCGCCCAGTAGTGCACGTTCTCCGGCAGGCAGGTGACGCCGACCTCCTCCAGCACCTCACGCGCAACCGCCTCCTCCAGGCTTTCGCCGGGTTCGACGAAGCCGGCCAGGGTCGAATACATCCCTGGGATCGGGAAATTGCGCGAGCGGCCCAGCAGGCAGCTATCGCCCTTGTAAACCAGCATGATCACCGCCGGGTCGGTCCGCGGGAAGTGCGGGGTTTTGCAGTCCGGGTTGGTGCAATCGCGCTGGTTGCCGGCCTCGCTAGCCTCGGTCGGGCAGCCACAGACGCCGCAATGCTGGTGGCGCGTGTGCCAGAACATCAGACCGCGAGCATGCGCCAGGATCGCGCCCTCGTGCTGATCGATGACCGGGCCGAACTTGCGCAAATCGTCGAACGCGCCTTGCGCCTCCAGCAGAGGGTTGAGGTAGGGATCTTCGTGATGCGACAGGTCGACGGCGAAATACGCCTTGCCCTCGCGGATGCCGAGCAGCGAGATGTGCTTGCCGGCCTCCAGCAACTCCCGCGCTTCGGCGACGGTCGGCAGCAGCGCGCGGTCGTCCTCCACATGCGCCAGGTTCTGGTTGCGCCAGACCGGCACCAAATGCGTCTCGGGGTTGGCGAGGCGCTCCGCCAGCCAGGCTGCATCCTTGCGGCGGTGGGAGAGGCGGTCGAGCGGCGCGCCCGTGTACCAGAGACGCTTCGGCATGGGACGATTTCCTTTGTTGCTGGCTGTGCCAGTTATCTGACCTTAAGGCTTATCGCAGCCCGCCGTTTGCAGCAACAGCGGAGCGCTACTGCCGCCAGAAGCTGGGCGCGAATAGCACTAGGACGGTGAAGAACTCCAGCCGCCCAAGCAACATGCCGGCGGATAGCAGCCATTTGGCAGCGGCCGGCAATGGAGCGAAGGTTCCGGCCGGCCCGACGATGTCGCCCAGACCCGGCCCGACGTTCGACATGGTCGTCCCGGCGGCCGACAGCGCGGTGACCAAGTCCAACCCCAACACGCCCAACGAAATGCTTAATGCCGCATAGCCGGCGATATACACCAACGAAAACGCCATAACGGATTCAAGGGTGTCTTGTGAAATCGGGTTTCGGTTGAACGTCGCAACGAAGACTCCATGCGGGCGGATCAGTTTTTTGATCTGGAGGCCCGTCGCTGCGAACAGGATCTGAAACCGAAATATCTTGATGCCGCATGATGCCGAACCGGCACAGCCGCCGATGAACATCAGGATGAGAAATACCACCGGCGAAAAGCTGCCCCAATGATCATAATTGGCGCTGACGAAGCCGGTTCCCGTCAGGATCGACGTCACGTTGAAGGCGCTGAGGCGAAACGCAATCCAGGTTTCTTCGCGACCTAGGACGACTTCTGCGATCCAAACTCCGGCGATAAAAGAGGTCAACGTCGCGAAAAACCACCGGACTTGCGTATCCCGATACATCAAGCGACCTTCGCCACGAAAAACCGCAACCAACAACACAAACGGCAGAGCGCCGGTGATCATGCCAATGAACAGAATCCAATGGATCGCTGGGTTTTCGAACGCGCCGATGGATTGGTCCGACGTGGAGAAACCACCAGTGGAAATGGCCGTCATAGCATGGATTGCGGCGTCGAACAGGGTCATGCCCGCCCCCAGCAGGCCGATCGTCAAAAGCAGCGTTGCGAGGCCATAGACGGCGGCGATCCACCCGGCGAGCTGCGCCACGCGCGAGACGATCTTTTGCGATTGGTCCGAGGATTCCGTGCGGAACAACTCCATGCCGCCAACCTGTAGCATCGGCAGTACCGCTACGGCCGTGACGATGATGCCGATACCGCCGATCCACTGCAGCAACCCTCGCCAAACCAGAATACCGGGCGCCGCCGTATCCAGGCCAGTCATGACAGTGGAGCCCGTGGTCGTAATGCCGCTCATCGACTCGAAAAATGCGTCCGTGAAGCCGAGCGAAAATTCGAGAAAGACAAAGGGTAGTGCGCCAAAAAGCGCGGCGAACGACCAGCACGCAGTTGTCATCACAAAAGCCTGCCGCCGGTTCAACGGCGTCCGCTCGCTATGGGTCGTCATAACCATCGTTCCACCGGCAAACACGGTGACGGCGCCTGCAAACAAGAACGCGCGCCAATCCGGTGTGCCGCTGTAGATCTCGACACAGGCGGGAATGAGCATGCTTGCGCCGAGGGCTGTTAGCAGAATGCCGACGACGAACAGGATGGGGCGAAAGTCGATCATCGCTGGGGGCGGTCTTTAACCTGCGGCGAGCAACATCAGCGGAATACGCCTGGTAAGCCTACTTTGACAACAGGTATCGCGCTACCGTCGCCAGAAGCTGGGCACGAACAGCACCAGGATGGTGAAGAACTCCAGCCGGCCAAACAGCATGCCGATGGCCAGCGCCCATTTGGCGCCATTTGGTAAAGCAAGGAACGTGCCAGACGGGCCGATGACATCGCCAAGCCCCGGGCCAACATTGGAGATCGCGGTGGCCGCACCCGATGCTGCCGTCAGAAAATCCAGCCCCATGACGCTGAGCGCGATGGTCAGCGTGGCAAATCCGGCGGCATAGACCAAAGAGAACGCCATAACGGACTCGACCACATCCGACGAGATCGGCCGCCGGTTGTAGTAGGGAATGAACACGCCGCGCGGCTGCACCAGGCGCTTCAGCTGAACGGCGGCGGCAGCGAACAGAATCTGAAAGCGGAAAATTTTGATCCCGCAGGTGGTGGATCCCGCACAGCCGCCGATGAACATGATCACGAAGAATACCGCCGGGGCGAACGTGCCCCACCGGTCGTATTCCGCCGTGGCATAGCCCGTGCCGGTCATAACCGACGTCGCATTGAATGCGCCGAGGCGTATTGCCGTGCTGAAATCCTGAGATGCAAAGATGATCTGCGCCGCCGACAACCCGACGATCACCGTGCCGAGCGTGCCCAGGAACCAGCGCACCTGCATATCCCGCAGCAGCGGCATCGCCCTGCCGCGGGCGGCTAGCAGGTAGAGAGCGAATGGCAACGAGCCGGCGATCATGCCGGCCGTAATGATCCAGTGGATCGCCGGCTGTGGATAAGCGCCGATGGACTGGTCCGAAGTTGAGAAACCGCCGGTCGCGAGGGTCGTCATGCTGTGGGTGATGGCATCGAACAGGCTCATACCGGCAATCCACAACATGACCGCCCACAACAGCGTCAAACTGCCGTAGATGGCGGCGATCCATGCCGCGAGTTGGGTTGCCCGCGGCAACGCCTTGTCCGAACGGTCGGACGACTCCATCCGGAACAGCTGCATCCCGCCGACCTGTAGCATCGGCAATACGGCGAGGGCTGTTACAATAATGCCGATGCCGCCGAACCATTGCAGCAGTGCCCGCCATATCAGAATGCCGGGCGGCGCGTGGTCCAGGCCGATCATTACGGTGGAGCCGGTAGTGGTGATGCCGCTCATCGCCTCGAAAAAGGCATCGGTGACGTTCAGCGGAACAGCGATAAGGGTAAACGGCAGGGCGCCGACCACCGCCGCCGACAGCCAGCACAAGCCGGTCATCAGAAACGATTGCCGCAGCCCCAGACGGGCCCGCTCGTTGTAGGTCGCCAACACCAACGCGCCACCGAGGAACAGGGTGGCCGCCGCGGCGAACACGAAAGCCCGCCAATCTGGCCTGCCGAAGATGATCTCGACCACCGCCGGGATCAGCATTGTCGCTGACAAGCCGACCAACAGTATGCCGACGACGAACAGCACTGGGCGAAAATCGATCATCGGTAGCGTTCGCTCGCCAGCGGTATTATGGGCCTACGTGCAATGACTAGTTCAGCCGCGACATCTGTTCGGGGCAATCCAGAGAGAAGGCGGGGATTGAAATATCGAACACATCGCCGTCCTCGGTGATCATCTCATAGGTTCCGGTCATGAAGCCGCCCGGGACGGCCAGCGGTGTGCCGCTGGAATACTCGAACGCCTCCCCCGGTTTCAGCACAGGCTGTTCGCCGACAACGCCGGGCCCTCGCACCTCCTGCACTTGGCCGGAGCCGTCGACAATGCGCCAATACCGCCGGACCAGTTGCACGGTCTCGCCGCCATGGTTTTCGATCCGCACGTGATAGGCCCAAACATAATGGCGCCGGTCCGGATCGGATTCCCGCTCCAGGAACTCCGGTTCAACCGAAACGGTCAGCGCGCGCGTCGTTTGGCGATACATGGGGCCGGGCCTTCGCCGTCAACGGATTGAGTGCCGGCGAACGGTTCCGTAGAACCGGCCTCGGCAGGGTTGCAAAGTCTAGTTCGGCGCGGCTTCCGGCTCAAGAGCCGTGGCCGGCAAGGATCACAAGCACCCGAGGGGCTTAGGCCGCGGCGCGGTCTGGGGTCTGGGCAGCGGAGGCCGCCCGCTCCAAATCGCGCCACAGATCCTCCAGATGCTCCAGCCCGACGGAGACCCGCACCAGCCCTTCGGTAATGCCGGCGGCTTCGCGGGCTTCCGGGGTCAGCACCCGGTGCGTGGTGGTGCAGGGGTGGCAGGAAAGCGATTTGGCGTCGCCCAGATTGTTGGAGAGATCGATGATTTGCAGGGCGTTCAGGAAAGCGAAAGCCGCCGGGCGGCCACCCGCCACCTCAACGCTGAGGACGCTGCCATAGAGGCCATCCTGCATCTGCGCCTTGGCGACCGCGTGACCGGGGTGGCTGGCGAGGCCGGGGTAGGCGACGCGCGTCACGTTCGGCAGGCTCTCCAGCCGTTCGGCCAGAATGGCGGCGTTGCGGCTTTGCTCTCGCACCCGGAGCGACAGCGTCTCCAGCCCTTTGACGACGACCCAGGCGTTGAACGGACTGATCGCCGGGCCGGTGTGACGCAGAAAGGGTTGCAGAAAATCCTTGTCGAACGCCTTGTCGCACAGCACCGCGCCGCCGAGCGTGCGGCCCTGGCCGTCCAGATGCTTTGTGGTCGAGTAGACGACGACGTCGCAACCCAACTCCAACGGCCGTTGCAGCACCGGTGTTGCGACGACGTTGTCAACGATCAGCTTCGCTCCCGCCTTGTGGGCGAGGCCGGAGAGCGCCGCCAGGTCGACAATATCGAGGGTCGGGTTGGTGGGCGTCTCGACGAAGACGATCTTCGCCGGCGTCCGCAGCGCGTCTGCCCAGGCGTCCAGATCGCTCGGCGGCGCCAGATCGACGTGCACACCCCATTTCGGCAGGATCTTGGTCAGAATATGCAGGCTGGAGCCGAACAGGGTGGAGCCGGCGACGACCCGGTCGCCGCTCTCCAGATAGCAGGCCATGGATGCGAAGACGGCGGCCATGCCGCTGGACGTCGCGCGGCAAACCTCGGCCCCTTCCAGCACCCGCAGCCGCTCCTCCAGCATGGTGACGGTGGGGTTGGCGTAGCGGCCATAGAGGTAGCGGTCGATATCGCCGGAAAACGCGGCGTCCGCCTGTTCGGCGCTGTCGAAGACAAAGCCGGAATTCAGGTAAAGCGCCTCGCTGGTTTCGGCATTATGGCTGCGGTTCAGGCCGGCGCGGACGGCGAGCGTCTCGGGGCGACAGTCGGCAAGGGGGTCGGTATCGGACATGACAAGCGGTCTCCATCAAAGGTGATGGTCGGGCGATCCTTCGTCGGAGTTCCGCTTGGCCAGCGCCTTGAGAGCCAATGGAAAATGCCGGCCTCAAAGCGCTCGCGTGAGCAGGCCGGCACTGAAACGTCCCGACCGTTTAGCGAGTTGTTTTGCGTGGCCGCAAGCTGGTCGAGCAAATCACCACGAAACACACCTTTATAATTACCGCAGAAAATCGTCAAGTGGTCTTGCTGCAACTGCCCCCGCCCAGCACACAGAACTTGGCGCAATGAGGGTGGTTCAGGGGCACAGAACCGCTTGCCTCGGCCAATGTCTCGCCCAGTTCGAACTCCGGGTCGTAGGGCAGCAGTGTGCAGGCGACCACCGCGGGCTTTGCCGCGCCCTTGCGCTTCACGACCATGCGGCTGGAGGCGCACATCATCGCGCCCGGATCGACATCCAGAATGCCCCAGCAGGCGGTGGTGATCTCCGGCACATCGGCGCTCGCGTCCATTTCCGGGAACAGCACCAACTGCATCGGGTCGGCGGCATCGACCGGCCAGCCCTCCTCGCGGATCAGCCTGGCATAGCCGGCGCGCGCCTGCGCCTCACTCTCGCCCCAGCAGGTGCGGCCGGCCAGATGCACGGCAAAGCCGTTGGCGGCGAGCCAGCGCAGGCCCAGCAGCGTCGGTTGCCAGGTGCGGGGGCCGCGCTCCAACTCGTGCAGCGCCGGCGTGTAATGATCGACCGAGACCCGCAGCACCAGCCGGTCGCCATGGCGCTGGCGCAGGTCGAGCAGCGGCGCCTGCAGCTTCATCATCGGGCGCATGGCGTTGGTCAGCACCATGGCGCGAAAGCCGCGGGAGAGGATCGCCTCCAGTATAGGAATAATTTCAGGCGCCATGAACGGCTCGCCGCCGGTCAGGCCGATTTCGTCGGTCAGCAGGCCGTCGCGGGCGATTTCGGCGAGGTAAGGCTCGACATCGGCCAGCGTCAGATAGACCAGCGCATCGTTGGTGGGCGAGCTTTCGATATAGCAGTTGCGGCAGGTCAGGTTGCACAGCGTGCCGGTGTTGAACCAAAGCGTCTGCAACCGCCGCAACGCCACGCTGGCGCGCGGCGAGCCATCGAGCGTGGTCGCGGGGTCTTGGAACTTGCGCGGGTCGAGCGTGGCGGCAGCCGATTGGACGGCAGCTTGTGTCATGACGCGGGGATGCTCCGGCGGGCGAGTCGGAATGAATGAGATGGGCAGTACTCCTACCTTGATAGCCGTTTGGTCTGAAATAACAGATTGGTGAGGCGGGGCGCTTCGTCCTAAAGTCGAAGGCTGAAGAACCCCAAAGAGGAGACATCAAGCATGGCTGACAGAGTTGCAGACAAGGTCGCCCTGATCACCGGCGGCGGTTCCGGCATTGGCCGCGCCTCGGCCCTGACCTTGGCCAGAGAAGGCGCGACGGTGGTCGTCACCGATTTGCACGCGGATACTGCGGCGGAAACCGCTGAGATGATCCAGGACGCCGGCGGCAACGCTCGTTCGATGGCGCAGGACACCACCGACGAGAGCCAATGGCAGGCGGTCATGGCCTCGATCCGCGACACCGAGAAGCGGCTGGATATCGTGCTCAACAACGCCGGCGTCAGCAATGGCGGCCTGCTGTTGAAGGACACGACGCTGGAGCAATGGCGCTTCGTCAACGCCGCCAACGTCGAGGGCGTCTATATGGGCACCAAATACGGCATCGCGCTGATGGAGGAGGGCGGCAACGGCGGCTCCATCATCAACATCTCGTCGATCTACGGCAAAGTCGGCGCGGTCCGCTCCGTCGCCTACAACGCCAGCAAGGGCGCGGTCTGCGTGTTCAGCAAGGGAGCGGCGCTGGAATGTGGCCAGGCGGGCAACGGCGTGCGCGTTAATACTATCCACCCGGGCTTCATCGAAACCGGCATGACTGCCGAACTCTTCAAAGACAACGCCATCCGCGACCGGATGCTGAACCGCACCCCCATCGGCCGCAGCGGCGTGCCGCAGGACATCGCCAACGGCGTGCTCTACCTTGCCAGCGAGGAGAGTTCGTTCGTCACCGGTGCTGAACTGGTCATCGACGGCGGTTTTACGGCGATTTAGAGAGGAGTGGTCGGTGGTGTAGATCATCGACCCCCTTTCCCCGGCCTAGAGCCGGGGTCCATGCCTGAGCGCTTATCCCAAACGGGTAGCGTGGTCGCGAGGCTCAGGCGTGGGTTCCGGGTCAAGCCCGGGGAAAGGGTGGAGGCGGTGGCGCCTACCCCTCCAAAATCCTTGCCGCCGCGGCAACGTAGACCTGGGCGCCGCGCATGATGTCTTCGTCTTTGGAGTTCTCGGTCCAGTGGTGGCTGATGCCGCCGATGGATGGGATGAACATCATGCCCGCCGGCATCAATTGCGCCATCATCTGCGCGTCGTGGCCGGCGCCGCTCGGCATGCGGGTGTGCTTGCTGGGCGCGTAGACTTCGGCGGCGGCATCGAGCGCGGCCTGAATGCTCTCGTCCATCACCGCGGGCTTGTTCTTGTTCGTGACCGACCACGAGACCTTGCAGGGGCCAGCGGTGTTGGCCTCATCGACCAACTCGCCGACGGTCTTCTCCATGCGCTCCAGTGTCGCCATGTCGGCGTCGCGGAATTGCAGGGTCATCTCGGCACGGCCCGGGATGATGCTGGGCGCGCCCGGCTCCAGTGTGATCCGGCCGACGGTCCAGACCGAGCGCTCGCCGGCCACTTCCGGAAAGCGCTCCTCGATGCGTTGGCAGAAGCGGCGGAGCGCCACGCCGGCGTCCTTGCGGATCGCCATGCGCGTGGTGCCGGCGTGGTTCTGTGCGCCCTCGAACACGATATTGAACTGCCAGATGGCGACGATGCTGGTGACGACGCCGATGTGCAAGCCCTGGCTTTCCAGCCAGTCGCCCTGCTCGATGTGCGCTTCCAGCATGCCGCAATAGCGGGCGGGGTCGATGCGTTCGCGGGGCACGCCGGCGAGGCCAGCCTCCGCCAATGCCTGACGCAGAGGCCGGCCGGTGGTGCGGTCGGCGCGCTCGTCGATGCCCGCCTCCGTCAACTCGCCGGTCAGCGAGCGCGAGCCGGTGAAGCTGCCGAAATGGCCCTCCTCATCGGCGAACGAGATCACCTCGACGCCGATATCGCTGCGCCCCGCCTCGACCACGGCCCGCGCCGCCTCCAGCGCATAAACGACGCCGAGCGCCCCGTCGAGCCAACCGGCCCGGTTCTGGCTTTCCAGGTGGGAGCCTGCCAGCAGCTTCTTGCCCGTGGCCGGGGTGCGGCCGATGACGTTGGCGATGCCGTCGATCCAGGCGTCGTAGCCGATAGCCTTCAACTCATCGACCAGCCAGTGCCGGGTCGTCAGGTCGTCTTTGGAGAGGGTGGGGCGGTGCACGCCGGTCTTGTACGTGCCGATGCTGCGCAGGTGGTAGAGGTCGCGCAGAACGCGCTCCGGATTGGCTTCGATGGTCATGGGCGGGCCTTGTTGACGGTGGCGAAGGGCGTGGGTTGCGGCCAGTCTAACCTTTACAGCCCGTCATCGCGAGGATTGCCGCACGGCCCTGTTCCCCGGGCGAGGCGGAGACGAGACCCGGGGCCGCGGTCGACGTGCGAACACTGCCCCCGCTGGTGTTCGCGAGATAGAGCGGTCCCGGCTCGCCGCTCCGCGACGTCCGGGAAACACTATCCGAACAACCGGCCCCAACGGGTGAGGGGCGCCATGTCAGCGTCGGCAGCGCGGAGGCCGGCCCAGAGGGCAACGGCCCCGGAATCATAGATCGGAATGCCCAGTTCCCGCTCCAGCCGTGGCGCGAGCGCCGCGCCATCGACATTGGTGCAGTAGATAGCGATGCCGTCCGGCTTGGCCCGGGCGACGCGGCGGCACATCGTCTCGACCGTGTCGGCATCCACGCCGGCGAAGGCGAAATTCTCGGAGATGTCGAGATGCTCGTCGGCCACGGTCTCGATCCCGGCGGCGGCGTAGTTGGCGATGATGCGCCGTTGCACCTCGCCGATATAGGGCGAGACCAACCCCAGCCGCTTCAGCCGGCGCTCGGTGAACAGGGCATTGAAGCCTAGCACGGCGGAATGGGCCGGAATGCCGGTGCGCTCGGTAATGGCGGCGCAGAGCCTCTCGTCCTGACCGAAGCCCAGCCACCCGGCGGATGTGCCGTTCCAGCAGATGCTGTGCACGCGGGCGTCGGCCAGCAACTCCGCGGCGGCCAGCATCGGCTCCAGATCGAACTGCGATTGCGACGTGTTATCGAGCGAGATTTGCAGCACCCGGAAACGGCTGAAATGCGCCGAGACGCCCGGCGCATCGGCCAGCATCGCCGCAATCACCGGCTCCAGCACGGTGTTCGACGAGGGCGTGAGCATGCCGAGGCGAATGAATTCTCGCATTCGCGGAGAGTTAGCGTGTGCGCCGCACAAAAGCTAGCCGGTTTTCGCTAACCAACTGACCGCCTCGCCGGCGCAATCCGGGCCGGGATTGCCGGGCACCGTCGTGGCGCCACATAATGCGGTTGTGCTCAAAGATTTAGAAAACAGGACCAAGAACGTGACGACCCACCGTTTGTGACGCCACGAAATCCGGAATTGCCAAGATCGCCTCCCCTCACCCCTGCTCCGCAATTGCCGCCTGTGCTGCTGCCAGCCGCGCAATCGGCACACGGTAGGGGGAGCACGACACATAGTCCAGGCCGATGCGGTGGCAGAAGGCGACGCTTTCCGGGTCGCCGCCATGCTCGCCGCAAATGCCGAGTTTGAGCGTGCTGCGCGTCGCCCGGCCCCGTTCCGCGCCGATCTGCACCAGTTCGCCGACGCCCTCCTGGTCTAGACCGACGAAGGGGTCGCGCTCGACGATGCCCTGGCGCTGGTAAGCTTCCATGAAGCTGCCGGAATCGTCGCGGCTGATGCCGAAAGTGGTTTGGGTCAGGTCGTTGGTGCCGAAGCTGAAGAACTCGGCGCTCTCGGCAATCTCGCCACCGCGCAATGCTGCGCGGGGCAGTTCGATCATGGTGCCGACCAGATAGGGCACCTCGCGGCCCTTCTCCTTGGCGACCTCGCCGGCGACGCGGTCGATCACGGCTTTGAGGATGTCCAACTCACGTTTGGTCGCGACCAGCGGGACCATCACCTCCGGCAGCACGTCCACGCCCTCGGCGGCGACTTGCGCTGCGGCCTCGAAGATGGCGCGGGCCTGCATCTCGGTGATCTCCGGGTAGGTGATGCCCAGGCGGCAGCCGCGATGGCCCAGCATCGGGTTGCTTTCGGCGAGGCGCACAGCCCGTTGCCGCACGGCCTCCGGCGAGATGCCTGTAGCCTTGGCCAGGGCCTCGACCTCGTGCGGCTGGTGCGGCAGGAACTCGTGCAATGGCGGGTCGAGCAGGCGGATGGTGACTGCGTAGCCCTTCATGATGCGGAACAGGTCGGCGAAGTCGGCCCGCTGCATCGGCAACAGCTTGGCGAGTGCGGTGCGGCGGCCTTTCTCGTCCTCTGCCATGATCATCTCGCGCATGGCGACGATGCGGTCGGCGTCGAAGAACATGTGCTCGGTCCGGCAAAGACCGATGCCCTCGGCACCCAGGGAGCGCGCGGTTTCCGCATCGTTCGGAGTCTCTGCATTGGCGCGCACGCCCAGGCGGCGGATTTCGTCGGCCCAACCCATGATCAGGGCGAACTCGCCGGAGACCTCGGGGTCCAAGGTCGCGACCTTGCCCGCCATGATCTCGCCGGTGCCGCCGTCCAGCGTAATCGTCTCGCCCGCATGCACCACGGTCTCGCCCGCGTAGAATTGCTGCGCCTCGTAGTCGATGCGGATGTCGCCGGCCCCCGCCACGCAGGGCCTACCCATGCCGCGCGCCACCACCGCCGCATGGCTGGTCATGCCGCCGCGGCTGGTGAGGATGCCCTTCGCCGCGTGCATGCCGTGGATGTCTTCGGGAGAGGTCTCGATCCGCACCAGGATCACGTCCTCCCCGGCTTCCGCCCGAGTCTGCGCCTCGTCCGCCGAGAATACGACCGCGCCGGAGACCGCGCCCGGCGACGCCGGCAGGCCATGGCCCAGCACGTGGCGCTCCGCATCGGGATCGAGCGTCGGGTGCAACAACTGGTCGAGGGATGCCGGCTCAATGCGGCTGACCGCGTCCGCCTTGGAGATGACGCCTTCCTCGACCAGGTCGGCGGCGATCTTCAGCGCGGCCTTGGCGGTGCGCTTGCCGGAGCGGGTTTGCAGCATCCAGAGCCGGCCGCGCTCCACCGTGAACTCGATATCCTGCATGTCGCGGTAGTGTGACTCCAGTCTGTTCTGGATGGCGCAGAGTTCGTTGAATACCGCCGGCATGACCTCTTCCATCGCGGGCAGACGCGAGTCGTGCGCCTTCCTGGCCGCCGTGGTGATGTGCTGCGGTGTGCGGATGCCGGCGACCACGTCCTCGCCCTGGGCGTTGACCAGGTATTCGCCATAGACCTCCCGCGCGCCGGTCGATGGGTTGCGGGTGAAGGCGACGCCGGTGGCCGAATCCTCGCCCATATTACCGAACACCATAGCCTGCACATTGACCGCGGTGCCCCAGGCCTCCGGGATGTCGTTCATCTGGCGGTAGAAGATCGCCCGCGGCACCTGCCAGGAGGCAAACACCGCGCCGATCGCGCCCCACAACTGCGCCCGCGGGTCCTGTGGGAAGGGCTCGTCGAGTTCTTCCATCACCTTGCGTTTGTAGGTCTCGACCAGACCCTGCCAATCCTCGGCGGTCAGCTCGGTGTCGAGGACTACGCCGCGGGTTTCCTTCAGGATCTCCAGCTCTTCCTCGAACACGTGATGGTCGATCCCCAGCACCACGTCGCCGTACATCTGGATGAAGCGGCGGTAGCTGTCCCAGGCGAAACGGGCATCGGCGGCGTCGGCCATGCCCTGCACCGTCTCGTCGTTCAGGCCCAGGTTCAAGACCGTGTCCATCATCCCCGGCATCGAGACGCGAGCGCCGGAGCGGACGGAGACCAGCAACGGCATCTTCGAGTCGCCGAAAATCCGCCCGGTCTCGTGCTCGACTTGGGTGAGGGCGGCATCGACTTGCGCTTGCAACTCGCCCGGATAGGATTTGGCGTTCGCGTAGTAGTGGGTGCAGACTTCGGTGGTGATGGTGAAGCCGGGCGGCACCGGCAGGCCCAGATTGCTCATCTCCGCCAGGTTGGCGCCTTTGCCGCCCAGCAGATCGCGCATGGCGGCATTGCCTTCGGACTTCCTGCTACCGAAGCTGTATACCCATTGGGTCATGGTCTGGTGGCTCCTGCCATAGAACCGTCATTGCGAGGAGGCGGAGCCGACGAAGCAACCTAGTCGTCAAACCCAGAACTGGGCGGTAGATTGCTTCGCTCCGCTCGCAATGACGAGGGGGGGTGGTTTGGACGTTCAGCCCTCGATCACGGAGAAATCCGCGACCTGGCTCATGGTCGCTGTCATTTGGCCCAACAGTTTCAGGCGATTGCCTCGCAGCATAGCATCGTCAGCGTTAACCGTGACTTGCTCGAAGAAGGCGTCGGTCGGTCCGCGCAGGGTTGCCAGATGGCCCATGGCTGCGTCGAAATCCTCCGCCGCCAGCTCCGTTTTCATGGTGCTTGCTGCGGTGGCGAGCGCATCGGCCAGCGCGCTCTCCGCTGCCTCCGCAAACAGGGCGGCGTCTGGTGCGCCTGTGTGGCGGCGGCCGTCCTTCTTCGCCTCGGCCGCAACGATGTTCGCGGCGCGGCGGTAGGCGGTCAGCAGGTTGGCGCCGTCGTCTGTCTCCAGAAATGCTGAGAGGGCGGCCACTTGCGCCATCAGCTTGACCAGATCATCCTGCTGCCCCAACCCGAACACCGCGGCGACGCGGTCGTGCTTCACACGGTCCTCGCGCAGGTGCACCTTCAGCCGGTCGGCGAAGAAGTCGAGCAGCGCGGTTCCGGTTTCGTCGGCGGAGTTTTCTCCCGACAGGATGCCGCCATACATCTCGTGCGCGTTCAGGAACACGGGGAATAGCGGCAATCGCAGCTTGTTCTCCAACACCAGCCGGATGATGCCCAGTGCCGCGCGGCGCAGAGCGAAGGGGTCGCGGCTGCCGGTGGGTTTCTCGTCCACGGCGAAGAAGCCGACCAGCGTGTCGATCTTCTCGGCCAGGGCGACGGCGACCGAGACTGGCGCGGTCGGGCAGGCGTCGCCAGGCCCTTGCGGCGCGTAGTGCTCAGCAATGGCGGCAGCGATGGCGGGGTCGAGGCCCTCGCGCTCCGCATAATAGCGGCCCATCAGGCCCTGGAGTTCCGGGAACTCGCCGACCATACCGCTGGTCAGGTCGGCCTTGGCCAGCATCCCGGCTTCTCGTGCCGGATCGGCATGGCAGTCGGGGATGTGGCGGGCGAGGAAGCTGCTCAACGCCGAAATCCGCCGCACCCGCGCGCCCAGCGAGCCCAACTTCGCGTGGAACACCACCTGATCCAGCGCCGGCACGCGGCTGGCGAGCGCCACCTTGCGGTCCTGATCCCAGAAGAACTTGGCGTCGGAAAGCCGGGCGCGCAGCACCCGCTCATTGCCAGCGACGATGGCCTTGCCGCCGTCCGCTGTCTCGCGGTTGGCGACCACAGCAAAGCGAAGCGCCAGCTTGCCGTCGGTGGTCTCCAGCGCGAAGTATTTTTGATGCTCGCGCATGGAGGTGGTCAGCACCTCCGGCGGCAAATCCATGAACGCGGCGTCGATCTGGCCGACCAGGACGACCGGCCATTCGACCAGGCCCGTGACTTCGTCGAGCAGGCCGGGGTCTGGGCGGACTTTGAGACCAGCAGCGGAGGCTGCGGCCTCTAGGTCTGCTGCGATTTTATCCTTGCGCTTGTTTTGATCGAGAATGACGTAGTGATCGAACAGTGCCTGCTTGTACTGAGCGAAATTCTCGATGGCGAACGGTCCGCGCGCCATGAAGCGGTGGCCCTCGGTCTCCGCGCCGAACTCGCGCTCGCCCAACGATCCGCCCAGATCGAGCGAGCCGGCCAGCGGCTTGCCGTCGAACACCACATTAATGCGCTGCAACGGCCGCACATAGCGGAATGAACCATCGGCCCAGCGCATGGATTTCGGCCACGGCAAGGCGCGGATGGCGTCGGCGATTAGGCCCGGTAAGACCGCGGCGGTTGCTTGGCCCTCGATCTTGGAGACCGCGAACCAATGGGTCGCCTTGCCCACCTCTCGCTGCTCGCACTGGTCCAGCGAGGTCAGGCCGGTGGCACGGAGGAAGCCTTCGGTAGCTTTTTCCGGTGCGCCGACTTTGGGGCCTTTGCGTTCCTCCGTGCGGTCCTGCTGGCGCTCGGCGAGACCTTCGACGACCAGGGCGAGCCGCCGCGGTGTGACATACGCTCGGGCTTGATCAAAGCTCAGGTGCGCGTCTTCCAATTGCTTTGCCACAAGCCCCCGAAAATCACGCGCCGCTTGTTGTTGCATTCGCGCCGGAATTTCTTCGCTCAACAACTCGATCAGGAGTTCGGGCATGTCAGTTGCCCCTCCCACTCGGCGTCATTGCGAGAAGCCGCAGGCAGCGAAGCAACCCATCGGCGTCTCGGTTTCGCATGGGCCGACGATGGGTCGCCGCGGGGCTGCGCCCCTCGCGATGACGCCAGGGGTAAAGGATGAGGCTATCCATTACGCCGCCTCCTCAACCACATGTCAGTTGCCCCTCCCACTCGGCGTCATTGCGAGAAGCCGCAGGCGACGAAGCAACCCATCGGCGTCTCGGTTTCGCATGGGCCGACGATGGGTGGCCACGGGGCTGTGCCCCTCGCGATGACGCCAGGGGTAAAGGGTGAGGCTATCCATTACGCCGCCTCCTCAACCAGATGCCCGCGCGCCTTCAGCCACCCCTCGGCGGCACCCCGCGCCAAGGTGCGCACCCGGCCGATATAGGCCTGCCGCTCGGTCACGCTGATGACGCCGCGGGCGTCGAGCATGTTGAACGCATGGCTGGCGGCGATGCATTGGTCATAGGCGGGCAGGGGCAGGCCAGCCTCCAGGCAGCGGGCGCATTCACGCTCGGCATCTTCGAAGTGGCGGAACAGGGTTTCGGTGTCGGCGTGCTCAAAGTTATAGGCGCTGAACTCTCGCTCGTTTTGCAGGAACACGTCGCCATAGCTCAGGCCCGCGCCGTTAAAATCCAGGTCGTAGACATTCTCGACGCCCTGGATATACATCGCCAGCCGCTCCAGCCCGTAGGTGATCTCACCGGAGACCGGGTTGCAGTCGAAGCCGCCGACCTGCTGGAAATAGGTGAACTGTGTGACTTCCATGCCATCGCACCAGACCTCCCACCCCAGGCCCCAGGCGCCGAGCGTCGGGCTTTCCCAATCGTCCTCGACAAAGCGGATGTCGTGCAGGTCGGAGTCGATGCCGATGGCGGCGAGTGAGCCCAGATACAGGTCGAGAATATCCTCCGGGTTCGGCTTCAGGATCACCTGGAACTGATAGTAATGCTGCAGCCGGTTCGGATTCTCACCATAGCGGCCATCGGTTGGCCGGCGCGAGGGCTGCACATACGCCGCCCGCCACGGCTCCGGCCCAAGCGCGCGCAACGTCGTCGCCGGGTGAAACGTGCCGGCACCGACGCTCATGTCATAGGGTTGCAGCAGCGCACAGCCTTGCGCAGCCCAATAGCGTTGCAACGCCAGGATCATGTCTTGGAACGAAAGCTGGGCGATGGCCACGGGTGCGGCTCCTGGCGTCGAAAGAGGCAGCTAGGGCATGGTGCAGTGCACCAAACGACCGCAACGCGCAAGGTTCAAGATTGCGCGTGGTCGCACGGTGGCCGTGGTATTGACAGACTGCCGCTGTACGGTGAGGCTCTGTGCAACACCAAAGCATAAGAGGAAGCGCCGAATGCCAAACGACTGGAACGAGGCGACCCATTCGGTCGCCGGCACCAATGTGCGAGTGCTGGAGGCGGGCAGCGGTCCGCCGGTCGTCATCCTGCACCACGACATCGGCACGCTCGACCGCCTGCCGTTTTACGACGCACTCGCTGCCGAGCACAGGGTGATCCTGCCAATCCATCCCGGCTGGGGCCTGAATATCGAGCGGCCGGAATGGATGCGCTCGGTCCGCGATATCGCCGCGATGTATCGGATGCACCTGGCCGCGCAAGGCATCCAGAAAGCGCATCTGGTCGGCCTCGGGTTCGGCGGCTGGATCGCAGCGGAGATGGCGACGATGGCCCCCACCGATAGCGGCAAGCTCGTGCTGGTCGGCGCCATGGGCGTGCAGCCGACCGAGGGCTTCATCCTGGACATGGCGATTGTCGGCTACCTCGACTACGCCCGCGCCTTCTTCCATGACCCGGCCAAGTTCACGCAAGTCTATGGCGAGCCGACCGGCGACATGCTGGAGGGCTTCGATATCTGCCGCGAGATGTGCTTCCGAACCGCCTGGAAGCCTTACATGTTCAGCCAAACCCTGCCGAACCTGCTGCAATCGATGACCGCGGAAACCCTGGTCGTCTGGGGCGAGCATGACAAGGTCGTGCCGATCAGCAGTTGCGAGCGCTACATGGCCAGCCTGCCGAACGCCCGCAAGGAGATCGTCAAAGGCAGCGGCCACGCGGTCGATATGGAGAAGCCCGACGACCTCGCCAGCCTGGTCAACAGCTTCCTGAACGCCTAAGCGAAAGGACTCGAAGACAATGGATTTACTGTACTTTACCGAACAGCCGATGGCCACATATCCGGCGGACAAGGGCTTGGAGTTTGGCGCGACCGCGCTGATGTTCTCGAACGAGAACTTCGATCCCGTATCCGGCAGCGAGCTCTACAACAATTATATCGAGCAGTATAAGCTGGCGGAGGAAGTCGGCATCGACGGCATTATGCTGAACGAGCACCACAACGCGCCGTTCTGCATGCAGGCGAAAGCCAATATCTTCGCGGCGATTCTGGCGGCGATCACCGAGCGCGTCAAAATCGTCATGCTCGGCAATCCGCTGCCATTGTCGGAAAACCCGGTGCGGCTGGCCGAAGAACTGGCGATGATCGACATGATCTCGAAAGGCCGCCTGGTCTCCGGCATCGTGCGCGGCGGCGGGCAGGAGCAACTGGCGGCGGGCGTCAACCCGGCCTATAACCGCGAGCGGTTCGAGGAGGCGCACGAGGTGCTGATACGCGCCTGGACCGAGACAGGCCCCATCCGGCACGAGGGCAAGCACTACCAACACCGGGTGATCAACCCCTGGGCGGTGCCGCTGCAAAAGCCCTATCCGCGCATCTGGGTCCCGGGCGTCATCAGCCGCGAGACCATCGTCTGGGCCGCGCAGCAGCGCTATCCCTATGTGGCGCTGAACACCTCCATCGAAGACACCAAGAAGATCTGGAAGGTCTATGACGACGTTGCCGCCGAATGCGGTTACGAGGCCGGGCCGGAGAACCGCGGGTATCTGATCCAGGTGCACGTCTCCGACAACGAGGAAAAGGCGATCGAGAACGCCCGCCAGTTCCGCTGGATGCAGGGGGAGTTCACCGGTCTGGCGCATCCGGTCTGGAGCACGCCGTCGGGCTATTCCTCGCCCAGCAACCGCCGCGCCTTCGTCGAATTCTCGGCGGGGCTGCGTCAGAACCCGCGCGGTCAAACCAGTTTCGAGCAGCAGATGGCCGACATGCGCATCATCGCCGGCACGCCGGACCAAGTGGTCGCCAAGCTGAAGATTATTCTGGAGCAGACGCGGCCTGGCATCCTGTCGCTCTGGGGCAATGACGGTGCTGTCAGCCAGGAAGACTCGCTGACCTGCATCCGCCTGATGGGGCAGGAGGTCTTCCCGGCCATCCGTGAGTTCGCCAAGGAGCACGACCTGAAAGGCCCGGACGAAGCGAATGCGCCGGTGCACCTGAAGTACTCGACAGACCTGAAGACACCCGCGGTGGCTGCGGAGTAGTTTCAGCGTTGAACCATACCCTCCCTTCACCCTGAGCCTGTCGAAGGGGCAGGGTCACGAAGAAAACGCCCTTCGACAGGCTCAGGGTGAAGGGAGGGTGTAATTCTATCAATCCCAGCCAGGCGGATGCAGGCGGTGCCAGTCGGTCACGCCTTCATGCGCCGCGCCGAGTTGCACCAACAGCGCCTCGCTGCGGTGATGGCCGACGAACTGGAAGGATAGGGGCATGCCGTCCTCCGACAGGCCGCAAGGCAGGGTCAGGGTTGGGATGCCGGCGAAGTTCATAGGCACGGTGAACCGGCTGGTCCACGGGTCGCGGTTGGCAGGGATCGGTCCGTAATAGACGTCGCGCGGCACCGAATAGGCGGCTCTGGGCGTCGATGGGCACAGCAGCACGTCGACATCCGCCATGGTCTCTGCCAGCGCGCCGTTGCTCTCGGTCCGTAAGATGTGGGCGGCGGCATAGTCTTTGGCGGAATAGGCATTGCCCCGCGCCAGCCACTCTCGGAACCAGGGGCCGTAATCCTCGGCGCGGCTGGGGAAGAAGGCGCGGTGGGCGTCCGCGGCTTCGGCGGTGCAGATCACCTGCCAGGCGTCCAGGTATTCCCGCAATTTGGCGGGCATGGTGACGGGGACGATTTGCGCGCCCAAATCCGCCATCGCCTGCAACGCCGCAGCGACACCGGCCGCAAAATCCGGCGCCATGTCCTCCGTCGCATAACGCTCGTCCCAACCGAGGCGCAGCCCGGCAATGCTCAGGCCGACACCGCCCAGCAGGTCGGGCAGGGCGTCTGGCAGTGAGGTTGGGTCGCACGGATCGTGGCCGGCTATCGCCTGCGTTACGATCCCTGCATCGACAGCGGACCGGGTGAGGGGGCCGACATGGTCCAGCGTCTGCGCCAGCGCAAGCACACCGTGCCGGCTGATCAGGCCATAGGTCGGCTTCAGCCCGACAGTGCCGCACACCGCCGCTGGGTGACGGATCGAGCCGCCGGTGTCGCTACCCAGAGTGGCGTAGGCCAAGCCCGCGGCCGTCGCGGCACAGGAGCCGCTGGAGGATGCGCCGGCCCAATGGCCATTGCGCCACGGGTTTTCCGGTACCGGAAAATCCGGATTGTAGCCGGCCATCGCGCCTTCGGTCAGGTTCAGCTTGCCGAGGATGACGGCGCCCGCCGCCCGAAAGCGCTCGACCACGGTTGCGTCGAAGTCCGGCACGAAATCGGCCAGCACCTTCAACCCGCCCTTGGTCGCGACGCCCTTGGTGTAGCAGAGGTCTTTCACCGCAACGGGCACGCCATGCAGCTTGCCGCGATACCGCCCCGCCGCGATCTCCGATTCGGCGAGACGCGCCTCCGCCATGGCGCTGTCGGCCATGACGGCCGCGTAGGCATTCAGCTTGCCGTCCAACGCCTCGATCCGGTCGAGCATGTGTTGCGCAACATCGACCGGCGAAAGGCGGCAGGCTTCGATCTCCGCCGCCAGCGCCGCTATGGTCAGGTAGTGTAACGGCGGGGCATCGGTCATGGCGTCAAGTGCGGCGTCGGACATCGTCGGTGGTTACGCTTTCCGGATGTAGAAGATCAGGGTATCGCCATCGTGACCGGTATCTTCCAGCGTGTCGCCAGACATCTGGCAGAACGCCGGCACGTCTTTAGCGGACGCCGGGTCGTCGGCGTGCAACTCCAGCAGCGAGCCGCTTGGCATCGCCTTCAAGGTTCGCCGGGCTCGTAACACGGGCATCGGGCATTTCAGCCCGGTCGCGTCCAGGACTTGGTCTGCCATCTGCGGCTTAGAATCGGTTCAATGGCAGTTTCAGGTAGGCGGTGCCATTATCCTCCGGCTCCGGCAACTGGCCACCGCGGATATTCACCTGGATCGAAGGCAGCAACAGGCCCGGCATCGCCAATTCCGCGTCGCGTTTCGAGCGCAGTTCGACGAAGGTGTCCTCGTCGATGCCGTCGCGCACGTGCTTGTTGGCCTGACGCTGTTCCGCCACGGTCGTTTCCCAGGCGATTTCGCGGCCACCAGGGCCATAGTCGTGGCCGACAAAGATGCGGGTCTCTGGCGGCAATGCCAGAATGCGCTGGACAGAGCGGTACAGCGTTCGTGCCGACCCGCCGGGGAAGTCGCAGCGCGCGGTGCCGAAGTCCGGCATGAAAATGGTGTCGCCGCAAAACGCCGCATCGCCGATGACATACGTGAGGCAGGCCGGTGTGTGCCCCGGCGTGTGCAGCACTTTTGCTTGAATGCTGCCGATGGCGAACTGCTCTCCGTCGGCGAACAAATGGTCGAACTGGCTGCCATCCACCTGGAATTGTGGGCCGAGGTTGTAGATCTTGGCAAAGCCGACCTGGACCTCGCCGATATGATCGCCGATGCCGATGGCGCCGCCCAGCGCCTCCTTCACCACCGGCGCTGCGGACAGGTGGTCGGCATGCACATGGGTTTCCAGCACCCATTGCACCGTCAAGCCCAACGCGCGCACCTTGGCGACCACACTCTCTGCGAATTCGGTACTGGTCCGCCCGCTGGCGAGGTCGAAGTCCAGCACGGTGTCGATCACCGCGCATTGGTCGGTCTCCGGACAGGCGACGATATAGCAGATCGTCGAGGACGCCGGATGCAGCATCGGGTGGACAACAGGCTGGGCCGTAGAAGACATGCTTTAGGCTCCCTAGGTGGAGGTTATCATCGCAAGCCTACATGTTGGTTCGCCGGCGGTCACTGAGAAGTAGGGGAGGACCGAAAGGCGCGGCGGGCGAGTTCAGCCAGAACCCGGCCCGCCATCCGCGGCATCGAAACCAGAGATGCTTTTGGCGCTGTGGCGGCATCGTGCTAAGACTGATTGAGCCGTCCCATCAGAACACGCTCCGCCGCGAGGAACGCCCCATGTCGCAACTGGTTACCTACCAATCCGAGGGCAGAATTGCCCACATCCAACTGAACCGCGCCGACAAGCTGAATGCGCTCTCCAACGGTCTGGTCGCCGAACTGCGCGACCGGCTGGAGGAGTTTCAGGCCTCGGACGACCGCGTCGCGGTGATCTCGGCCGCCGGCGAGAAGGCGTTCTCCGTTGGCGCCGATCTCAAAGACCCACCGCGCGATCCGGAGTTGTGGGAATGCATGCCGGGGACCGGCGTCTTCATCGACAAGCCGCTGATCGCCGCGGTCCAAGGTTACGTGGTCGGTGGCGCCTATTGCCTGGTGCAGTTCTGCGATCTGGCTGTCGCCGACGAGACCGCCGACTTCTTCTATCCGGAGGCGCAGATCGGCTTTTGCGGCGGCATGATCGCCAGCCACGCCGCCCGCGTGCCCTACAAGCTCGCCATGGAATTCATGCTGACCGGCAAGCATTTCTCCGCCCAACGCGCCTACGAGGCCGGCATGGTCAACAAGGTCGTGCCGAAGGGCCAGGCAGTCGAGGGCGCGATGGAATACGCCCGCATCCTGGCCGACTCGGCGCCGTTGGTGATGAGCGCGCTCTGCCGCTTTACCCGCGAGACCGTGCTGCCGCGCGGCCCGTCGGAGGAGGCGGGACTTGCCCGCAAGCAGTTGTTGCGCGTCTCCCGCAGCGCCGACCAGCAGGAGGGCGGCAAGGCCTTCCGCGAGAAGCGCACGCCGAGCTTCCAGGGGCGGTGATCCGGCGGGGGAGCGTTCAACGAGGATTGTTGCTGGGAAGGAACCCCGATCATGGGCCGGAAGATTCTGCTGATCACCACCGATCAGCAACGCTATGACGGGCTCGGCTATGCCGGCGGCGCGTTTGCCAAGACGCCGGCGATCGATGGCCTGGCAGCGTCCGGCATCGCTTACGGCCAGGCGCGCAACCAGTGTGCGGTCTGTATGCCGGCGCGCTGTACCATCCTGACCGGCCAGCACATCCGAATGCATGGGGTCACGTCGAACGGCATCCCACTGCCGGAGGATCATCCGAGCGTCGTCCATGTGTTGAAGCAGGCAGGCTACACCACCGGCCTGATTGGCAAGGCGCATTTCGAGCCGCACGCGGCCAAGACCTTTTTCGAGAATACGGCTGCGGCCGAGGGCTCGGTCGGCCCGCACCGCGGCTTCGACCATATGGAGTTGGCCGGCCACACCGGGCGGGCCGGGCGCTCGCTGTTCCACTACCCGAAATGGCTGGCGGAGAACCATCCGGACGCTGTCGGCGGCTTCCACGAATACACCAGCGGCGGCAGCCCTAGCGCACTTGGCGGCGGCGATTCCGGTGGCCTGTTCTGGTTTAACTACCCGCGCGGCGCAGGCCTGATGGCAGGTGCGGTGTTCGGCATGATCGCCGGCGAATCCGCAGGCAAAGCGGCGATGAGCAACGATTAAAGGCCTATTGATTGCACCCGCCGCCGCAACTAGCGGATGCACTCATATACGAAACTCTGACCCCATTACTCCATTTGCCCGCATGCGGGCCATCTTACTCTGGCGTGCCGATCTATAGTGGTTGCAAACATAATTCTGACCATTGTATGGTTAATATGGCGTAAATTTAAGCCTACCAAGAGGGGCACAGAAACCATGGATACACGCTTTTCCCCAAAATTCTCGTTGAGCACTATGCTCGTTGCGGCAATCGCTGCGGTAACGGTGCTGGCGAGTGCACAAGCAGCCTTTGCGACCCGAGCGGCTTTGCAGGAACTTCGAGGTGGCAGCATCATCGGCCCGAACACCATGACAAGCGAAAGCTTCGCATTCGCTTCGTATGTGGGGGCTCCCGGAACTTTGGATAGCGCGAGGCTGAGAATTTTTGTGGCCGGCAGGTTGCAGTCGTTTAATTGCGACAATCCAAAGCTTGGCATTCAGGGGACTTGCGATACCAACAACACCAGCTTGAAGACCGAAATCGATTGGATGGGTTTCGGCGGCTCGAATGAGATAGTCCGAGATTTTGAGTGTTTCGATCCGGTATGCAATTATGGCCGCAACTCGGCCACCGGAAGGCGAATTGACATGACATTCACCGGTGCTCAAGCAGAGACCCTGTTTGGCGGCCCCGGTCCGATCCTTATGCCGGATGTGGTCAAAACCAATTTTGATTTTAACGTGTTCTGCGCGTCGGGCAATTGCGATATCGGGGTCAGCGCGCTAACCTTCTATGACTTCTTCGCTAGCTTGAATTACACGTATCAACAGGGCGGAACCGTCTCCGGCACGACTGCTCCTGCCGGGTTCATTCAGGCCAATGTGTACGTGCCGGAGCCGGCCTCGCTCAGCCTCATCGGGGTTGGCGTGTTGGGTGCGGTGATCGTCGCCTATCGGCAAAGGCGAGCGGCCTAACAAGATTGGGATCGATGGGGTCGGTTATCGCGCCAAGCCGCTCCATCTCCAATCCTTGCCCATTGTCGATAGCAAACCGAGTTGACCGGTTTTGATAGCACATTAATTGTCCGCTGCT
>CAXBDI010000053.1:0-24256 GCA_963974445.1 uncultured Alphaproteobacteria bacterium
GGCGAAAAGAACCGCGCCGGGGCCCCGATGCTCGAGGTGCTCCGCAACCACGGCGGCGAGATCCCCGGCTTCGCCAAGCTGCGCGAGCCTGTGCCGGCGCTGAAATCCATCGTCACCGACCCGCCTAGCGATTAAGGGGCAAGCGCCTGATGCAGAGCGGCTCGATCCTGCTGAAGAACGCCCGGCTGGCCGATGTCATCGACCTGGCCGGGCAGTTGCTGCTGCCGTCTCTGGTCGACGGCCTCACCCATCTGGACATGACCTTGTGGGGCCTGCCCTGGCGGCCGCACGCCGCCGGCGACGCCCGCAGCAGCCGCATCGATACGGAGATCGCCGAGCGCCGCACTCTGGTGATGAAAGCCGGCCGGGTGCTGGTGCAACAACCGCCCGCCGCCCAGCCGCCGCCGCTGCTGGAGCCTCGCCCATGAGCCATGGCGAGCCGCCCTTCGCCGCCAGCGTCCGTCTGGACCGCCCGGCCTTCGTCGACCTCACCGTGCGGATGTTCGGCGACGTGGTGGCGGGCGAGGGCACCAGCTTCTGGCCCTACAGCGTGGTCCGTTCGGAGATGAACGGCGTCCGCATCGGCAAGTTCTGCAATATTCAGGACCATGCGATGATCCATGTCGGTGCGGCGGGTCCCACCGTCGTCGGCGACTATTGCTCGATCACCCACCGGGTCGTGCTGCACGGCGCGGAGATCGGCGATAACACTCTGGTCGGCATCGGCGCCGTGCTGATGGATGGCGTCAAGGTGGGAGCGAACTGCGTCATTGCCGGCGGCGCCTTCCTAAAGGAAGGCACGGTGATCCCCGACAACTCGGTGGTCATGGGCCTGCCCGGCAAGGTGGTGGCGACCCGCGATAACTTCCGGCAAACGAGGCGTAACGCCCTGATCTACTACGAAAACGCCCTGGCCTACGCCGAAGGACGGCATGATGTGTGGAGCGATGCGGCGGTAATGGAGCGGGTGATGGCGCAGGTGGAGGCGGCGGTGGAGGGGTGAGGCGCATTCAATGCGGTTGTTACAAAGGGTCGTTATCGCCTGTGACAGAAACGTATGAGTTTTGGCATTCTCCTACGCTCTCTTACGCCAATTGGTGTCGCCTTTGACACGCCTTGCTTCCCGCAGCGTCCCCTCCGCAAACGCGGTGCGGCCTTTGTCGATTTCAGTTAACGCGATCAAAATGTCGATGGTGGCTAGGAATGTGTGCTCAAGCATCACTACGCGTGCATCAAATTTGTCGGCGCCGGATATGTCGAGACCATCGAACACTCTGACTAGGCGGTGGATCCATCTCTTTGTTTCTGCATCGTCGCTGTGCAGCAACTCCTCGAAGCCCTTAAATCCCAATACGTCAAATCGTCGATTTGCCCCCGAAATCTCGCAGATCATCATGTCGCCAATGCCTGACTGGAAATCTCGATACAGCCATGCTTCGCGGATTGACAATGATCTCACCGCTCGCGCCCTTGTCTCAGAAACAATCTCGTTTGAGAGCCGATTAATATTGGCCTCGCCACAAAGATAGTCAGATATTTGTTGGCAAATGTTCACTTGTTCTGCGTCTTCCAAATTGACTAGAAGGGCTTGCACGCTATCTTGTGCCGATCCCGCAGACTTTAGAATCTGCTCAACTTTCACTGCGATTCTAGAAAGCTCTTTGCCGTCTTCGGGTATTGGTATGTCCCATAGAGCTGACACGCTCTTAACTCTTTGCACCTCAACGTGTGCGCCGTCGGCCAATGCGGCTTCGAAGCGCGATAGCGCCTCGGTTAGTGGCTTGAGGTACTGGTCTCCTGCCAAAGACAGAAACGTTAATTCTCTTCTATATGCACGCAACCAGCCAACTAATACGGCAAGACGGTAGAGCGTACTTTCAAACTTGTAGCTGTCAAAGTAACTCGCTGATCCACTGGTCTTCAGATAGCTTCCCCGACCGGCATCAATGAGCGTCTCGCGGAGCCGCCAGAAAAGGCTTACCGACGCGGATAACAAAGGATCAGAGTAGTTCCGGTAGACTTCAATGGCGGTTTTTCGATCTGCTCTGGCTTCCTTCCAAAAATGCAGTCCCACGTCCTTGAGGATAATTGTCAGCAGGGCTGAAGCTACGCCAATCAGTGCGATCTGAAGCTTCACATCAAGTCCCGAAAACCAAGCCATCACGAAAACCCGTCCGCAGAAAATACCACAGGCCATGCTCGGCTTCGGAAGCTCTGGAAGCAACGACAATTGCTGACTTCATCGTCGAGCCAAAAACCCGCGGTCAAAATCTACGCGCCAAAACCAGTCCTAGTTTAATACCCCGCCATCGTGGCCCAAAAAGCCAACCGAGCCAAGGGTCAAAACCTCCCTCTTAAATCCCATCGGGTTAGGAGAGGTTTTTTTGGGGGGTGAGCTCTGTCCAGACAAATTTCAATCACCTGATCCATCCCTTCCCCTTGGACCTCGCAGCGTCCACCCGTTAAACTCCCCCCACACTCCGGCCATCACCCAAGACCCGCCCCATCCCCAAAGCCCTGTTCGACAAAATCTGGGACGCGCACGTGGTCGAGGCCAGGGCCCGACGCTACACCACATCGACCGCCATCTCCTGCACGAGGGCTCGTTCCATGGCTTCGAGTATCTGGCGGAGCACGGCATGCCGATGCGCAGGCCGCAGCAGAGTTTTGCCGTCGCCGATCACTTCGTGCCGACGACCAGCCGCGACCTCGCCGATCTCCGGATCACGAGCCGATTAACTGGGCATCTTTTTCGGCGCACCCGTCGCCATATCGGTGCCGATATAAGGCAGCTTCTTCTCTTTCCACGCGCCGAAGCCGCCCTCCATATGCGCTATCTTGTCGAAGCCGCCTGCCAGGCATGCCTTTCCGACCTTGGCCGACCGCGCGCCCGAACCGCAATGGAGGACGATCCGCTTTTCGTCTTGATTGGTGGGCAGGCTTGCGGCTTTGAACTCCGCCATTGGCGCCAGCAGAGCGCCTTCGATGCGCTCCAGCATGAATTCCTGCGGCGTGCGGACATCGATCAGAACGATTTCACCGTTATCGAGCCCGGCTTTGACCTGCTCGGGCGACCAGTTTTCCAATTCGGGGCTGCTCATAGCGTTATCCTCAGAAGCGGTTGGCGGGAATGCGGAAATATCGATGGCCATCGCTTTCTTCGGGCGGGGGTTGCCCGCCGCGAAGATTGACCTGTAACGCGTACAATATGCGATCCGGCAGCCCGACGTCGGCGTCGCGGGCCTCGCGAAGCTTCACGTAGTCCTTCTCGGTCACGCCACCGCCGATGTGCTTGTTATGCGCCCGATGCTCGGCGACGGTCGCCTCCCACGCGGGCCCCTCGCGCTCCTCCGTTCCGTAGTCGTCGCCCACGAAAAGGCGTGTGGTGTCGGGCAGCGCCAGAATGGCTTGCAGCGAGCGGTGCCGAAATCGACGTGCATGAAGTGGTCCGCGTGCGGGTGCGTGTCCAATATCCATTCGACTTCCATCCCCTCTTCATCGACGTATTTCAGAATTTCCTCGGCAGCCGCGGTATCCGTGGCGGCGGATGCCGGATCGAAGCCCAACACCACGTCGCTCAGCGCCGCTTTCTTTGTTGCGCCGTCTATGACGACATGTTGAACGCTGCCGGTGTCTCCTTCGTAAAATCCGACCACTCTGGAATTCTCGGGCCCTGTAGGTTCGCTGGTCTTTTTGAGCATCGCCCTGATCTCCAACACGCTTTCGTCCGCCAAGCAAAGACCGCTGCCGCGCCGATCATCAACCTCTTACATAGGGGGCGCGGCGGCGTTTACAAAGGCAGCTGCTGCTGATGGCATTGGTTCCAACCTGTGACACAATATGTCTGAAGTAGGGAGGAAGCGCTATTGGGCGGCGCTCGCCTGCCTCTATCCGCTCTTGGAGCGCCTCCTCCCTTCCGGTTACACTCTCAACAACCCGCCGCCTTCACCCGGCGCGCTACAGTCTCCGAGGGAGCCGCCGCCATGCCCAAAACCCTGTTCGACAAAATCTGGGACGCGCACGTGGTCGAGGCCAGGCCCGACGGCCAGACCCTGCTTTATGTGGATCGCCACCTGCTGCACGAGGGCTCGTTCCATGGCTTCGAGTATTTGGCCGAGCGCGGCATGCCGGTGCGCCGGCCGCAGCAGAGCTTCGCCGTTGCCGATCACTTCGTGCCGACGACCAGCCGCGACCTCGCCGATATCGAGGACGATGTCGCCCGCAGCCTGGTCGAGCGGCTGGAGCAGAATACGGCGGCGGCTGGCATCCTGCATTTCGGCATCCGCGACCCGAACCAGGGCATCGTTCACGTCGTCGGGCCGGAGCAAGGCATCAGCCTGCCGGGACTGCTGATCGTCTGTGGCGACAGCCATACCGCAACGCATGGCGCGCTCGGCGCTTACGCCTTCGGCATCGGGGCGAGCGAGGTGGCCCATGTGCTGGCGACGCAAACGCTGTGGCAGATCAAGCCGAAGACCATGCGCATCACCGTCGATGGCGCCAGGCCCGATGGCGTGACCGGCAAGGACGTGATCCTGGCGATCATCGCCCACGTCTCGGCGGCGGGCGCGACCGGCCATGCGGTGGAGTTCGCGGGCTCGCTGATCCGCGACCTTTCGATGGAGGAGCGGATGACCGTCTGCAACATGACCATCGAAGCCGGCGGCCGCACCGGCATGATCGCGCCGGACGACAAGACCTTCGCCTATATCAAGGGCCGGCCGCACGCGCCGCAGGGCGAGGATTGGGAGCACGCGCTGGCCGACTGGCAGGCACTGCCAAGCGACGCCGGCGCGATGTTCGATGCGGAGGTCTCGCTCGACGGCACCGCCCTGCAGCCGATGATGACCTGGGGCACCAGCCCGGAGCATGCGACGCCGATCGCCGGCAGGGTGCCGAGGCCCGACGATGCCGCTACGCCCGAAAAGGCTGAGGAAATCCGCGAGGCCCTCGACTATATCGGCCTTACCGCCGGCCAGGACTTGCAGGACGTGTCCGTCGACGTGGTCTTCATCGGCTCCTGCACCAACAGCCGCATCGAGGATTTGCGCGCCGCCGCGGCCATCGCCGAGGGCCGCAAGGTGCAGGTGCAGCAGGCGATGATCTCGCCCGGCTCTTTCCTGGTGAAGCAGCAGGCGGAGAAAGAGGGCCTGGACCGGATTTTCAAGGAGGCCGGGTTCGAGTGGCGCGAGAGCGGCTGCTCTATGTGCGTCGGCATGAACGGCGACCTGATCAAGGCCGGCCAGCGCTCCGCCTCCACCAGCAACCGCAATTTTCGCGGGCGGCAGGGGCCGGGCGCACGCACGCACCTGGTCTCGCCGGCGTCCGCTGCCGCCGCCGCGGTCACCGGCCGCTTCACCGACCCGCGCAGCCTGGCCCGCTAGAGGGAGAGCCCGAGACATGCCGCAAAAGCCATTCACCCAGTTGACCGCCGTTGGCGTGCCGCTCGACCGCGCCAATGTCGATACCGACCAGCTCATCCCGGCGCGCTTCCTGAAGTATCCGCGCGACGAGAAATACCGGACCTACCTGTTCCATGACCTGCGCCTGCGGCCCGATGGCTCGGAGAACCCAGATTTCGTGCTCAGCAATGAGCCGTACAAATCCCAGGGAAAAATCCTGATCGCCGACCGCAATTTCGGCTGCGGCTCTAGCCGAGAGAGTGCGGTCTATGTGTTGCAGGATTGGGGTTTTCGCGCCGTCATTGCGCCGACTTTCGGCGATATTTTCTTCAACAACAGCTTCAAGAACGGCTTCCTGCCGATCCGCCTGCCGTCCGATGTCTGCGCCAAGCTGCGCCAAAACCTGCATGACCGCATCGGCGCGGAGATCGCGATCAACGCGGAGGCGCAGACGGTGACCGGCCCGGACGGCGTCGCACACCCCTTCGAACTCGATGATTTCCGCAAGTATTGCCTGACCCGCGGCCTCGACGATATCGACTTCACGCTGGAAGCCACCGCCAAGATCGACGCATTCGAGCGGGAGCGGCGGCCAAGCTGGCTTGGCCACAACGCCTGACCTTGCGCCAACTGCCTTGATCTCAGTCAAGGCGGCCAACGACGTTCGCCGTCAATCTGCCGGTTGACGAACAATTCAAGAGGAGACCGCTCAGATGGCGGACACTGCTGCGATCCGTGCGAGATTGGAAGCCAGGCTGACGGAACTGGCGGCCCGCGTCGAACATGTCGAGGAAGAATTGCGGGCCCCGGTCAGCGCCTCCTTTGCGGAGCAGGCGACCGAACGCGAAGGCGAAGAGGTTCTGGAAGACCTGGAGGAGGCAGCGCTGGCGGAAATCGCCGCCATCCGTTCGGCCTTGACCCGCATTTCCGACGGCACGTATGGCGTCTGCGTCAGTTGCGGCGGCAATATCGCGCCGGCCAGATTGGAAGCTATGCCTCACGCCGCCCTCTGCATCGACTGCGCCCGCTCTTCTTCACCACAGACGTAACGGCCCAACGGGGCGCGCAGTTTTAGCGGCTGGCCGGCAGGCGGCAGCGCTCCGCCGTCACTTGCAGAAAGCCGCGGGCATCCGCCTTGGTGATGACAAACCGGTATTCATTGCCGACGCCCATCACGGAATGGGTGAGCGGCAGGATGCCGGAGGCTTCGCTTTCGCCGCCGTCAATCTTCATGAAGGTGACGGTCACCGGTTTGGTTTCGTCGAACCAGGCTTGAGGCCGGCCATTGGCCATGCGGACCGGCTCACCTTGAGCGCGGACGACAATGGTGCGCTCGGCAAAGCTGACCCAATCATTCTCACCGCGGGTCAGGCCGGTCTGAGCGATAAAGCGCCTCTGTTCAGGGTTGCCGTCGCAGCGCGCCGCCTCGCCCGCCGTGCCGATCAGAAAGCGCAAGCGCTCCTCGGTTACGCCGGCCTCCAACTGCTCGCGCACCAACACGACGATCTCGCGAGCCTTGCCGGTCGGCACATCCTGATCGTAGCGGGTTTGCAGCGCCTGCAAGCGCGCCAGCGCATCGTCGCGTTCGCTTTGCAGCGTGCTGGCGTCCTCGGTCCTCGTCGAAAGTTCGCCTTCCAGTTCGACGATCTGCTCCTCCAGCTTGCGCACATCGTGCCGGGCGAGTTCGGAGCCGGCGGCATAGGCGATCCAGCCGAGACCCACCAGGCCGCCGATCAGCAGCAGCCATTTCAATACCGCCAGCCGCCGCTGTGCCGCCTCACGTTTGCGGCGCTCTCGGAACCCACGTGCCATGCTTTAGTTCACCCGTTATCGAACGATGGCGGCACTATAACGCCGCTGAATTCAGACTAAAGCGCCGCCGCTATGTCAGAAGCGCACGCGCAGCCGCGAGCGGCTGAACGTCTGACCGGCGACGGTCGTCTCGACAGATACACGCTCTACCTCAATGCCCTGCCGCTCCAGATGATTGCGCCGGTTGACGACACGGATGTCGTCCCAGACTTGATCCAGCACGCCGCACTCCAATTCCAAGCCGTCGGAGGACTGGCCTTTCGCCGCCTCTATAGCAAGGTTGGCGTCCGAGAGCATGTCCAGCACCCGATGCACCGCCGCATCGGCGCGCCGCGTCCGGCGGTCCGTCGCCAGCGTGCTGAGGCGGCGGCGCAGCAATTCTACCGGCTGCGGATCGGTTGGTGGTTTGGCTGGTTGCCTCAACGCTCCCTCTCCCCTAGCGCCGCCGGACCGGCGCGCGGCTCTGCCGGCTCGGCATTGCCGGTAGAATCGCCCGCTGCAGCCGGGTGGGATATCGGCAAGGGACCGCCCCAATGCAGGGTGCGCTGCGGGAATGGAATCTCAATGCCCAATTCGTCGAAGCGGCGCTTGACCCGCGCCAGAAACGCCCGGCTGATCGCAAACTGCGTCAACGGCCGCACCCGGAAGCGGCACCGGATGGTCACGGCATTGTCGGCGAGCGCTTGCACTCCGAACATCTCCAGCGCGCTCAGCAAATCCGGGCCGTGCGTCGGGTCTGTCTCAAACTCGGCGCCGACCTGCTTCAGCACCTCCATCACCTCGTCCGCGTCCTCCTTGTAGGCCACCCCGATATCGAAGAGGGCGAAGGCGAATTCACGGGTCAGGTTGGTGACGGTGGAGACCGAACTGAAGGGGATGGTGTGCAGGGAGCCGGCAATGTTGCGCAATTCGAGGGTCCGCACAGTCATGCGCTCCACCGTTCCGCTGAGGCCGCCAAGCTCGACCACATCACCAACGCTGATGGTGTTCTGAAACAGGATGAACAGGCCAGTGATCACATCCTGGACCAGCTTCTGCGCGCCGAATCCGACAGCGATGCCGACCACGCCAGCGGTCGCCAGCAACGGCGCGACATCCAACCCGAAGCTGGTCAGGGTCGCAACGATAAACACGATAGCCAGAAGAACCACCACCAGGGTGCGCAGCAGCGGCAACAATGTCCGCGAGCGGGCGCTGCGCTCGAGCTGCACGCCGGTCTCGTCTGTGGCGCCCATATAGGCAGATTGCCAAAGCGCAAAGCCCTCCCAAAGGACCCAGCACACCAGGCCGACGAGCGCGATATCGCTCAAGGTCGTTACGACGCCGCCGGAGGAATACTCGCTCAACCACCGTAGCGGCTTCAAGCCCCAGGCATAGGCGATGGCCAGCGCCGCCGCGCCATACAAAACCGCGGAAACAATACGGTGCGCCCCACCGGCGTAGTGGCGGTAGCGGCTGCGCAGCAACGTACTGCGGCCGGACCTTTCGGGGCTTGCCACTCCATCCAGCCACCGCCGGATTATCAGGTGCAACGGCTGCACCGCAAGCAAGATCAGGATGCTGAGCAGCCCTCCGCGCAGCAATAATTCAGCACCCCGGTAGATCGACAGAGCCCAGACGAAATAGGCGCTGATCGCATACAGAACGGCCACGATCAGCCAGATTTCAGCGATAAACCGGCGCAGAAGCGCCAACCTGCCGCCGCTGCCGCGGATCCAGTCGCCGATGCCGGCCCGATATCGCCATAGGATCGAAATGGCTAGCCAGACAAGCACCAATCCCCATAGCCGTTTCAGGCCTTCGAACACACCGTTCGGTACGCCAAGATGATCAATACTGCCGAATATCGTGAAGCCGAACAGCAGCCACAGAACAGCCGCTTGCACCCAGCGATGGACGTCGCGGGCGATAGTGTTGGTCAGCCCGGCCAGTCGAATATTGGGGGTCTGCGGGCGCAACACGATGCGCGCAAGCGCGATGCCCAGAAGGGCCGAGGCAGCGAGCCAGACGGTAGTGCTAGCAACCGGATGTGTGCGTAGCGGAAAATCCAGCACGTCCACCAGCACGATCCCGACGCCTGTGAAGGCCGCAATTGGCGCCAGTTCAGCGGGGACGATCGTGGCCGCCAGCCGCCAACGACGGGCCCCGGCCGCCTGCTGTGCCTGGCGGCGCAACCGGCGGACGGGTGCTGTCAGAGCCAATCGAACCGCCGCATAGCTGCCGCCCGCGCCCGCAACCACCGTCAACAGGGTGGTGAGAAACGTCACCCAAAACTCTCGCGTTTCTGCCGACTTGGCCTGGACTTTCACCCAACCCCAGAGGAAGTGCACGTCAATGGCCTGCATGGCGAACTGAAACAGCCCGGCGATTGCCAGCCGCACTTCCGTCAAAGTTTTCGTTATCAGCGAGGAGGGTTTGGATAACTGTTCTGCTGCTTGCGTCGCGGCAGGTTCCGGTATTGCGCCGGGATCGCCGGGCGATTCCGACTCGAACGGATTGAGCGTGGCTGGATGAGGCGGCGAGGCTGCAACCTCCGGGGCATTTTCCGACGGGGCGCTGGCAGTATCGGATTTGGATCGCAACGCCTGCAACAGGCGTGCCCGCGCCGCCGGATCGTCGAGCACCCGCACCAATGCGTCGGCGAGCGCCGCCTCGTTCGACGCCGGGTCTTCCAGCGCGCTGACAAGACCGTCGACCGGCCCTGCATCGCCCGACGTCGCGGGTTGCGCCCACGCCTGACCTGTCAGGGCGGCCGCGAGCAACACAGCACATAGAATGACCAGGGAACACCTGGCCGTGAGCCCACGCATGATAGCGCCTAAAACCCCATGGCGCGGGCGGCGCGGCGCGGATCGGCTCCCCCAGACAGCAAGCCAGTTTGCAAGTCGGCGCTGATCGCGCAAACGCCCGCAACGTCGATAGAGAGGTCGTCCAGCACCTCGATTTGGTGGCCGCGGCTCGAAAGATCGTCGCGGACATCAGCGGGGATGCGGCCTTCGACCGACAGGCGGCCCGGATGATAGGTGTGCGGCTCGAAGGTCATCGGATAGCTGTGGGTGACGGCTCGCGGCGCCTCGATAGCTTCCTGAATGTTCATCCCCCAGACAACGTGGTTCAGAAGCACCTGCAGCATCCCCTGCGCCTGGGTATCGCCGCCGGGCGCGCCGAACGGCATGGCGAGCTTGCCGGGGGTGATTACCATGGCGGGGTTCGGCGTCAGGCGCGGCCGCTTGCCAGGCGCCGGCGCGGACGCATGGCCGACTTTGGCAAAGGATTGCGCGCCGCGTGCCGACGGCACGAAGCCCAATCCCGGGATGACCGGGCTTTCGAACGACACATCCGACGGCGTCGCCGACCAGACATTGCCTTTGGCGTCAACGACGCTGCAATAGGAGGTATCCGGATGCAGTTGGCTGGCGCCCGCCGCCGGCATCGGCACGAACGGCTCACCGCCAAAGCCCGGAATATCGCCTGCCGGCGCCATATCCGGCCAGGCGCGCGCCGGATCGATCTGCGAGCGCCGCACCGCCGCGTAATCCGGCGACAGCAGCCGGTCCATCGGCACGGGGACATGGTCCGGGTCGCCATAGAACCGCTCGCGGTCGGCGAAGGCCAGCTTCATCGCCTCGGCCAGCGTGTGCAGATAACTAGCGGAGTTGTGCCCGCCCAAGTCTTTCAGGTCGATGCCGTCGAGCAGACGCAGCATCTGCAACAGCACCGGTCCCTGGCACCAGGGGCCGCAGGAATAGACCGTGTGGCCGTGGAAATCGACGCTCAGCGGCTTTTCCACCGGCGAGCGATAGGCGGCGAGGTCGTGCTCGGTCAGCCAGCCCTCGTGCTGTGCGTGGAATTTCGCAATCGCCTGGCCGATATCGCCGCGATAGAACGCCAGCCGCGCTGCCTCCAGACCAGCCGCGCGACCGCCCTTGGCGCGGGCGGCGGTCTCCTGATCGGCCATGTATTGGATGGAGCGCGCCAGGTCCGACAGCACCAGCAGGTCGCCGACCTTGGGCGGCTTGCCGTCGCGCAACCAGATGGCGGCGTTGTCCGGAAACAGCCGGTATTGCTCCTGATAGACGTCGATGAAGTGGGCCATCACCGGATGCACGGCAAACCCTTCGCGGGCGTATTTGATCGCTGGCGCCGCCACTTCGGCAAACGACATCGTACCATAGCGGGACAGCGCGGTGATCCAGGCGTCCGGTGCTGCCGGCACCACGGTCCGCAACAAGCCCAGCGGGATATGCCCGCCATGCTGGCGCAGGAACACGTCCGGCTGAGTGGCGGCCGGCCACGGCCCCAGCCCGGCGATGGAGACCACCTCGCCCCGCTCCGCCAGATAGATCAGGATCGGTGCGACGCCGGAAAACTGCACCTGGTCGGAATGCACGACGCCAAGCGCAATGCCCGCCGCGACACCGGCATCAATGGCGTTGCCGCCGGCCTCCAGCATGCGAATGCCCGCCTCGGTCGCCAGATAGTGGCCGGCGGAGACCATATGGCGATGGCCCTGAATCATCGGCTGCAAGGTAAACGGCAACGCATCGGCCTCCTTAGGGTCGGTTCGGCGGCTTCGTCTAAAATATACTGATGTTAACCTCTTTACTGGTGATGAATTCGAGCAACGCTGGCACGCCGTTGCGAGTTTGCTCAATGCCGCGCTTGATCGCAGGGATGATTTCCGCGGGGTCGGTCACCCGCTCGCCATAGCCACCGAACGCCTTGGCCATATCGGCGTAGTTGCCGGAGATGTCGGTGGAGCGGTACTTCTCGGTCGACTGCTGCATGATGTGCAACTCGATCGCCATGGAGAAGTTGTTCAGCAGGATGGAGAGGATCGGAATGCGCTCACGCACCGCCGTCTCAAAATCCATGCCGGTAAAGCCGATCGCGGCGTCGCCCCACACATTGATACACAGCGCATCCGGCTTGTAGAGCTTGGCCCCCATGGCGAGGCCCAGGCCATAGCCCAGCTGGGTGGTCTTGCCCCAGCCGATGTAGGACAGCGGCTTGCTGCTCTTCCAGAACGGCGAAAGCTGGTCGCGCGGGCTGCCGGCGTCGTGGGTGATGATGGTGTTATCTTTTTCCACCGTCTTCTGCAAATCCCACAGCACGCGATAGGGGTTCAGCGGCGTCTCATCGGAGGTTAGCTTCGGCATCCATTCGCCGAGCCAAGCCTCCTCGATGCCTTTAATGGTTGCGGCAACGGTTTGGGAGTCGCGCGCCTTGGGCTCTTTGGCTTTAACGGCGGCCAGCATCGTTTGCAGGGTCAGTTGGGCGTCGCCGACCAGGCCGATCTCGCACTCGATGTCCTTGTTCAGGTCCATGTGGTCGTTGGTGGAGTGGATGTAGCGTTTGCCCTTCGGCATTTTCACACCAAAGCTGGTTTCGGTGAACGAGCATCCGACGCCGAAGATCACATCCGCATTCTGCAGGAAAGTGTGCACCGCCTTCGGGATCGCCCGGCCACCGGAGCCGAGGGCCAGCGGATGGTCCTCCGGGAAGGCGCTCTTGCCTTCCAGGCTGGTGACGACTGGCAGGGCCAGATGCTCCGCCAACGCCTTCACTTCGTCCCAGGCTTCAGCGTAGTGCACGCCCTGGCCGACATAGAACACCGGGTTCTTCGCCGCCATCAGCAGGTCGACCGCGCGCGCCACATCCACCGGGTCGGGGCCGGAGCGGGTGCGCAGCACGGGCCTGTAGTTCAACTCGCCCCCGCTCCCACTCAAATCGATCTCCTCGAACATGGTGTCGCCGGGCACCTCGACGATCACCGGCGCGCCGCGGCCGTTTTTCAGGCGGGTGAAGGCCCGGCGCATGATGTTGCAGAGCTCGTTTGCCGCCATGACCGGCTCGACCGACTTGGAGATGTCGCGCATGGACTGGGTGGCGTTGTAGTTCGGGTGGATGTGCGCGATGCGGCGGGCATATCCTGCCGGCAGCACCAGGATCGGCACGCTCTCGCCATAGGCCTGGGCGATGCCACCATAGGCGTTTTCGGTACCGGGCCCATGTTGCATGGCGAAGGTGCCGATGCTCTTGCCGCTGGACAGGCGACTGATGGCGTCGGCCATATGCAGGCCCACCCGCTCCTGCCGGACGATGATCGGGCGGATATCGGTGCGGGCCGCGTACTCGATAATGTGGTTGACCGGATATGCCAAGAGCATTTCGATGCCCTCGCGCTTCATGATCTCGCAAATGGCTTCGACGACTTTCATCGGGGCGATCCTCTTCGGGCCTGTGTTCTTGTTCGTCACGGATAGGATAGGACGGTATCCATCATCACGCCAACCAGTCGTTCGCGATCCGGCGTCACCGCGACGCGGGCGTTGGGGTTTTCGATGCGCCCGCCGCGGAAGTCGCAAACCGTCATGCCGCGGGTAAAAGTACCGGCCAACTCCACCTCGACGCGTGTTTCGCGATAGGCCATGGCGGCAGGGTCGAGCAACGGGATCAGCGCGCAGGCGTCGTGCATCGGCGCGTGCGTCAGGCCGGTGCGCTGGGTCTGCCGGCTCAGGTAGAATTGCAGCAGGTCGGCGATAACGCCGGCGGTGCGCTTGCCGCTGGCCCTGAGCGCTGCAATCTCAGCCGGATCGATGCCGACCGTTCGGGTGACATCGACGCCGACCATGCGGATCGACCAGCCGGCGGCCATTACCGCGGCCAGGGCCTCCGGATCGCAATAGGCGTTGAACTCCGCTGCCGGCGTCATATTCCCCCAACCGCCGGAGCCGCCCATGATCGTGACCTCCCGCACCCAATCCGCCAACCGCGGCTCCTTGCGCAGGGCCAGCGCGATGTTGGTGGCGGGGCCGATCACCGCCAGCACCAACTCGCCCTGATGGGTGCGCGCCGTCTCGATGATCACGTCGATGGCGTGGTCTGGCACGGGTTTTGCGGAGGGCTCCGGCAGATCGTGCCCGTCCAGGCCGCTCTTGCCATGCACATGCGCGGCATTGTGCGTGCGGCCCACCAACGGCGAGGCCGCGCCTCCGGCCACCGGCACGCCCTCAATCCCAGCCAACTCCATCACTGCCAGCGCGTTGCGGGTGGTGTTCTCCAGGCTGGAGTTGCCGTGCACCGTGGTCACGGCCAGCAGGTCGAAATGCCGATAGCCAACCAGCAGAGCGACGGCGTCGTCGTGGCCCGGGTCGCAATCGATCAGCAGTTTCGGGCGGCTCTGCCGCGGCTCGTCCATCATTTTTCTCTGGGCTAGAGCGGTGGGATTGTAGTGCTAGGCTGGTCGGTAAGGCTCCGGCTTGACGCCGGCTTCGGCCAGCAGCGCCTCCAGCCGCCGACCGTATTCGACGTAGATGGCGTAGCTTTCCTCCGCCGAGGCTTGGCCCGCATCGGGGTCGTGGAAGACGGCGGCCATGTGTGGTTCTATCGAGATGCCGCCATCATAGCCGCTTTCGACGAGCAGCTTCAGCACCTCAGGCAGGCGCGCGCCGCCTTCGCCCGGATAGGTGAAGACCTCGCGCTCGCCCTCCAGCCTTGCGTCTTTGATGTGAACGTAAGCGACATGCGGCAGGATTTTCTCCAGAAATTCCAGCGGGTCCTGCGTGCCGCCGCCCGGCTTGCCGTAGTCGCGGGAGATCGCCGGGTTGCCGGTATCGAAGGCGAGCTTCAGGCCCGGCACGTTCTCCACCAATTGCAGCGTATGCTGCCAGCTCATGCCGCCGAAATTCATGCAGTTCTCGTGCACCGGCGTCAGGCCGGCCTCGCCGAACCGGGCGACGATCTCGCGCAAGCGGCGAAAGCGTTCCTCCGGCTTCTGGTCGGCGCCGGGGCAGCGGGCATAACTCATGATCCGCACAAGGTTGGTTCCGAGCCGCTGCATCCGCGGGATCGCGCGCTCGACTTCCGCCAAAGTGATGTCGAACGGGTCGTCGATGGACTTACCCCAGTTGGCGATGGTCGAGCCAAAGCAGTTCACGTGCACCCTGGCCGCGTCGAGCATGGCGGCGGCTTGCTCGAAGGCAGCCTCGTCCAGGTCGTGGATATTGACGCCGCCGATGGCGCGGCTCTCGATGGCGTTCCAGCCGAGTTCCTGAGTGGCGTGAATCTGGGTGGCGAGGTCCTGGGAGGCCTCGTCGGCGAATCCGGTCAGGTACATTGCTATACTACCTCCACTTTTGCGCCGCCGGCCTTGGCGGAGCGATAAATCGCCTCGATCACAGCCACGGCGCGGCGCGCTTCTTCGCCCGTAATCGAGGGCGGCTGGCCGGTGCGCAGAGCCGCCAGCGCGTCCTCATAATTGCGCGTGTGCCAGGAAAAGTCGATGGCGGCGGGGTCGGCGGCGCCAGCGCCGGCTTTGGGAGCGGTCAGGCCGTGTTCGGCGCGGATGCGGGCGTCTTCCCCCGTCTCCTCCGCAAACTCCCATACCCGAAACCGGTCGTCGGTGAGGAAGACGGAACCATGCTCGCCGCAAATCTGCACCTCCGCCGGATGGCCGTCGCGGGACCATGCGGCGGTGGTGCCCTGGATTACGCCGAGCGCGCCGCATTCGAACTCCAGCATGGCGATGGCCATGTCTTCGACCTCGATGCCCGCATGCGCGACCAGTCGGGTTTCGGCGCGCAGGCTGCGGACATCGCCCATGAGATGCAGCAGCAAATCGACAGTATGGATCGACTGGTTCATCAGTGCGCCGCCACCGTCCAAGGCCCAGGTGCCCCGCCAGGCGCCGCTGTCGTAATAGGCCTGGCTGCGGTACCACTTCACATAGGCGTCGGCGGAAGCGATCCGCCCGAACCGGCCCGCCGCGACCGCGTCTTTGAGTAGGATGGAGGACGGATTGAAGCGGCGGGGGAAGATGCCGGCCAGCATCACGCCCGCCACCCTGAACGCCCGGATCATTCGGTCCACCCGCTCGGTCGTTACCTCCAGCGGCTTCTCGCAGATCACGTGCTTGCCGGCAGCGGCGGCGGCGAGCGCCGGCTCCAGATGCGCACCGCTGGGGGTGCAGATGGCCACCATGTCGAGGCTGGGCTCGGCCATGAACGCTTGTAAGTCTGCATAGGGTGTGCCGCCATGGCGGGCCGCGAAGGCCGCCGCCTTATCCTGTGTCCGCGAGTAGCAGGCAACCAACTCAGCACCCTCGGCGGCGGCGATGGCGCGGCCGTGGAACTCGGCGATCATGCCGAGGCCGACGATTCCGATGCCGACGGGTCGCTCGCTCATGCAGACGGCCTTTGCGGAAATATGAGAGGGCTTGCCAGTCTGCAACAGACGGCAGGCGATTGCACGCCAGTCCGCAAGGGGGCACACTCGACAGCCAAGATCGAACGCCAACGCAGCAAGAGGACCGTTCCGCCATGACCAAGCCGAGGCGCAAATTTTGGGGATGGGGCTATGAGGGTCAAGGTTACTCCGACGCCGACATGCAGCCGTTCGAGGCGGAATTCGCGGAATCGTTCGGCGTCGACAGTTTCACCGCCGACGCCTTCCCCAAGGCCGAGACCATCACGCTCGCCAAGCCACGGCTGGCGATCCCTGCCAGCCTGAAGGACGTGTGTACCCACGACCATTGGCAGCGGCTGGTCCACACTTACGGCCAGAGCTTTCACGAGCAGGTGCGGCGCATGGCGGGCGACTTTGCCGGTGCGCCAGACGTGGTGGCCTTCCCTCGTAACGAGCAGGATGTGGCTGATCTGCTGGACTGGTGCGCCCGCAATGACGCAGCCGCGATCCCATTCGGCGGCGGCTCCAGCGTCGTCGGCGGCGTGCATCCGGCCGTCGGGAATGGCTTTAAGGCCACGGCCTCCATCGACATGGGCCGGATGGACCAGGTGGTCGAGGTCGACCAAACCTCGCTGGCGGCGCGCATCCAGGCCGGAGTCTACGGCCCGCATCTGGAGGAGCAGTTGAAGCCGCACGGGCTGACGCTGCGCTACTACCCGCAGAGCTTCGAATTCTCGACCCTGGGCGGCTGGCTCGCCACCCGGGGCGGCGGCCATTACGCCACCATGTACACTCACATCGACGACCAGACGGAGAGCATTCGCGCAGTGACTCCCGTCGGCACGCACGACAGCTTCCGCCTGCCCGGCTCCGGCGCGGGACCTAGTCAGGACCGGCTGTTTCTGGGCTCGGAGGGCTCGCTCGGCATCATCACAGAGGCGTGGATGCGGCTGGTGAAGCGCCCGACCTTCCGTGCCAACGCCGCGGTGCACTACGCCAATTATTGGGATGGCGTGAAGGCGGTGCGGGCGATCAGCCAGGCGGGGCTCTATCCGGCCAATGTGCGGCTGCTGGACCATAACGAGTGCCAATATTCCGGCACCGGCGACGGCTCGACCGCGGTGCTGATCTTAGGCTTCGAGAGCGCCGACCATCCGCTCGACGCCTGGATGGCGCGGGCGATGGAATGCGCGCTGGATCACAACGGCTTTTTGCCGGAGGAAAGCCAGGCCGCGCAGAATGACCCGCGCGCCGGGGCGGCGGGCCGCTGGCGCGAGGGGTTCATCAAGGGCGGCTATCTGCGCGAGATGCTGACGGCGCGGGCGATCATCAAGGAGACGTTCGAGACCGCCACCACCTGGGACCGGTTCGAGAGCTTTTACAATGCCGTGCACGATGCAACACAGGAGGCGGTGGAGCGGGTCACTGGCAAGGGGGCGGCGGTTGCCTGCCGCTTTACCCATGTCTATCCGGACGGGCCAGCGCCGTATTTCACCTTCATCGGCCAGGGCAAGCGCGGCCAGTTATCGGAGCAGTACGATGCGGTCAAGACCGCCGCCGCTGACGCGATCATCAAGCACCGCGGCACCATCACCCACCACCACGCCGTCGGGCGCGATCACATGCCGTGGTATACGCAGCAGCGCTCCGACGTGTTCGCCGGCGCTCTGGCCGGGGCGAAGAGGTCGGTCGATCCGGCCGGGATCATGAATCCCGGCGTGCTCTTGCCGCCGCAGCGCTAACGGGCTCGCCGCATGCGGTAGGCCACCACCAACAGCGGCCCAAGCAGCACCAAAGGTGCCGGGGACGGGACGGACTTGGCCATCAAGATCGATTCGGTCATGAAAAACACGCTGCCAGGCTTGCGGTCGATGCCGGTGTTGCGCTTGATCAGGTCGCCGAGGGTCTGCTGATTGAGCCACGCGACCAGATCGTCGTTGAACAGCGGGTTGCCGAGGCCGTCGAAATCCGGATTCTCGAACCAATAGCGGTCGCCGGCGCGCAGCCGCTCGAACTGATCGGACAAGACCCAACTCATGGTCTCGCCGACAATGGCGTCGTCCAAGGGGTTTTCCATCAAAGCGCCGACCAGCAGATCGATGTCATTGCCGCCATAAGCAGCGGTCAACTCCGCAGGCAGATCAATTGGCCCCAGCCCCAACGCCGCCCGCACGTCCAGATAGCTCGCCAGCCCATGGTCGCGGCCCCGCTGCAGGTTGATGGCGAGCAGGTCGATTCCGACCGCACCAAAGTCGGTCAGCAGCATGTTGCGCAGGGCATCGACTACCTTGCTGTCCAATTCCTGCGCCGGCTGCATCCCGAGACCGGCCAGTATGCTTTCCACGTCGAAACTGGACAGCATGCAGGTGGGATTGAAGAAGCAGGTGGCGAGCGGCACGGTGGACGTGCTGAGATCGGGGTGCACCACGATAAATTCGTCCTGCACCATGGAATGGCCGAAGCGATAGAGCGCCGCACTGAACTCCTGGGCGATCCCCGGGTTTACGGTCTTGTCATAGCCACCGTAACCACCGAGGCCATTGGTCTTCCCCAACAAAATCGGCAGGAACTCATTGTAGGTGATCGCCTGCATCTGCGCCGCGACGATCTCGCGCGCCGCAAAGAAGGTATCGTCGCCGGAAATGCCAGGCTGTTCGGCCTGTATCGCCGCCGCAAGCCGGTTGTGCTCGCGCATGAAGACGGTTTGCAGTGCGGTTAGCGCGGCGTTCTCGTTCACGCGCACGTCGCCCGCGACGCGTAAGCCATCGTTCAAGGGTTCCAAATCCAACGCCAACTGGCCATTCGTCGGCAGCAGGTTGCCCGGCGCGGTTTGCAATTGGCCCGAGCCATCGTCCGCGCGCAGGCTGGCGGTCAGGCTCAGGTCCGAGCCATAGACGAAGCTGGCGTCAATGAAGGCTGTAATCGCGTTCGTCTGGTTGCGCGGGTTGGCGACGGAGATGCCGGTGCCCAGCTCAACGACAGATCGGTTGAAGGGGATTACCGCCGCCGAACCGAACAGCGGATCGCCCGGCTGGATCGGCATCGGCGCTGCGGCGCTTTGATCGGTTAACGTCAGGCTCAGGTCATGGTCGAGCAACTGCCCGAACGCCCAGAAAAAGCCGGAAAGCCCGCGGGTATTTGGCATCGACCCGGCCTGCGAGCCGAGCGCGTTGGAGAGCGTGCGCGGGTCCGGGCGCCCCGCGCCGGCCATGCTGGAAATGCCGTCGCCATAATCGGACGGCACCAACCGCAGCAGGCCGGCGCCCGCGCTCCCGAAATCGGGGAACATCGGGTTGTTGCCGACGCCGTCGATCGGCCGGCTATCAGTGGGCGATGGCAGTGTCGAGAGCGGCGGCACATCGGCCGCCCGGCTTAACTCAGGAACCAGCCCCAGGCCGACGATAATCGGCAGCCATTTGCACAAGCCTACCCTCGATAGGGTCCTCCCATGGCGGCTATCGTAAAATCTTGGCATTCAGCTACCGCCTCTCGTCCAGTCGGACCATCACAATCTCGATGTTTATCCAAAGGTTACTAACCGCGTAATCATAACGCGTGCCGGGGCTTCGGTCGATCCAAGACTGTGTCGCATGCGAGAGTGTGGCAAGATCTCTAACGGCCTAATTCAGAATTGCGGGGAATTCGTACTGCACGGCCAAATTTCCTCTTGGCAGCCCGCATCAACGCGCCTATTTCTGGTGCTCGAGTTTGACTGCGACGCTTGATTTTTTGGGCGACGCAGCGGTGGGCTCAGGCATCCATTGCCCCCAACCATCGCCTGGGCCCGCCACCCTCTTCTCCCGATATTTGTATTAAAACGATGATCGTTTACGGTTGCGCCCGCTCACGCAACCGTCAGGCTGTTGCGGGGTGGGAAATTCCCAACTCGCGGTGGACGACATTGACGGTCCATCCTTGCCGCCGCAATAGCTCTGCCGATTGCTCTGCGATGAAGACGGAGCGGTGGCGGCCGCCGGTGCATCCGATGGCCAGCGTCAGATAACTCTTGCCCTCTTGCTCGTAGCGCGGCAACGCGAACTCCAGAAACCATTCGAGGATGGCCATCAATGACTGGGTGCCCGGATCGTTGCAGATATGGTTGCCGACCGCTTCGTCCAAGCCGGTGAGCGGCCGCAACTCCTCGACATAGTGGGGATTGGCGAGGAAGCGGACGTCGAACACCAGATCCGCCTCGCGCGGCAGGCCTTGGCGGAACGAGAACGACACGACCTGCACCGTCATGCCCTTCGGCCCGGCCGCTTCGAACCCGCCGGCGACCCAGCGCTTCAGCTCGCGCGGCGTCATCAGCGAGGTATCGAGCACCCGGTCCGCCTCGCCCCGCAGCGGCGCCAGCAGCGCCCGCTCCTGAGACAGGCCTTCCCGGGCGGTGCCGGCCCCGGTGAGGGGATGCCGCCGCCGCGTCTCCGTGAAGCGGCGCAGGGCAGCCTCGTCGTCGCAATCCAGGAAGACCAGCGACACGTCGATGCCAGGCCGCCCCTCTAGCCGGCGTTTGAGGGCCAGCAACCGGTCTACGGTAAAGCCACGGGTGCGCACGTCGAGACCGATTGCAAGGCGCATCGCAGTATCATCCGCCAGCAACTGGTCGAGCAATGAGAACGGGATGTTGTCCACAACCTCAAAACCGACGTCCTCGAACGCCTTCAACGCAGTCGTCTTGCCCGCGCCGGAAAGACCGGTCAGCAGAACAATCCGCCCAGTATCGCCAGTCCGCTCCGCGGCTCGGCCTTCGACCATCGCACCCTCCCACAGGCAGGCACCGACATGCGTCGATAGTGGAGTAAACCACAAGCTTACTATCATAGGGCGTCAGCCGCAACTTCAAGCGCCGTGCGTGGGGCCACCACTCACCTGTTGGCGCTGGGCAATCGAATGACAAAGCGGGCACCGATGATCCGGCCGAAAGCATCCTGGCGGTTTTCCGCCCAGATCGCGCCGTGATGCGCGGCGACGATTTGCCGGCAGAGGCTGAGACCCAATCCCGAATGTCCGGCGAACGGCTGATCGACCGGGCGGTCCGAATAGAAGCGTTGGAAAATCGCCGCCTCCTTGCCCGGCGGCAATCCTGGACCGTCATCTTCGCAGGTAATGGTGATCAGATCGCCCTGGCGCGCCAACGCCAACCGCACGCTGCCGCCAGGCGGGCTGAACGACCGCGCATTGCGCAGGACGTTGCGGAACACCTGTGCAAGCCGGCTTTCGACACCCTTGATCTGAAACGGTCCGCCGCCTGTCACCAGGTCGAAGCGCGGATCGAACTCGCTGTCCCATGCGGCGTTCTCGATCTCGATGATCGCCGACGCCATGGCGGCCAGATCGACTCGCTCACCCGGTATCGCCGCCAACTCCGCCTCGACCTGGCTGACGTCGGTGATCGCCGAAATCAGACGGTCCAGCCGCACCACGTCGGCCACAATGACCGACATGAGCCGCATATGCTGTTCCGGATTGGAAATCCGCTCTGCCGTCTCCACGGCGCTGCGCAGTGAGGTCAGCGGATTTTTCAACTCATGCACCATCTCCTTAGCGAAGGAGTCCGCCTGCTCGGCCCGTTCCTGCAAGACGCGATTGAGCCGAATGACCGAGTCGGCAACCGGGGCCAGCACGCGGCCAGGCCCGACGATCGCCGGCATGGTCGAAGCCTCCCTCCGTACGATCAGGTCGGTAGCCTCAGCGTATCGGCTGACGCTGCGTCGCAATTGGCGCATCAGCAGCACGATGCCGGCGACGGAAACGGCGAGCCCCGTGACCAGCGCCAGAACGACCTGCAACACGGTGCGCCTTGCAAAGGCATCGATGCCGGGCACCTGCGAGGTAATCACCAGTGCGCCGATAATCTGATCGTCATACCAGATCGGCGGCGCAATGGAGAGCGTGGTGATGCCCTGGTCGTCGACTAACACCCGTTCACCCGGCGCGCCGAACAGTGCACTTTTCGCCTCCGGAAAGTCATCGATCGGCGGCGGTGGCGCAGCCGCTATTGGCGGAACCGCGTCCGCAGGCTTCGCGGCGGCGGTTTCGTCAACCTGCCGCCGCATCGGCATCGGCGGCAGCAGGTTGCGCAGTTCGCTGGAGGGTGGCCCGGTATCGACGACCAACTGCCCCGTCATATCGAACAGACGCAAGCGCGTCTGCACCGGCACAACGCGCCAGACCAGAAGCCTTGCGCGGTCGGCTTGGATCACGTGGCGGACGCTGCCGTCCTCAAGAACCGGGCCCTGTTGCGAGGCCGCCTCGCCGATTAATCCCGCGACCATGATGCCGCTGCGCCGCAACTGATCCAACTGGACGGTGATCAACCGCTCGCGGGTATCGTCGATCAGAAAGGAAACCGCCAACGCCGCAACCGATCCGGCCACCGCGACGGCGACAAGCCGAGAGCCAAGGCTCCATCGGCTCAGGTTCATCACACCGCCCGATAGCGGTAACCTACGCCGTAGAGGGTTTCGATCTCCGAAAACTCTTCATCGGAACGGCGGAACTTGCGCCGTAGACGTTTGATGTGGCTGTCTATGGTCCTGTCGTCGACGTAAACATTCTCGCCGTAGGCCGCATCGATCAGTTGATCGCGGCTTTTGACGAACCCCGGCCGGGCCGCCAGGGCTGCCAGAATCAGAAACTCGGTCACGGTCAACGGCACCGGCTCGCCATGCCAGGTGCAGAGGTGGCGCTCCTGATCCAGGACTAGGTTGCCGCGAACGATCATCTCTTCCTGGGGGCCGGTCGAATTATCCTGCAATTCGACCCGGCGCATCAGCGTGCGGATCCGCTCGATCAGCAAGCGTTGCGAGAACGGTTTGGTGATATAGTCGTCGGCGCCCAGGCGCAGGCCGGTCAATTCGTCGACCTCGTCCGTCTTCGAGGTCAGGAAAATTACCGGAATACGCGAGCGCTCGCGCAGCCGCTGCAACAGGTCGAGGCCGTTCATACGCGGCATCTTGATGTCCAGCACGGCCAGGTCAACCGGGTGCACCTGCATCGAGCGCCATGCGGTCTCGCCATCCGAATAACACACAACGGCGAATCCCTCCGCCTCCAACGCCATGCTGACCGAAGTCAGGATATTGCGGTCATCGTCAACCAGCGCGATGGTTCGCCGCCCGGGCGATTGGCCGATATCCAGGCTCATTTGGATCCCTTTCTACTCCACATGTGTCATCGCCGTCTTTTCGCCAATGAATTGTGGCGCCAGTGCGGCGAAAGAAAAGACCCTATCGACAAATCCGCAAGTTGAAAGGCATCGGTCCCACGCATCCGCGACAATAGGAAGTTGTTGCGACGAGGTACAGCATATCCAAAGTGGTTTATGGTTGACGCCGCGCAACGCGATGTCACTTTGCGCGTGCGCCCTCAAATCAGAGTTCGTATAGCACAAACAAAGGGAAAATCGGTGGAACGCAACGCCGCCCTGAGCGCCAGAGGCATTAGCAATCCTGGCATCGTTCATTGGAACCTGCCGGTCGAGTCCCTTTACGAGGCTGCCGTCCGCCGCAGAGAGGCCCATCTGGCGACCGGCGGCGCTCTTTTAGCGACCACCGGTGAGCACACAGGCCGGTCGCCGCGCGACAAGTTCATCGTCCGCGATGAGTTGACCGATTCGACCGTCGATTGGGGTGCAGTCAACCAGGAAATGGCGCCGGATGTGTTCGAACGACTGCACCGGCGAATGATGGCCTACCTGCAAGGCCGCGAGCTGTTTGTGCGCGATTGCTATGCCGGGGCCGACCCGGACTTTCGGCTGAAGGTGCGCGTGGTCAACGAGTTCGCGTGGCACAATCTGTTCTGCCGCAACATGTTCATCCGCCCGCCGAGCTACAACGCGGGCGGCAAGCCGGAGT
>CAXBDI010000054.1:0-24125 GCA_963974445.1 uncultured Alphaproteobacteria bacterium
ATCTTCAAATTCGAATCCATCTCAACCCTCACCGCAACAGCGTCGTGTACTGTGGCAAATAGTTGAAAAACATAAGCACTGCCGGCCGGGTCGGTCGGTGCGCTGTAAAGGCGCTGTTACACTTGGCGGAGAGGCGCGGAATTGCCGAGTGAATGGCGGCTACGGACGGGCCAACTCTACGCCGGCTCAGCGACGACGTACCAGTGCCAGGTGCCAGGGCCTTTCTGCTCGTGATCTTCCAGCGCGAGGACTTCGAAACGTTCAAAAACAGCCACGAGTTCGGCAGCGTTGCAGTAGAAGTGCGGGTGGTCCTTGTCGCCGTCGCTATCGTCCTGGACGAAGGTGTTCGGCGCCACCTCTCTGCCCTCGCCATAGCGCGCGTTCCGCTTGGACAACATCGTGCCTTGATAGACGCCGTCCGGCTTCAGCACGCGGCGCACTTCGCTCAAAGTCTGGCGGACCACATCGGCGTCGCCGTGATAGATCACGTTCAGTGACAAGACATAGTCGAAACTGGCGGCGGGGAATGGCAATTCCATCATGTTGCCACGCTCGAATATCAGCGCGAGGCCGTCTTCCTCCGCCGCCTGGCGGGTGTAATCCAGGCCGGCCAGGCTGGCGTCGAACGCGGTCGTCACATAGCCGAGGCGGGCCAGCGCCAGGCTGTGGCGGCCGACGCCGCAACCCAGGTCCAGCGCGGTCTCGGCACCGGCGTTGCGCCGAGCCTGCGCCCAATGTAGGACGCGGGGGTCCGGATTCAGCCATTCCTCGCGGTCTTCGCCACTTTTCCAGCGGCGATCCCACGATTGATAGGCGGTGGCAGACTCCCGCATGGTCAGGCCTCCTACGCTAAGCATGGCGATATCGAGTACACAAGCGCAATGCTGATCGATTGGCCAGAGCTTAGCGCATCCCATACTGTCGCGCTATCGCTTAGACCCACCCCGCCAACTGCCGCCGGATCACCTTTGCGAGAAGCGCCAGGTGTGCGGGCGCATCGTTCAGGCAGGGGATGAAGCTGAACTGTTCGCCGCCCGCAGCGTGAAATTGTTCCTCCCCGGTGATGGCAATTTCCTCCAGGGTTTCCAGGCAATCGGCGGTGAAACCGGGGGTGATGACGGCGATGCGCTTGACGCCTTCCCTGCCGAGGCGCGCGAACTCCTCGTCGGTGTAGGGCCGCAGCCACTCCTCCCGCCCGAAGCGGGATTGGAAGGTTAGCAGCAGCCGATCTTCGGGCCACCCCAGGGCCTCGCGCAGCAGGCGGGCCGTCTTGGCGCACTGGCAGTGATAGGGGTCGCCCAGTTCCAGATAGCGCTTCGGCACGCCGTGGAATGAGGCGAGCACGACCTCCGGCTCCCAGTCCAAACCGGCCAAATGCTGGCGGACCGAGTCCGCGAGCGCCTCGATATAGGCGGGCTCGTCATGCCAGGGCGGCAGGGTGCGGACTGCCGGCTGCCAGCGCATCTGCATCAACGCACGAAACGCCTCGTCACAGGCGGTCGCCGTCGTCGGAGCGGCGTATTGCGGATAGAGCGGTGCCACCAAAATGCGGTCGCAGCCGGCCGCCTGCAACGCCTCCAGGCGCGACGGAATCGAGGGGTTGCCGTAGCGCATCGCCCAATCGACGATGATATCGCCGCCAAGATCGGCGAATTCCGCTGCCACGCCTTCCGCCTGTGCCCGCGTGATCGTTCGCAGCGGCGACTCGTCCAACTCTTTGTTCCAGATTTTGGCATAGGCCTCGCCGGACTTTTTCGGACGTGTGTTCAGGATGATGCCGTTGAGGATCAGCCACCAAAGCACTGGATTGACATCGATCACCCGCCGGTCGGAGAGGAATTGCTTCAGGTAGCGCCGCATGGAGGCAGGATCGTGACCGTCCGGCGTGCCGAGCGCCGTCAGCAGCACCCCGACTTTCGCAGACGGCACGGGCGGGTGATCGGGCGGCAGGCGATAGGGGGTCATCCGACAAGCTCTTCGTCACGTAATTCGGTAGGGTGTGGGATTGACGGTTGGCGGCTGGACCGCCCGCGAACGCACCTCAATACGAATGGAGGCGGCCAATGGATGGCTTTTACCTGAGTGTCACACCGCTCTATGCCGGCATTTTTGCCCTGATCTACATCGCGCTGGCCGCGCGGGTTATCCTACAGCGCTACAGCGTAAGGGTCGGGCTTGGCACCGGCGATGACCCAACCCTGCTCCACCGAGTCCGCGCGCACGGCAATTTCGCCGAGTACGTGCCGTTCTGCCTGCTGCTGCTCGCCATGGCGGAGATCAACGGCTTGTCCGCCACCTTGCTGCACGCCGCCGGCCTCCTGCTGCTGATCGGCCGGCTGGCGCATGTCTGGGGTCTGTCGCGCACCGATGGCGCCAGTGTTCCGAGAGCCTTCGGCATGATCGTCACGTTCGGTGTGCTGCTCAGCGTCGGACTGTATTTGATCGCCGGGTCTCTGCTGGTGACCTAGTCGATCCGTTTGCCCTTCGCCACCATGCGCCGCCAGTTGTCCTGGTAATGGAAGGCGGTTTTGTTGATGCCGGCGATCTGCTCTTCGCCCAGTTGCCGGACCACCTTGCCGGGAATGCCAAGAACCATGGAGCCTTCCGGGATCTCCATGCCCTCGCGCACAAAGGCTTTGGCGCCGATCAGGCAGTTTTTGCCGATCTTCGCGCCGTTCAGCACCACCGCACCGATGCCGACCAGCGAGCCCTCGCCAACGGTGCAGCCATGCAGCATCGCCATGTGACCGACGGACGAATTGCGCTCCATCGTCAACGGATAGCCCGGATCGGTGTGCAGGACGGAGCCGTCCTGCACCTGCGCGCCCTCGCCGATGGTGATCAGTTCGTTGTCGCCGCGAATGGTGACGCCCCACCAGATCGAAGCGCCTTTGCAGATCCGCACGTTACCGATGACGACCGCGGTCGGCGCGATCCAGCAATCGTTTTCGTCCTCGAAGGTCGGACGCATGCCGTCGATTTCATACAAAGGCATCAGCGGGGTCCCATCCGGATAGCGCCATCGACGCGGATCGTTTCGCCGTTCATGTAGTCGTTGCGTACCAATTCCATCGCCATGGAGGCGTATTCCGTGTCATGGCCGGTGCGCTTCGGAAACGGCACCTGCTTGCCCAGCATGTCGAGCGTTTCCTCGGGCAGCGAGGCCAGCAGCGGCGTCAGCATGATGCCGGGCGCGATAGTGTTGACGCGGATGCCGTGGGCGGAGAGGTCCCGCGCTGCACAGATCGTCAGGCCGATGATGCCGCCTTTCGACGAGGCATAAGCCGACTGGCCGATCTGCCCCTCATAGCCGGCGACGGAGGCGGTGTTGACGATGGCGCCGCGGATGCCGTCCTCATTCAGCGGCTCCTGTGCCGCCATCTGGGCCGCGGCAAGGCGCAGGGTGTTGAAGGTGCCGATCAGGTTGACCTCGATAATGCGGCGGTAGTGGTCCAACTCCATCGGCTTGCCCTGACGGTCGACGATCCGCACCGACCCGCCGATGCCGGCGCAATTGATGCAGACGCGGGTCGGACCGTTCTTGGCCTTGGCCTGCTCGAACGCCGCCTCGGCGCTGGCGGCGCTGGAGACATCGACCTCCACCGCAATGGTGTCGCCGCCCAGTGCCTTTGCCGTTTCGCGGGCGAGTTCGATATTGCGGTCGAGCAATGCCACTTTAGCGCCGGCTTCGACCAGTTTGGTCGCCGTCGCGCGTCCCAAACCCGAAGCGCCGCCGGTCACGACGGCGGCCAATCCCTTTACGTCCATTTTGGAAGTCCTCCCGATATGCAGGTGTGACTTTGGGTGGTAGCATCAGCCCGAACCGAATGCCAGAGCCGGCGCACGCCTGTCCAATGCTTGGCCGATGCGAGGAGACAGCATGTCCACAACCATCGCCGCGCTGGCATCGAGCGCTTGGCGCATCTCGCCGAAGACGGTTTGGACATTCCTGCGCGTGACAGCCTCGGATGGGATGGTCGGCACCGGCGCTCAAACGCCTGCGGGCCCGCGCCAATGCCGCGGGCATGCGCCTCGCCGGCTGCGAGACCGAGGTGCGGCGCGAGGGCTTCCGCCCCTTCCTGAAAGCCGGCGCCTATGACGTGATGATGCCGGACGTAAAGTACGCCGCCGTCAGCGGGCGGCTGCCGCCGGTGGCGAGGTGGTCATTGCGGGCGTAGCGTCGACGCTGGCGGAGAGCGGCAAGATCACGGCGAAAGTGCTGCCTGCCTCGGAACTGCGCACCAGTTCGAGACGGCCGCCGAAGTGCTGCATAATCTCCCAACTGATGGCAAGGCCGAGGCCAGCGCCGGCGCGGCCGCTTTCGGCCTGGCGCTGGCCGCGGGCGAACTTGGTGAACAGCCGGGCGCGGTCGGCCTCAGGGATGCCGGGGCCGTTATCCTCGATCAGTACGCGGTAGTCTTCGGCAACCACCTGGCTTGACACAGTGACCCGCGCGCCGGGCCCGGAATTGTACTTCACGGCGTTGGAAATCAGGTTCACCAGGACCTGCACCAGCCGGTCGAGGTTGGCGTGCACCGTCGCCCGAGTCGTTGCCGCCTGCCGTTCGACAGCCACCCCCTCTTCCCTGGCCAACCCCTCGCAGGCCGACAGCGCGCGTTCGATGGCGAGGTCCGGGTCAAAGCGGTCCATGGTCCAGGCAACCCGGCCGCTTTCCAGGTGGCTGAGGTCGAGGATTTCGTCGAGCAACCGCGTCAGGCGCAGGCTTTCGTCGTGGATGATGGAGAGGAAGCGCGCGGCCTGCTCCGGCGGGATGTTTTGCGCGGTCTTCAGCACGTCGGCGAAACTGCGGATCGAGGTCATCGGCGTGCGCAACTCATGGCTGACCTGGCTGAGGAACTCGTCCTTTTCGGCATCCAATTGCCGCAGGCGGTCATTGGCGGCCCGCAGTTGCAAGGCGGTACGCTCCAGTTCGAGCGATTTCACCTCCAACTCGTGACTGTATTCGATGACCTGCTGGGTCTCGTCGATCATCCGCACGATCTCGCCCATGCTGATCGTCTCGCCGGACGCCACCTGCCCGATCATCACCCGGGCCGACGCCGCGCCGATGGAGCCGGCAAACTCCCGCTCCAACGCGGCGATGAAGGCGGCATCCGGGCGGGGCAGATTGCCGGTCACACCCTGGCGGCCCGCCGTCGCGCGGAACAGCCGATACGCTTCGTCCGCACCCAGAATGCGCTGGGCCAGCACGAACAGGTCATCGATGGCCGCCGTGCGCACCAAAGCCCGGCTTTCATGCTGCGCCGGGTTGCGGAAGACGTCGACGAACAATGCGCTTTGCAGCCGCTCCAGCGGGCTGCGGTGGGTGAACAGGGATACGCCGGCCAGCAGCAAGACGTTGGCGGACAGGCTCCAGAAGATCGCGTGCACCAGCGGGTCGAGCCCGGTCAGGCCGAACAGCGCCTGCGGCTTCAGCAACTCCCAGCCGAACGGCCCCTCTGCCACCAGCAGGGCGATGCCGTTGCCGTCGCGGGCGAAGCTGGGCAGCAGCAGGGTGTAGGCCCACAGCACGAAGCCGGTGCCCAGGCCGAATGTGGCGGCCTGGGCGGTGGCACCCCGCCAATAGAGGCCGAACAGCATCGCCGGCAAGAACTGCGCGACTCCGGCGAAGGCGATCAGGCCCATGGCGGCCAGCGCCGGCTCGTCTGCGGTCAGGCGGTAGTAGAGAAACCCCAGCAACAGCACCAGGCAGATCGAAAACCGCCGGGCGTTAAGCAGCAGGCTCTTGACGTCGCCGCTGGCATCAACCCGGTTTCGCGGCCAGCGCAAGGCGGCGGGCATGACGATATGGTTGGAGATCATGATCGACAGCGCGATGCTGGCGACGATCACCATGCTGGTCGCCGACGAAAACCCGCCGATGAAGGCCAGCAGCGCCAGCCAGTCGGCGCCCGCCGCCATCGGCAATGTCAGGACGAACATGTCGGGATTGGCCCCTTCCGGCAACAGGCCGAGGCCGACAATCGCGATCGGCAGGGTAAACAGGCTCGTCAGCGCCAAATAGGCCGGAAACAGCCAGGATGCGGTCGCCAAATGGCGCTCGTCGGCGTTCTCGACCACGGTGATCTGGAACTGCCGCGGCAGGCAGATGATCGCGGCGGCGGCGAGGAAGGTCAGGGTGACCCAGCGGGTGCCGAACGGGTCCTCCCGGCTCAGCAGCTGGCGCGCCTCGTCGCTGGCAAAGACCTCTGTCAGGCCGCCGGCCACCGCCCAGACCACGAACACGCCGACCACCATCAGGGCTACCAGCTTGACCAATGCCTCGAAGGCGATAGCCGCGACGACGCCGGGGTGACGCTCGTTCGCATCGATGTTGCGGGTGCCGAACAGGATGGTGAAGACGGCGAGACCGACCGCCAGCCAAAACGCGGTCAGGCTCTCGCCGGCACCGCCTGAGATGCCGAGAAGCGCGCCAGGATGCGCGTTCGAGACGATCTGAAAGCTGCTGGTCACCGCCTTTAGCTGCAAGGCGATGTATGGCGTCGTGCCCAGCACGGCCAGCAGCGTCACCAGCACCGCCAGCCGGTTGCTTTTGCCGTAGCGGGATGAGATCAGGTCGGCGATGGAAGAAATGCGGTGCGTGCGCCCGATCCGCACCATCTTGCGCAGCAGATACCACCAGCCGACAAAGACCAGGGTCGGCCCCAGATAGATCGTCGCAAACTCCAGCCCATTGCGGGCGGCAGAGCCGACCGCGCCATAGAAGGTCCAGGAGGTGCAGTAGACCGAGATCGACAGGGTGTAGATCACCGGGCTTTGCACCAGCCCCAACCGCCCGCCCTTCGCCAGCCGGTCCGCGACAAACGCCAGGGTAAACAGCAGCGCGCCATACCCGAGGGCTAGCCCCAAGACACTGTCGACGCTCAGCAAGGCGGCTCGTCCGCATCGGCGGCACCGTCAGCCGCGGTCGGGCCTGCCGCCGGCATCTCGTCCCGGACCAGCATCCGGGCCAGGACGAAGGCCAGCACGATCAGCAATATCCAGACGCCGAAAATATACAGGACCACCAGCGACACGCCGCCCAGCGACTTGTCCGGGCCGAACAGCCGGATGATCGGCGAGATCAGCAGAAACAATCCCAACAGCGGCAACGCCAGGGCGGCGGCGTGGAGCTTTTGCCGGTTCACCGTCCGCCCCCCGGCCCTAGCCGCGCCCGCGATAGGGCGCAACTCCCTGGTCCGGCAGCCAGAGACCCTGCGGCGGTGCGCCGGTCTGCCAGAACACGTCGATCGGCATGCCGCCGCGCGGAAACCAGTAGCCGCCGATGCGCAGCCAGAGCGGCTCCAGGGTCGCCACCAGGCGCTTGGCAATATCGATGGTGCAGGCTTCGTGGAAGGCGCCATGATTGCGGAACGCGCCGAGATACAGCTTCAGCGACTTGCTCTCGACCAGCCAATCCTTCGGCGCATAGTCGATGACCAGATGCGCAAAATCCGGCTGGCCGGTAACGGGGCAGAGCGACGTGAACTCCGGCTGCACAAAGCGCACGGCGTAGACGGTGTCCGGGTGCGGGTTGGCGATCCGCTCTAGCGTGGCGCTATCCGGGTCGGGCGGCTGTTGGGTCTGGCGGCCGAGTTGCGTGAGGGGGTCGGGCGGCATGGCTCAAACCTCGCCCGTCGCCAGTTCGGCGACGCGGGACAGAACGTCGATGTTCGAGAACGGCTTAGTGATAAACGCGGTCGCGCCCAAATCCTGAGCCAGCTTACGGTCTTTTTCCTGGCCCTTCGCGGTCAGCATCAGCACCGGCAGGCCGCCGATCACCGGGTCGGCACGCACCGCCTTCAGCACCTCATAGCCGGAGAGCTTCGGCAGCATCACGTCGAGCACCAGCACGTCGGGCCGCTGCGCCCGGGCTGCGGCCAGCGCCGCGGCGCCATCGGAGGCCAGCAGCGTGTCATGGCCTGCCCGTTGCAGAAGGAATTGCAATAGCTCGCCAATATTGGGCTCGTCCTCGGCAATCAATACCAGTGTCATCGGCGCGATATCCTCCGGCGCGCTGGTTTGGACCAGCGTCAGAGCGCAACAATAGCAGCTTCGGCGCGATGACGGCAGTCCTTGCGCGGACACAGCCGGCAGGTGGAGCCGACCGGCGTCGTCGTCACGCGGGCCGACAGGTCCAAACCGTCGGCGTAGACGGTGCGGTCTGCATGGATGGCGTCACAAATCAGCATGACGGAGCGCAAGAACGGCGGCTCATGGAAGCGCGGCGATGGCTTGGCGACGGTGCGGGCGATGAACAGGAAGCGCGCACGGTTGGGGAATTCAACCAGTTGGCGCTGCGGGCGCTGCGGCGCCTGAAAGGCCGTGTAGATCGCCCATAACGGGCAGCCGGTGCCGCTGCGCGAAATGCCGAGCCCGGGCAGCGGAAACCGCTTCGTCAGGTAGCCTGCTGGGTCTGCCCGCAGAAACCCGAACGGCACGCCGGCAGCCCCCGGCGCACGCAGTGTCACCAGCCGGTGCGCGACCTGCTCGAAACTGGCGGCGAACTGATGGCTCAAGATGTCGATGTCGTAGCGGCAGCGCTCCGCCGCCTCCAGGAATGGCGCGTATGGCAACAGGCAAGCGCCCGCGACGTAGGACGCCAGCGCCCGCCTTGCCCTCAGCCGCGCTGCGTCGGTGGTGAGAGAGGCGCCGGCGACCTCGGCCTCGATAGCCGCGGCCGCGAACCGTAGGGCCGCCTCGCGGGCCAGGCGAAAGCGCCGGGTCTCCGGTGGCTCGCTGCCGCCTAGTGTCGGCTCCGCGGTTGTAGTGTCGGCGTTCGCCGAGCCGGGCGAGGCCGCCAGGTATTCTGCCAAGGCCGCGTCCATCGTGTTTCCATACCCCTTCAGCACGCGGCGCAACTCGTCCCCAGCCGCTTCCAGCGCCGGAAAGTGGTTGCCGGCAGCGATGAAGTGGTCGTCCACTTCCTCCGCCGGCACCGTTGGCCGTTGGCCGGCTTTCGGTGGCTCCAGATAGCGGACGATGGACTGGGCCGCGGTTGCCAAACGTGCGCTTTCCTCATCGATAATTGCGTCGAAGCGGCTGCGCGTTGGGGCCGGCAGTGCTTCCTCGCCGCTCAGGATTTCGGCGGTGGAGCGGATGGCGGTCACATGGGTGATGATCCGGTGCAGCGCATCGCTCAGCACCGGGTCCTGCGCCAGGCGATCCGACAGAGCGGCCACCGTTTGCTCGCCAGCGCGGACGGCACGCAACGCTCCCAACAACGCCGCGCCCCAGGCCGGATAGCGGCCGACGAACTCCGGCACGGTTTCCGGCGCGACACCGGCCTGGCGCAGCAAGGGTTCCGCCGCCGCCTCGCCCAAGTCGGCGATCAGCCGCCGCTCTGTCTCGCCGGTCAACAGATCGAGGTCGAGGTCCAGGCGGCGGGCGATCCGGCGCAACAGAGTGCCGGCAATCGGCCGCTTGTTCGCCTCGATCAAGTTCAGGTAACTAGCGGAAATGCCCAACTCTTTCGCCATGCCCGACTGGGTCACACCCAGCGCGCGGCGGCGCTCCTTGATCCGAAAACCGATGGGGGCGGCGTTGGCCATGGCGGTTGCCATTTACATCCGGGGCTAGTCACAATTTTACATTGCACCGCTTATAAATACGACTTTTTTGACAGAATATTGCATGAATATCAATGAACTATATCCATGCCAGTCAGCCTTAATTTACAGTCAACCCGCTCACCGGGCGAATTGCGCCTGCGGCGGACCCAGAACGGTTCGTGTTTGAACAATGTCCTTGGAGGGACCCTTGATGGTTGATTTCACAAAAGGTTTCGGCCGCCGCGGCGTGCTGAAAGGCATCGGCGTTTCGGGCGCCGCACTGGCCGCGCCGGCCTTCTTCACCCGCCATGCCTTCGGTGCCGAGTTCCGCAACAACCCTGGCAGCGCTGCGACCGTGCCGTTCGGTTTCAACGTGCCGCAGACCGGCGCCTATGCCGACGAGGGCGCAGACGAGTTGCGCGCCTATCAACTGGCCGTCCAACACATCAACGGCGAGGGCGACGGCGGCATGCTGAACACCATGCAGCCGCTGGCGTTGAAGGGCGACGGCGTCAACGGCAAGAAGGTCACCTACGTGACCGGCGACACCCAGACCAAGTCCGATGCGGCCCGCGCCAGCGCCAAGCGGATGATCGAGAAAGACGGCGTCATCATGTTCTCCGGCGGCTCGTCCTCCGGTGTGGCTGTCGCCGTACAATCGCTGGCGCAGGAAATGGGCGTCGTCTTCATGGCGGGCCTGACCCACTCCAACGACACGACCGGCAAAGACAAGCGCCGCTATGGCTTCCGCCACTTCTTCAACGCCTATATGTCCGGCCGCGCGCTGGGTCCCATTCTGGAAAAGGAGATGGGCAAGGACCGCGTCGCCTATCACCTGACCGCCGATTATACCTGGGGTTGGACCCAGGAGGAGTCGATCAAGAACACGACGGAAGAACTGGGCTGGCAGACCAAGGCCGCCGTCCGCACGCCATTGGGCGCCGGCGATTTCAGCCAGTACATCACCCCGGTGCTGAACTCCGGCGCGGACGTGTTGATCCTGAACCACTACGGCAAAGACATGATCAACTCGCTGACCCAGGCGGTGCAGTTCGGCTTGCGCGATAAGATGGCGAACGGCAAGAAGTTCGAGATCGTCGTGCCGCTGTTCTCTCGCCTGATGGCGCAGGGCGCCGGCGACGCGATCAAGGGCATTCTGGGCACAACCAACTGGAACTGGAAGCTGGAGGACGAAGGCTCCGCGGCGTTCGTGAAGTCGTTCGGCCAGGCCTATGGCTTCCCACCGTCGCAGGCGGCGCAGACCTGCTATGTGCAGGCGCTGCTTTACGCCGATGCGTGCCAACGGACCGGCACCTTCTATCCGCCGGAAGTGATCAAGGCGCTGGAAGGCTTTAAGTTCGACGGCATGGGCAACGGCCCGACCGAGTACCGCGCCGCCGACCACCAGTGCTTCAAGGACGTGCTGGTTGTGCGCGGTAACGAGAACCCGACCAGCAAGTTCGACCTGCTGAACATCGAGCAGATCGTGCCGCGCGCTCAGGTCGAGTACGACCCGGCGATCTTCGGCGGCGAGCTTGGGCCGTATGAGGTGAAGGCGTAAGCACGGGGCCTCGTTGTTGCGGGTCTCGGATCAGCTTCGGGGCTCGCGATGATGCGGGGCGGGGGTGGTGTCGGATGTGCTGAGGCGCACCGCCCCCCTTTTCCCGGGCTTGACCCGGGATCCATTCCAGAGCCTCGATCAAAGTACTCCGAGTCTGGCAGCCGAGCATTCGGCATGGATCCCGGGTCAAGCCCGGGAAAAGAACGGGGGCTGATCGTCGAGGCTCGTACCAGCGACGCACGATAGAGAATGGAAACGTCCGATGGACGCGATTGTTCTACAAATCTTGAACGGCCTGGACAAAGGCGGCGCCTATGCGCTGATCGCGCTGGGTTTGACGTTGATTTTCGGCACGCTGGGCGTCGTCAACTTCGCCCACGGTGCGCTGTTCATGTTGGGCGCGTTTTGCGCCGTGGCGTTCAATAAGCTGCTGACGCTCGAACAGATCGTCCTGGACCCCTCGCAGCAAACGCCCTGGGGCACAGCACTGGAAATCCGCACGCCTTATGCAGAGCTTTGGTTCGGCGATTTCGGCGCGTTCATGATCGAGTATTCGGTGCCGTTCGCCATCATCGCGGCGGTTCCGACCATGCTGTTGTTCGGTCTGATCATGGAACGCGGCCTGATCCGGTTCTTTTACAAGCGGCCGCACGCCGACCAGATCCTGGTCACCTTCGGCCTCGCCATCGTATTGCAGGAAATCATCAAGAGCTTTTTTGGCGCCAACCCCATCCCGCAAAGCGCGCCGGACATCGTTGCCGGCAGCGCCAATGTCGGCGCGTGGCTGGGCCTGGGGGACGCCGTGGTCTATCCCTGGTGGCGCATCGTCTATCTGGGTTTCTCGCTGTTCGTGATCGCAGCCGTGTTCGCGTTCCTACAGTTGACGACCTATGGCATGGTGGTGCGCGCCGGCATGGCGGATCGGGAGACGGTCGGCCTGCTGGGCATTCCGATCCAGAAACGCTTTACGGTGGTGTTCGCGATAGCAGCGGTGGTCGCCGGGCTGGCTGGGGTCATGTACACGCCGATCCTGCCACCCGACTATCACATGGGCATGGATTTTCTGGTGCTGAGCTTCGTCGTCGTCGTCGTAGGCGGCATGGGCTCGCTGCCCGGTGCCGTCGCCGCCGGATTCCTGCTGGGCATTCTGCAATCGTTCGCCTCGATGACCGAGGTCACGGCGATTTTTCCTGGCATCGATCAGATCATCATTTACCTGGTCGCCGTCGTCATCCTGCTGGTCCGCCCGCGCGGACTGCTGGGCCGCAAAGGCGTGATGGAGGCTTGAGCGCCCATGTTTCGTAATCTCTCGCAAAAAGACCTGCTGCTGCTTGCGGGCTTCGCGCTGGCGGTGCTGACCATGCCGGTCTGGCTGATCCCGCTGGGCGCCGGCTATCCGGACCTGATGCAGAAGTTCGCGATCTACGGCATCTTTGCTATTGGCTTCAACATCCTGTTCGGGATGACCGGCTATCTGTCGTTCGGCCATGCGGCGTTCCTGGGCGTCGGCAGCTATGCGGCGGTCTGGGTGTTCAAGGGGCTGACCATGAACATCGTGCCGGCCATCGCCTTTGCCGTGCTGATCGCCGCCGCGTTCGCCTGGCTGATCGGCTATGTCAGCCTGCGGCGCAGCGGCATCTATTTCTCGATCCTGACGCTGGCGTTTGCACAGATGAGCTATAACCTGGCGTATTCGGTGCTGACGCCGCTGACCAATGGCGAGACCGGCCTGCAATTGCGCCGCGACGACGCCCGCCTAATCGACAACCTGTTCGGCGAGCCGGCCGCCGGCCTGCCCTCGACCAACCTGTTCGGCCTGCCGATGAGCGGCTATGAGGGATTTTATGTCTGTGCGGTGTTGCTGATTGTCTGCTTCCTGATCGCCATGCGCATCAGCCGCTCGCCCTTTGGCATGATGCTGCGGGCGATCAAGTCGAACCAGAACCGCATGAGCTATACCGGCTTCAACACGCGGCCCTATACGATGACCGCGTTCGTCATTTCGGGGGCCTACGCTGGCCTCGCCGGCGCCTTGCTGGCCTCCACCGACCCGTTGGCCGGGGCGGAGCGGATGCAGTGGACGGCGTCAGGCGAAGTGGTTCTGATGACCATTCTGGGCGGGGCCGGCACGTTGGTCGGGCCGTTCCTCGGGGCTGGGTTGATCAAGTACTTTGAGAACATTTTCTCCGCCATCAACGAAGGCGTGCTGGAGCGGACCTTCGACTTCCTGCCCGATGCGTTGGCCGAGGCGCTGGCGGTCACGGTCAGCCCTTTTGTTGGCGAAGGCTGGCAGCTAACCTTGGGCGTCGCCTTCATGGCCGTAGTGATTTTCCTGCCGGGCGGCGTGATGGAGGGCGTGCGCCGCATCGGCCGGCTGTTCACCAAGGGCCCCGGCGGTAACGCTGAGGCCCCTGCAACCGCGCCCGCGGCCCAAACGCAACCGGCGGAATAGGAGGCGTCAAGCCATGGCGACCCTGTTGGATGTGCAGGCGGTCAACAAGACCTTCGGCGGCCTGAAGGCCCTCGACAACGTCAACCTTCAGGTGGAGGAAGGCAATGTGCACGCGATTATCGGCCCGAACGGCGCCGGGAAATCGACGCTGCTGAACTGTTTCGTCGGCAGGCTGAAGCCGGATACCGGCACGGTGATGTTCGCTGGCCGCTCCCTCCTCGGCATTCAGCCGCACGAGATCAACCAGGCCGGCGTCGCCCGCGTGTTCCAGACCCCGGAAATCTTCGCCGATCTGACGCTGCATGAAAACGTCATGATCCCAACCTTCGCAAAGGTCGACGGCCCCTTCCGCACCAATGCCTGGCAGGCGGTCGCCGCCCGGCGCGACGTCATCGGCAGGGCCGACGCCATGCTGCAAGAAGTAGGCCTGTACGAGAAGCGCGGCGCGCATGCCGGCTCGCTCTCCCGCGGCGACAAGCGGCGGCTGGAGTTGGCGATGTGCCTGGTGCAGGACCCGAAACTGCTGCTGCTGGACGAACCGACCGCCGGCATGAGCCGGGCCGACACCAATAACACCATCGACCTGCTGCAAAAGATCGGTGAGCGCGGCATCACCAAAATCATTATCGAACACGACATGCACGTGGTCTTCTCGCTCGCCGACACTATCAGCGTGCTGGCACGCGGCACCGTCATCGCCGAGGGCACGCCGGATCAAATCAAGGGTGACCCGCGGGTCCAGGAAGCGTATTTAGGTGGAACCCATTGATGAATATGCAGGCCATGAACGCACCGGAGATTCCATCGTCCGACGCGGCTAGCACAGCAGCGCCGTTTCTCAAGGTGCGGGACATCCATGCCTATTATGGCGAGAGCTATATCGTGCAGGGCGTCTCGTTCGATCTGGCGGAGCGGCAGATCCTGGCGTTGCTCGGCCGTAACGGCGCCGGCAAAACCTCGACCCTGCGCACCATCGCACGGACGGAGACGCCGGCCTTGCGCAGCGGTGAGATCAGCATCGGCGGCGTCGATCTGCACAAGATGCAGTCGCATCAGGCGGCGCAAAAAGGTGTGCAGTTGGTGCCGGAGGACCGGCGCATCATCCCCGGCCTGACCGTCGAGGAAAACCTGATCCTGGCGCAAATCGCCGAGCCGAAGGGTTGGGAGTTGGATCGGATCTACGGCCACTTTCCGCGCCTCGCCGAACGGCGCAAGCAGGAGGGCATAACGCTATCCGGCGGCGAGCAGCAGATGCTGGCGGTCGCCCGCGCCCTGGCCCGCGATCTGAAACTGCTGCTGCTGGACGAGCCTTACGAGGGGCTCGCCCCGGTGATCGTGCGCGAAATCGAGAAGATCCTGGTGGAGGTCAAAGGCCTGGGCATCACCACGATCATCGTCGAGCAGAACGCGGTCGCGGCCCTGCAACTGGCCGACCGCGCCGTGATCCTGGAGATGGGCCAGGTCGTCTACGACGGCAGCGCACAGGAGGTCCTGGAGAACCAGGACCTGCGCCACGAATACCTGGCGATCTAAGCGCGGCCCACGCACAGAATGTCATGTGACCGGGAGAAGCTGCGTTCTAGTGGCGCGAGCGGGTGAACGCGACGGTTGCCGCATCGAACCAGGCCTTCACCGTTTCGTTGATGAAGACGGTATCGTTGTCTGTGTCGAACCCGAGGATCGGCAGCGGCGCCAGCACCTGGGCCAGTCGCTGCTGCTCGCGAAACACGAGCGGCGCGCATTCCGTCCATGCGCTCGCGATGCCGGTCAGCACCGGCGTCTGCGCGAAGCTACCGCTGGTCAGTGGGCCACCGTGCGGAATTGGCTGTGTTTGTCTTCTCGGTGTAGGTTGACCTGCTCGACATGTCGGCTGCGGCGACCTGACTGCTGACCGGCCCGGCGCTGCCGGCTTGAAACTCGCACCCATGAAAGAGCGCATGAGATGAAATTGGCCGTCTCCAACATCGCCTGGGACCCGCCCGAGACCGACGCCGTCATCGCAATGTTGCAGGAGGCCGGCGTCCACGGCATCGAGATCGCCCCCACCAAGATCTGGCCGGATTGGCAGGGCATGTCGCCGTCAGCCGCGGCAACGGTGAAGGAGCGTCTGGGCGAACTGGGTTTCGCCGTGCCGGCCCTGCAATCCATCCTCCTAGGCAAGCCCGACTTGCAGGTGTTCGGTGACGAGGCATCGGTGGAGGCTTTGGTCGGCCACATCGCCCAGGTCGCGGATGTGGCGGCGGCGCTGGGCGCCCGCACTCTGGTATTCGACGCCCCCACAAACCGCGATCCGGGCGATATGCCGGCCGAGGAGGCGATGGAACACGCCACCAGCACCTTCCGCCTGATCGCCGCGGTCTGCGCCGATCGCGGCGTCGTACTGGGGATCGAGGCCAATCCTCCTGCCTATGGCTGCACGTTCCTTACCGGCTGGTCGGAGGCGGCCGACATGGTACGCCGGGTCGACCATAGCGGCGTGAGCCTGCACCTGGATATCGCCTGCACGGAGATGGCCGGCGATCAGGCCGCCGACGCGTTTCACTCGGTCAGCGATATCGTTAGCCACGTGCACATCAGCGAGCCGCGGCTCGGCGACTTCAGTGCGCCGCAAATGCACCACGAGGCCTTCGGCAAGGCGCTGGATACCGACGGCTACGACGGCTGGGCGTCGGTCGAAATGCGGCGGACCGACGACCCGGTCGCGGCAATCCGCACCGCCGTCGACTATGTCAAAGCCCATTACCCTTTCACCGACGCCGAGTAAGCGGCCATGCGTCTGGCGCGGCGCCAGGCGCCGCCGCAGCAGGCGTTGCAGCCACAGTTCGCAGCCTGGGCAGCGCCGCGCCTGGAACGCGCCCAACCTTAGGGGGCGCCTGAGGCGTCGCTCTCGGCCATCGGCGCCCGCGCCGCCGCCATCGACCAGCGGTTGACATTGGCCTGGCGGATCAGAGCTTCAATAGTGGGATCACGCCTCGACAGCCGCATAAAGTCATTGCGTTTCAACACCAGCAGGCGGCAGAAACCGTTCGATACCACCGTACTGGACCGGCGTCGGTAGGGGTGCAGCAGTGCAATCTCTCCGAAAAAGTCGCCGGTGCGCAGTTGTACCGGATGCGGGCCGCCCTGCACCTCCAGCGCGCCGGACGCAATAAAGTACATGGCTGTGCCGCGCTCGCCTTCGCTGACGATGATCTCGCCCGGCGTGGTAAAGCGGGTGCGCATCGCCCGCGCCATTAGCCGCCGCTGTTTCGGGTCGAGCCCGGCGAAAATCGGCACCCGATCCAACAGCGCCAGCGGCTTCAGCGTCAAGTCGAGGCGGGGCGGTCTGGCGACCCGGCGCTCGCGCCGCTCCAGGTCGGCGATCAGGCTGTCGTGCAATTCCTGGCTGATAATGCTGTCGTTTAGCAGACGGGTATACTGCTGGCGCTCGCGGCGGATGGCGGCATGCGCCACCAGGTTCTGTTCCACCTCCGCCGTATAGCGCGGGTATTGCGCGCTGATGACGTTGATCTCGGCGTTGATCGCCTCATGGCGCGAGACCATCAGCGCCGAGAGATTACGCGCGGCGTCATCGCCGATCATCGGTGCGACGGTGGCATCGACGAAACCCTTCAACTCCCGAACCACCCGCTCACTCTCCAGCAGGGCAACAAAATGCAATTCGGTGGCGGAGCGCAGCGGCCAGTCGATCATCAACAGCCGCCGCATCCAAACCGCCGTTCGGTAAATCGTCGTCGGCCGCATGGCGGCATCCGCAGCCTCGCTATAGCCGTCGCGGCCGCCGACCCTGGCAGCGTCGGCGATGCGTTCGGCGAACAGCCGCAGCAATCCGGCGGTACGCGGGCCGATAGCGCCTTCCTCCAACGCCCGCCGGATCAGGCGAACTTCCTGACCGCTGGCGATGGTCAGACCGAGACGCAATCGCTCGCCGAAGGGTATGCGTTCGCCACCGGCCTGCGCCTCCGCCTGTGCCTCGACCTGGTCGCGGCGTTGTCCCAGCGCCTCATCGACCGCGGCCAGCGCTTCCGGTTCCAGGTGGCGCGCCCGCACCATATTGCGGACGACGCTGCGCACCCGCTCCAACGCGCCGGCGACGATCTTCTCGCGCAGCGCGATGTCGGTCTGTGACAGGTGGTTCAGCCCCAGTTTTCGCGTCAGCCAGGCCAAAGTCGCGGCGTTCAGGAAGATGGTGAGCAATGTGTAGGAGGCCGCTATCGCCGCCAACAGCCGAGCATCGTCGCCCAGCGTGCCGATATCGGCGATGGACACCGCCAGGACCAGCGTCACCGACCCCCGCACGCCGCCCCAAACCAGCAATCCGCTTTGGCGCAGGCTCAACGGGCTGGTCAGGCGGACCAATGCCATCAGCGGCAGCAATCCCATCAGGATCAGCGCGCGCGCAGCCATCGCCGCCAGGTAGACCAGTAGGGTCAGCGGGGCGATCAGCCAGCCCAGTTCGACGATCAGTCCGGGTACCAGGCTGGTCGCGATGATCATGATCAGCGCATTCGCCCAAAAGCCGATCTGCGCCCACACGGCGCGCACGGTCTGCCAGTTGCCCGGGCCCATGCGCATGAACCCGGACCAGCCCGTGGTCAGACCGGCAAAGACGACCGCGACGACGCCGGAGCCGCCGAACAACTGCTCCGCCGCGATGAACGCGCCATAGGCGACGATGACGGTAATCGACGCCTCGGCCACGTGGGAGCGGACCAGCATCGGATAAATTCGCCCAGCCGCCAAAGCGATCAGCAGGCCGACACCGGCGCCAGAGCCGAAGCTGTAGAGAAAATCCAGCGCAACCCCTGCCAGCGAAGGCGATACCTCATGGCGGATGATGCCCAGCAGCAGGCCGAAAATCGCGATGGCTGCGGCATCGTTCAGCAGGCTTTCGCCTTCCAGGATGACCAGCAGACGCCGCGGCGCACCAATCTCGCGGAATGTCGAGATCACCGCACCGGGATCGGTGGTCGCCACCGCGGCGCCCAGTAGCAGGCACCCGGCCAGCGCGACCGGCGATGCGATCCACAGCGCCACGCCAATTGCGACAGTCGCGGTCACCACCGCCAGGATCGCCATCACGGTCACGGCGGCCGCGTCCTCGACCAGGCGGCGCACGTTGACCGACAAAGTCATGTCGAACAGCAGCGGCGGCAGAAACAGATGCAGCATCGCCTGGGAATCCAGCGCAAGCTGATCGACGAACCATTGATCGTAGGTATCGAGCGCGCCGCTCATTAACTGCACGCCAAACACGCTGGTCGCCAGTCCATAGATGAGCCCGAGTGCAGCAAACAGGACGGCAACCGGCTGTTCAAGCCATCTGGCCAACGGAACGGCCATTGCCGCAACCGCCAGCAGGGCGATGAACCCGAGCAGTCCGACGACGACGATGCTCATGGCCAACGGCGCCGCATGACCTCACCGCCAATCGAACGGATAGATGATTGCATGAAAATCAGCATGACCGGGCGCACCGGACGGCGCAACACACATTTATTCCGCGGGGCTGTAAGCCGCCTGCCGGTCCAAAGTGAAGTCGCGGCGCGGCGCAAAACTGCCGGTGTCCGCCATCGTCCACGCGATCTTGTACCGGGTCGATTCGGGCTCGTCGAGCAGTTGGTTCGGCAGAACGAAGGGGTAAATCCGGTCTGCCGGAAGCAGTTCGTGCACGTTGGCTCTCTGATAAAGATGGTGCGGCTGGAACTCGCTAGGATGGCTGAGGCCCGCGGCAGCCACGATTTCCTTCAAGGCATGCAGGGTTCGCTCGTGAAAACGATACACGCGCTCCGCCTTTTCCGGCACGATGAGCGCGCGCTGACGCGAATGGTTCTGGGTTGCAACCCCGACGGGGCATTCGCCGGTATGGCATTTCAATGAGTGCACGCAGCCGATGGTGAACATGAAGGCGCGGGCCGCATTGGTCCAATCCGCGCCGATGGCGGCGTTCGAGGCGATGGCAAACGCGCTGGTCGCCTTGCCGGCAGCCGCGATGCGCACCTTTTCCCTGAGGCCCGCACCGACCAAGGCGTTGCGCGTGAGGATCAGGCCCTCCCGCATTGGCATGCCGATATGGTCGATGAATTCCCGCGGTGCAGCGCCGGTGCCGCCCTCCGCACCATCGACGACCACGAAGTCCAGCGTTGTATCCAATTCGACCATGGCCTTCGTCACCGCAAACACCTCATGCGGTTGGCCGACGCAGAATTTGGCGCCGACAGGCTTGCCGCCGCTCAATTCCCGTAGTCGCGCGGCCCATTCGATCAGTTCGCGAGGATTGGAAAATGCAGAATGATAGGCGGGCGAGAGGCAATCCTCACCGATGGGAATGCCGCGCGCCGCGGCGATTTCCTCAGTAACCTTGGCGCCCGGCAACATGCCGCCATGGCCCGGCTTGGCGCCCTGGCTGATCTTGATCTCGATCATCTTGACCTGGTCGTTCGCCGCATTCTCGGCAAAAGCGCCTTCGTCGAACGTCCCGTCCCGGTTTCGGCAGCCGAAGTAGCCGGAGCCGATCTCCCACACCAGGTCGCCGCCGTGTTTGCGGTGGTAACGGCTGATCGACCCTTCGCCCGTATCGTGGTAAAAGTTGCCTTTCTTCGCACCCAGATCCAACGCCTCGATCGCATTGGCGCTAAGTGACCCAAAGCTCATGGCCGAGATATTGAACATCGAGGCGGAATAAGGTGGCGCACAGTCGCGCCCGCCGACATCGACCCGCAGATCGGTATCGCTCAGCGGCTTCGGCGCCATCGACTGTGCAATAAAAGCATAGCCGGTAGCGCTTGGGTCCAAAGAGGTGCCGAACGGCACGGCGTCTTCCTGTCCCTTCGCCCGTGCATAGACGACGGAGCGCGACGCCCGGTCGACCGGCCTGCCGTCCTGATCGCTTTCGACAATGTATTGCCTGAGATAGGGCCGCAACTCTTCGAACACCCAGCGCCCGCGGGCGATGATGGGGTAGTTGCGCATTAAGCTGTGATGGTGCTGAAACAGATCGTAAATGCCGAGCAGCGTCAGACTACCGAAGACTGCGGTCGCCCAGAACGCGTAGTGCCACCAAATCGCGAGCGCCAGACTGCCGGCCGTCAGGATAGCGACACCGACGAACACACTGAACCGCCAGAAACCATCCGGAATCCGAAGTCGGCCCAAATCGGTATCAACTGCCATACTAGCGCCCTTTGCCTAAGATTTCCGAATTACGGCCCAAAATCAAGCCGTCGATCTACTCGCGAACGATAAGAACAGATGCTTTGGTATTGCGTAATACATGGTCGGCGTTCGGGCCGAGCAGGACATCCTGCAATTCGGGACGGTGCGAGGCCATGACGATCAAATCGCACTGATGCCGCGCCGCCGTATCGACGATGGACCGGTACACCCGGCCATTCGCGACATGCATGTCCACCTGGCGGCCCGGAAAGATCTTGGCGACGACGTCGGCCAGTTCCCGCGCAGACGTGGCCGCCGCATTCTTCTCGAAATTCGCCGGGAAATGCTGCGCCACCATGGAGCCGCGAACATGCGGCGCAACCGTCATCACGTGCAGTGCCGCCCCAAATTGATCGGCCAACGCCGCGGCGACCGGGGCCGCCTTTTTCCAGGAGCTGTCATGAGCCAAATCGATAGCCAACAGGATCGCCTTATACATCGGACATCTCCTCTCAGGCTGTTGCCGCGCTGGTGCGCCGGCGCTGCATCACGACGACCAGAGCCAGGATCAGCAGAGCCGGTATAAAGATCAGATACTTGGTCGGCGCGTCGGCGGCTGTCCGCACCGTAAGGATTTCCTGATCCCAATCCAGGCCCAGTTTCTTGCCGGGACTGCCGAATGTAACGTCATCGATCATCGTTTTGCCGTCGCGCTCGACCAGGGTCATGCCCATGGCCGCGAGCCTCGCTTGACCGTCCGCGCCTTCGGGCGCCGGAAACTCGACCACCCACTCCCGCGCCGTGCCGACTGCGTCCAGGCCGGCTATACGCAACCGCACCTCCTCGCCAGGCGCCGCATTGCCCAGGGCTTCGGCGATCTGCGCCGGCGGGTGATCCACATAGGGTGGATAGATCATGTCCATCCAAAAGCCAGGGCGGAAGAAGCTGAACGCTAGTAACAACAGCAACGCGGACTCCCAGATCTTGTTTCGCGCCAGGAACCAACCTTGGGTCGCTGCGGCGAACAACAGCATCGCGACCGTCGCGACGACGAAGACCAGAATACCCTCCAGAACTGTCACATCGATTAACAGCAGGTCGGTGTTGAAGATGAACAGGAAGGGCAGCGCCGCCGTCCGCAACGAATAAAAGAACGCGACGACGCCGGTCTTGATCGGATCGCCCCCGGAAACCGCGGCCGCCGCAAACGACGCGAGCCCGACCGGCGGTGTTACGTCGGCCATGATGCCGAAGTAGAACACGAACAGATGAACTGCGATCAGCGGCACGATCAGACCGTTCTCCTGCCCCAGCGTGACGATCACCGGCGCCAGCAGTGCGGAGACGACGATATAGTTCGCCGTCGTCGGCAGCCCCATGCCAAGGATCAACGACAAGACCGCCGTCAGGAACAGGATCGCCAGCAGGTTGCCGCCGGACAGCACCTCGACCACGTCCGCCAATGCCGAGCCGACACCGGTCTGCGACACCGCGCCGACGATGATGCCGGCCGCCGCTGTGGCGATGCCGATGCCGATCATGTTGCGCGCGCCGCCGATCAGGCCTTCCACCAGGTCGGTGAAGCCGCGGCGAACCTCGGCCGCCACGTTGTCTTGGCCGCGGAACAACGCGAACAGCGGGCGCTGCGTCACCAGGATGAAGATCATGAACGCGCTCGCCCAAAAGGCGGAAAGGCCGGGCGAGAGGCGGTCGACCATCAGCGCCCAGACCAGCACCACTACCGGCAGGACGAAGTGCAGTCCCGACTTGATCGTCGGCCCCGGCAGCGGCAACGACGTCACCGGCTCGTTCGGATCGTCCATCTTCGGCTCCGGATAGTTCGAGCCGAACGCGACCAGAGCCACATAGACCGCGGTCAGCAGGCCGAACACAATGAACGAGGCGGACTCGCCGAAGGCCGGCCGCATCCACCCCATGCCGTAATAGACACCGAGGCTGACGGCGCTGAGCAGCAGCACGCCGAAGACAAAGCCGATCAACCGCCGCAGCAGCGGGCCGGGTGTGTAGGCGCGCGGCAGGCCCTCCATGCCCGCCTTCGACGCCTCCAGATGCACGATATAGACCAGTGCGATGTAGGAGATCAGCGCCGGCAGGAAGGCGTGGGTCACGACGTCGAAATACGGGATGCCGACATACTCGACCATCAGGAACGCGGCGGCGCCCATGACCGGCGGCATGATCTGGCCGTTGACCGAGGAGGCCACCTCGACCGCGCCGGCTTTCTCCGCCGAGAAGCCGACCTTCTTCATCAAGGGGATCGTGAACGTGCCCGTCGTCACCACGTTGGCGATGGAGGAGCCGGAGATCAGGCCGGTCATCGCGGATGACACCACCGCCGCCTTCGCCGGGCCGCCGCGCATGTGCCCCATCAGCGAGAAGGCGACTTGAATGAAGTAATTGCCGGCCCCGGCCTTATCCAACAGCGCGCCGAACAGCACGAACAGGAATACAAACGAGGTCGAAACGCCAAGCGCAATGCCGAACACGCCCTCCGTCGTGATCCACTGATGGTTGATGATCTCACGCAGGTTGTTGCCTTTGTGCGCGATGATGTCCGGCATATACGGACCGAGAATGGTGTAGACCAAGAACAGCGAGGCGACGATGACCAACGCGGGGCCGAGCGCACGGCGGGTCGCTTCCAGCAGGATCAACAGGCCGGCGATGGCGACGATGTAGTCGATATCGATCGGCTGACCAACCCGGTCCGCCAACTCCCGATAGAACAGGAACAGATACGCCGCACAGAAGCCGCCGATGGCGGCCAGCAGCCACTCCTGCGGCGCAACGCGGACCGGGCTTGTCGGCAAGGCGATGGCGATGGCGATGGCCGCGGTGATGGCGAGCACGATCCATACGGGGAAGATATCGCCGGCCGAAAGCGCCAACAGCCCGCCAAGGATCAGCGGCGATGCAACCCCCATTATCCGCTGAAAGGCCGAGTTCTCCGGCGGAAATGCCAGGAAGGCCAGCACGATGGCGAAGGTCAGATGAATCGACCGCGCCTCGGTATCGTTAAACACGCCGATGTTCAGCGCAAACGGCAATGGCGAGGCGAACCACAGTTGAAACAATGCCCATAGCAAGGCAATGCCCGCAATCAGCTTGCCCACCACGCCGCCCGCCTCCCGTCCACCGGCATCGGCGGAGGAAACCATCGCGTCGAGCTCGGCCTGGCTGAGACCTTGTGTTCCGGGGCTCGCTTCAGTCATCTCAAACCCTTCAAGTAAACATTATTTGAAACACTAAGAGCCTCGGCCCAAAGGCATTAAGTAGATAAACATCGTTCTCCAAGATAGCAATGCGCAGGGTGTAGCCACGAAAGCCAGGTAGAGGTGGTCCTGGTCGTTTGGACAGGTTGGCAGCTTTTCTAAGGTGTATTCCG
>CAXBDI010000055.1:0-24018 GCA_963974445.1 uncultured Alphaproteobacteria bacterium
TGGCTCGCCGTCGGATGACACCCGGGCATGTGCGCCTTTTTCAACGGGCTGTTAACGCTGATGATCGGCCCCAAATTTCGCTCCTATCGACGCTCGATCATCGCGTTGCTATGCTTCTCCCACGCACGCTTTTGCGAAGGATAAGTTCATGAGCACAGCCCAACAATTCGACGCCCTCATCGTCGGTGCCGGCGTTTCCGGCGTCTATGCCCTCTACCGCCTGCGCGACAAGCTGGGTCTGAACGTGCAGGTGCTGGAGGCCGGCGATGGGGTCGGCGGCACCTGGTACTGGAACCGCTATCCCGGCTGCCGCTGCGACGTGGAGAGCCTGGAATACTCTTTCGGCTTCGATCCCGAGCTGGAGCAGGAATGGTCCTGGCCGGAGCGCTATGGCAACCAGCCGGAAATCCTCGACTATGTGAACCATGTCGCCGACCGGTTCGACCTGCGCCGCAACATCCAGTTCGAGACGCGGGTCAACCACGCCACCTATGACCGCAAAACCAATCTCTGGACCTTGGAGACCGAGGCAGGCGAGACGTTCTGCGCGCCGATCTGCATCATGGCGACCGGCAACCTCTCGATCCCACGCGTGCCGGACTTCCCCGGCCTCGACGATTTCCAGGGCGAGACCTATCACACCGGCCTCTGGCCACACGAGGGCGTCGATTTCACCGGCAAGCGGGTCGCGGTGATCGGCACCGGCTCCAGCGGCGTGCAGTCGATCCCGATCATCGCGAGCCAGGCGGAGACGCTGACCGTGTTCCAGCGCACCGCCAACTACATCCTGCCCGCCGCCAACGGCCCGATGAACCGCGAGATCGAGGCGCAGCACAAGGCGACCTACCGCGAACGGCGCAAGGCCGCCTACGACACCCCCTTCGGCATTGCCGGCTACCCGCCGCCGGAAAAGTCCGCCCTGGAGGCGACGCCGGCGGAGCGCAATGCGCTTTACGAGCAAAAATGGCAGGAAGGCGGCTCGATCAGCTTCCTCTATGCCTACAACGACCTGCTGACCAATGACGACGCGAACAAGACGGCGCGCGAGTTCGTGCACGACAAGATCCGCGCAATCGTCAAGGATCAGACCATTGCAGAGATGCTCTGCCCGAACGATCACCCGATGGGGACCAAGCGGCTGGTGCTGGATACCGGCTATTACGAGACCTACAACAAGCAGCACGTCCATCTGGTGAACGCCCGCCAGACCCCGATTGCCGGGCTGACCCCGAAGGGCATCCGGCTGGAGGATGGCACCGAGTACGAGTTCGACGCCATCGTTTTCGCCACCGGCTTCGACGCGATGACCGGCGCGCTGAAAGAGATCGACATCCGCAGTGTTGATAGCGACTCGGGCGACGTCCGCTCGCTGACCGAGGATTGGCACGCGGGGCCCTACACCATGCTGGGCATCATGAGCGCCGGCTTCCCCAACATGTTCATGATCACCGGCCCGGGCTCGCCCGGCGTCAAAAGCCAGATGATCCTCTCGTGCGAACAGCATGTGGACTGGATCACGGACTGCCTCACCTACATGCGCGAGCACGGCAAGGCCGCCATCGAGCCGACCGAGCAGTCGCAGCACGACTGGACCATGCATGTGAAGGAGGTGGCCGACCAGACCCTCTACCCCAAGGCCGCCAGTTGGTACATGGGCGCCAACATCCCCGGCAAGCCGCGGGTGTTCATGCCCTATGTCGGCGGCGTCAACCGCTACAAGGCGAAGATCGAGGCGGTCGCCGCCAACGGCTACGAAGGCTTCACCTTCACGCCCGCCAAAGAGCCGAGCCTGGCACTGGCCGGCGACGACTGACGGGCAACGGGGAGAGGAACCGCCACCCCTCCCCCTCCGTCATCGCGAGGAGCCGCAGGCGACGCGGCAACCCAGTCGCCCGACCCACCAAAGCCCTCACACCGCCTCGCCAATAGCCTCATCCGAGACAGGTCTTGCATTTAGGATAATATTCCGATAACCTCTATCCACGGCTGGGTGCAAACCCCGGCCGCCGCCTGCTAAGCCATGTTCAGGTTTGCTAATATTTTGCTCCACTCTCCCCTTAACCTATTGAAATAACTTGATTTATAGCCTTGTCATCTTAACATTTGTGAGCATCCGGATACCGCACGAGCAACAGTCCCGGTCAACCGCAGCCAACACATCCTCTAGCCCGCCCCGCCATTTCCCGGCATAACTGTGGGCAAAGCTCGAACGCCTAGCCCAGGGAGCCGCCCGATGGACCTCTACGACGTCATGCGCACCACGTTTGCGTGCCGGGAGTTTACCGACGATCCGGTGCCGGACGCGGTGTTGGCCCACATCTTCGAGAACGCCCGCTTCGCGCCATCCGGCGGCAACCGCCAGGGCAACTTCGTCATCGTCGTCCGCGATCAGGCGACCAAGGATATGTTGGGCGAAGCGGCGCGCCCCGCTGGCAAGCTCTACACCGCCCAGAACAAGGCCGGCGAAAGCCCCTGGAACTCGATCCGCCCGACCAAGGTCACGCCGGAGGTCGAGGCTGCGACCGAGGTGCCGGCGCACCTGACCGAGCCGGCCAAGAAAGCGCCGGTAGTGCTGGTGTTCTGCGTGGATTTGCAGGTCGTCGCCTCCACCGACAAGAACCTGGAGCGGGTCGGTGTGATCAGCGGCGGCTCGATCTATCCTTTCGTCTGGAACGCGCTGCTCGCGGCCCGCAACGAGGGCTTCGGCGGCACCATCACCACGCTGGCAGTGGCGCAGGAGCCAAAACTGCAACAGGCGCTGAACATTCCCTCGCACGTGGCGATTGCCGCCATCGTGCCGCTCGGTAAGCCGGCGAAGCAGCTCTCGAAGCTGCGCCGCCGCCCGGTCGAGGACATCGTCAGGCTGGAGCGCTTCGACGGCGCGCCGTTCAAGGGTTAGGAGACAACGCCTATGCGGATCGGCATCGCCTATTTGGGTGCTCAGACCATGGAGGACCTCACCCGCACGTCCCTGCTGGATGGCGCGCGGGCGACGGAGGCGGCGGGCTTCGATGGCCTTTGGTTCTTCGACGCCGTCGGCCGCGGCCACATCCACCCGGACCCACTGATCGCCCTCACCTTGGCGGCGAGCGTCACCAAGACGCTGGAGGTCGGCACCTGTATCCTGCAGGCGCCGCTGCGTCAGACGGTTAATCTGGCGCGCCAGGCTCTGACCGCGCACCTGCTGTGCGAGGGCCGCTTCTCGTTCGGCGTCGGCGCCGGCTCGACCCGGACCGACTTCGAGTTTTCGGGCCTGGATTTCGACAGTCGCCTCAGCGACATGGGCAAAGCGCTGCCGCTGATGCAGCGCATCTGGCGGGATGAGGAGGTCAACGGCGCGCGCATTAACGCCTGGCCGGCGGCCAAGGGCGGCCCGCCGATCCTGATCGGCTCCTGGGCCGGCAAGACCTGGATTCCGCGCGCCGCCAAGGAGTTCGACGGCTGGATCGCGTCCGGCGCGCGCTCGACCTTCAACAAGCTGAAGGACGGCGTCGCGCTCTACCGCTCGCACGGCGGCAAGCGGGCCATCGTCACCAACATCAAGGTCGACCTCTCCGCCCCGACTGAGGACATGCCGGACGATGGTCCATTCCACCTCTGTTGCGATCCGAAGACGGCGCAGCAGCGCTTCCAGCGCATTGTCGATTTAGGCTATGACGACGCCATCTTCGTCGTCCCAGACCACAAGACCGAGACGCTGGACCGGGTCTTGCAGATTACCGGCAAGTAAGCGGGAGGCCGCAGTTCCGACCGGGCCCCACAAGAGACGGCCCCGCAATCGCGAGGCCGCCCTGTTTGTCGTGGTGCAGGCAGCGGCTAAGCGGCTTGCGGGTCGCCCTCTTTGCCGCGGCGGCGTTGGGCCAGGAACTCGTCGAGTTCGGCTTTGTCCTTCGCCCGGCGCAGGCGGTCGAGGAAGGCCTCGAACTCCGACTGTTCCTCCTCAAGACGGCGCAGTGTCTCCGCGCGGTATTCGTCGAATGCCGTGTTGCCCGTGCTGCCCGTGCTGCCGGCGCTGCGGCGAGCGTGCTTGTTGCGGTTTTTCCAGCAACCCATACGTCCACTCCAAAGTGTATAGCCCAGAATCGCCAGGCCAATCGGCCAGAACAGGATGAAACCGAGGACAAAGGCGGCGATCCAGGCGCCCCTGCCCCATCTGTCGAGTTGCGCCTCGACACGCTTCAGCCAATCCGTAACGCGCTCCATCAGTGTCCTTCCTTTCAATGTGAATGTTATTCACATTTACATAAATGGGCGGCCGCGACGGGCTGTCAAGATATCCGGCCGGCAAAATTTGCATGCTGGTGAGCCCCGATTATAAAGTGTTCGTCGCGGCCATTTTCTAGAGGGTTTGGGAAAGTCGCCGACTGCATTATAGTGACGTCTGGGCCATCGCGGCTCCGCGCCCGGCGGCCCAGTCGAGTTTTGACAAAGGACCCCCCATGACAGAGCGCTATCATTTGATCAGCTCCGTCACTTGACCCTGGGTTCAGCGCGCCGTGATCGTGATGCGCGCCAAAGGGGTTGAGTTCGACGTGGCCTACATCAACCTTCGGGAAAAACCGGATTGGTTCCTGAAGATTTCTCCACATGGCAAGGTGCCGGTGCTGAATGTCGGCGATACGCCGCTGTTCGAAAGCAACGCCATCGCCGAGTTTATCGAGGAAACGGTCGATCCGCCACTGCATCCGAAAGACCCGGTCAAACGGGCGATGAACCGGGCCTGGACCGACTTCGTGCCAACCTTCTCCAGCGGCCTTTCCGCCTGCTACTACGCCAAAACGCCGGCGGAGCAGGAGGAAGGCTATGAGAAGGCGCGGGCCGTGCTGCAAAAGCTGGAGGACGCCATCGACCGCGAGCGCGGCAATGACGGCCCCTACTTCAACGGACCGGACCTCAGCCTGGTCGATGCCGCCTACGCACCGTTTTTCCAGCGGTTCGCCGCGGTGGAAGAGCGGTTGGGCAGCGGCCTGCTAGACGACTTTCCATTGGTGAAGGCGTGGAGCCAGGCCTTGCTGGCAACGGAGACCGTCACCGGCTCCGTCGCCGACAGTTTCCCGGCCGAGTTCGCCGCCAACCTGAAACGCCGCGGGACGGTGGTCGCACCGCTGTTCGAAGCGGCCTGATACCGCGCCAGACGGCATCGCGTTGCCGTTCGGCTAAACTTCTGGGCCCGTATGTGCATCGCCGCTGCGGGCCCTTCTCTTTTCGGCCTGAAACACGACGAGGCTTTGCGAGATGGTGGCACTTTTCTGCGACGCATGGGGACAGCCGACGGACCTGCGGCTCGGCGAACCGTCCGAGGCGACGCCCGGACCGGGCGAGATTGCGGTGCAGGCCCACGCGGCGGCGCTGAACTTCGCCGATACGCTGATGATCGCCGGCAAATACCAGGTCAAGCCGCCGTTCCCCTTCACACCTGGGTTCGAGGCGGCGGGCGAGGTGACCGCGGTCGGCGAGGGCGTCAGCGGCTTTGCGGTCGGCGACCGGGTGTTCTGCGCCTTGCAGAACGGCGGCCTTTCCAGCCGGATCGTAGCGCCGGCAAAGCGCGTATTCCCGATCCCGGATAGCATGGACTTCCAGACCGCGGCGGCCTGGCCGGTGATCTATGGCACCTCCCACATAGCCCTGGTGCATCGCGGCCACTTGCAGGCGGGCGAGACGCTGCTGGTGCTGGGCGCGACCTCCGGCGTCGGCCTTGCCGCCATCGAGATCGGCAAGGCGCTGGGCGCGCGGGTGATAGCCCAGGTACGCGGGCCGGCGAAGGCCACAGCGGCGCTTCAGGCTGGCGCCGATGCCGTGGTCGATACGCAGAGCGAAGACCTGCGCGATGCAGTCAAAGGCCTGACCGACGGCAAGGGTGCGGACGTGGTCTACGACCCGCTCGGCGGCGACCTGTTCGACCAGTCGCTGCGCTGCGTGAACTGGGACGCTCGGCTGCTGATCGTCGGTTTCGCGGCGGGGCGCATTCAGCAAATCCCGGCGAACGTGCTGCTGGTCAAAGGTGTGGCGGCGGTTGGTGTGTTCTGGAACGCCCACTTCATCCACACGCCCGGCCTGCTGCGCCAGTCCTTCGCTGGCCTCGCGCGCATGTGGAGCGAAGGCGCTCTGCGGCCGCTGATTCGGACCAACCTGCCCGCAAGCGACTATGCCCGCGCCTACGCCATGCTGCTCGACCGGGCCGAGCCGGGCAAGATTGTGCTGACTTTGGCGGATTAGCCGGCAGCCTCTGACTCCGGCCGCACGCTCTCCATACCCTCCCGGGTTCGGAGGATAGGCCGGCCGCGACTCCCGTGGCGCGCGGTCGAGTCCCTTCCGTTTGGCCGCCGCCCATGCTGGAATGCGGCGTCCCACCAAGTACGAGGCAACCCATGGCGCAGTTCGGCATCTCACAACCCCTGTTGCGGCTGGAAGACCCGGCGTTGCTGTGCGGCGAGGGGCAGTTTCTCGACGACCTGTCCTTCCCCGAAATGGCCCACGCCTACGTGGTGCGCAGCCCCTATGCCCATGCGGAGGTCCGCGGCATCGACACCGCGGCGGCGAAGGCGATGCCGGGCGTGTTGGCCATCTACACCGGCGAGGATGTGAAGGCGCTGGGCGACATCCCGACCCTGACCTTCCCCAAGATGGTGGACGGCACAACGTTTCACGACCACGGCCAGCCGCCGCTCGCCCGCGACCGGGTGCGCTACCCCGGCCAGAGCGTCGCCTTTGTCGTCGCCGAAACGCGGGAGCAGGCGCGCGACGCGGCGGAGGCGGTGGCGGTCGATTACGCACCGCTGCCAGCGGTAACCGACGCCAAGGGCGCGACCGAGGCCGGCGCGCCGCAACTGTGGGACGACGCACCGGAAAACCGCTCGTTCGAGTTCGAACTGGGCGACAAGTCCGCGACCGAAGCCGGCTTCGCCAAGGCGGCGCACGTGGTCAAGCTGGACGTGCTCAACAACCGGGTCATCCTGAACGCCATCGAAACCCGCGGCGCGCTCGGCCGGTTCGAAGAGGGCCGCATGATCCTGCACGCCACCACCCAGATGCCACACCGGCTGAAGGAGCAGTTGGCCGACCGGGTCTTCAACGTGCCACGCGAGGCGGTGCGCGTGCTGGTTGGCGACGTCGGCGGCGGCTTCGGCGGCAAGAACGGCCTCTATTCGGAAAACTGCATGGTGCTGTTCGCCGCCCGCGACCTCGGCCGTCCGGTGAAATGGGTCAGCGACCGCGATGAGGCCTTCCTCTCCGACACCCATGGCCGCGATAACGTCACCACCGGCGAGCTGGCTCTGGACGACAAAGGCGAGCCGCTGGCCTTCCGGGTGCGAACCTTCGCCAATCTGGGCGCCTACAACGCCAATGGCAGCGCCGTCTCGCCGACCAACATGCATATGGCGCCGAACGCCTACCGCATCCCACAGGTCTATATCCGCGTCACCGGCACCTTCACCAATACCATGCCGATCGATGCCTATCGCGGCGCTGGCCGGCCGGAGATAACCTATCTGATCGAGCGGCTGGTGGACCAGGCCGCCCGCGATCTGGGCGAGGACCCGGCGGACTATCGGGCGCGCATCGCCTTGCAGCCGGAGGTCTTTCCCTACACCACCCCCACCGGCCTGACCTATGAGAGCGCCGATTTCGGCGCGCTGCTGGAGCAGGCGAAGGCGCGGGTGGATTGGCAGGGCTTTGCCGAACGCCGCGGCGCGAGCGCGGCCCAGGGCCTGCTGCGCGGCATCGGCATGTGCCTGTATATCGAGCGCTGCGGCGGCGGCCCGGCTCTGTCGGAGGCGGCCAAGGTCGATGTGCAATCGGATGGCATCGTCACCGTGCGCATCGGCTCGCAAAGCAACGGCCAGGCGCACCGCACCAGCTATGCCCAGGTGGTGCACGAATGGCTGGGCGTCGATCCGGAAGACGTCGTCGTGATCCAGGGCGACACCGACGAGGTCGAGACCGGCACCGGCACCGGCGGCTCCTGGTCGATCCCGATGGGTGGTGGCGCCATCGCCCGCGCGTCCGACAAGATCATCGACAAGGCCAAGCGCATCGCCGCGCTGAAGTTCGAGGCGGGCGAGAGCGATATCGACTTCTCCGACGGCGTGTTCTCGGTCACCGGCACCGATCTGCGCATGACCCTGCCGGACGTCGCCGCCCTGGCCGAGGACCCGGCCAACCTGCCGGAGGGTGAGGAGCCAGGGCTCGGTGGCTTCGACCGGTTCGTGCCGGAAAATCACACCTTCCCCTATGGCGTGCACATTGCGGAGATAGAGGTCGACCCGGAAACCGGCGCATTTTCGCTGCTGGACTACACCGTCGTGCACGATTTCGGGCGGGCGCTGAACCCGTTGCTGCTGGAGGGCCAGGTGCATGGCGGCATCGCCCAGGGCATCGGCCAGGCGCTGTATGAGCGCACGGTCTACGATGGCGACGGCCAGTTGCTCACCGGCTCCTACATGGACTACCACCTGCCGCGCGCCAGCGACTTCCCGGATTTCGACTTCGTACCGGTGGAAACGCCGACCGTCGCCAACCCCCTCGGCGTCAAAGGCTGCGGCGAGGCGGGTGCGACCGGCGCGCCGCCGGCGGTGATCAACGCCATGCTGGATGCGCTGGAGCCGCTGGGCGTCGAGCATATCCAGATGCCGACGACGCCGGAGAGCGTGTGGCGGGCGATCCAGGCCGCGAAGGCCGACTGATGACCTTCACCGCTAAAGCCATCGGCGGCTTCCACATCGGTGGCCGCATGGTCGAACTCTCCGGCCTGCCGACCTACCGGGCGCGCATCGCCAAGGCCGCGCCGGAGTTCGAGATCGATCCCAACGGCCGCTTCGCCATCGAACAGATGTATGTGCAGTACACGCTGCTGGCCGAGCCGTCTTTTCCCTACCCGGTCCTGATGTGGCACGGCGGCGGCCAGACTGGCGCGACATGGGAGGATACGCCGGACGGGCGGCCCGGCTGGCAGCAGCGGTTTCTGGAGGCCGGCTTCGACGTCTATTGCTCCGACGCGGTCGAGCGCGGCAGGGCCAGTTTTGCGCGCTATCCGGAACTGTTTGAGGGCGACCCGATCTTCCGCTCGCAGCAGGACGCCTGGGGCCTGTTCCGCTTCGGCCCGCTGGATGGTTTTCATACCGAGCACGACAAGCGCACCTATTTCGCCAATGGCCAGTGGCCGGCGGAGGTGACGGATCAGTATCAGAAGCAGGTGGTCGCCCGCTGGGCCGGCCACGACGCCATCACCCAAGCCGCCTACGACGAACTGGTCGAGAAAGTCGGGCCGTGCGTGATCATCTCGCACAGTCAGTCCGGCGCATTCTCGACCCAGGCCGCCGTCAACAACCCCGACATGGTCAAGGCCGTGGTGACGCTGGAGCCCTCCGGCGGCGCAGACGCGACCGAGACGCAGATGGCGGCGCTCGCCGCGGCGGGCACCAGGCATCTGGTGATCTGGGGCGACAACTTCGACGGGCACGAACGGTGGGCCATCATTCGCAGCGCGGTAGAAGCGTACGGCCAGCGCGTCGACAAGGCCGGTGGCCATTGGCTAGAATGGGACCTGCCGGCCATGGGCATTCCGGGCAACTCCCACTTCCCGATGATGGACCGCAACAGCGACCTGATCGCGCGCATGGTGCAGCAATGGATCGCCGACACCGTACATTGATGTGAGCACGCGCCTGCGTTGCCTCACCGAAACACTAGGAAAACCAGCATGCAACGACTTGCAGAACACATCCGGCTTGCCGGGCTCAGCGGCAATCCCGTGTCGATAGAGCCGGCCGATTTCCCTCCCGACGAAGCCGCGGTGGTAGCGATACAGGATGAATTGTTTCGACTGGGCAGCTACGTCGCCAGCGGCTGGAAGGCGGGCCCGCCGCCGGACGGGATGCGCGATACCGGTTGCGCGCCGCTGCCGTCGGAGTGGACCTATGCCTCGCCGGCGGTCGTGAAAGCGCCAGGGGCACCCTTGCTGGTCGAGTCCGAATTCGTGCTGCGCTTCGGCTATCCGATCCTGCCGGAGGCAGCACCGCACTCGCCACTGACCATCGGCGCCTATATCGACGCCATGGCGCCTGGGATCGAGTTGGTCTGGCGCCGGATCAGCAATCCGACCGGGCCGGAGACCGCGTTGCTGCACCAATGCGATTCCAATGGCCATGCCGGCATGATCCTGGGCGAGTGGCACAAAGACTGGCAGCGATTCGACTTGGCGAACCTGTCGGTAACACAGTATCGCAACGGCGCCGTCCATGCCGAGGGCAATTCGAACCGCACCATGGGCGGCAACCCGCTGGCGGTCGCGGCCGCGCTCGCCAACCGCGAGGCGCGGATGGGACGCGCCATTCCGGCAGGCATCTGGGTTACCACAGGCTCGTGCACCGGCGCTCTGGAAATCCAGCCCGGCGATATCATCCGAAGCGAGTATGGGGAGTTGGGCTCGGTCGATGTGAAAATTTTGCCGAAGACCGGCTGATCGTGGCGGTGACGCATTTCGGCTGGCTGCAATGATTGCCTGAGTACCAAACCGGGTCCAACCCAGTTGCGTGTCAGAAATCTTGCGACGAATGGCTGGCATCGGGTTAGCATCGGCGTCGCTCCGGTCTTACGATAGGATTTCCCGATGGCCAGCCCCGACTTAGCAACCCGCCTTTGGCTAGCCCGCCGCGACGGCCATTCGATCTCTATTGACGATAGCGAGGCCCCGGCCGATGAGGCGGCCTCTTACCGCGTGCAGGCGGAGGCGGTTGCTGCCAGTGGCTTGAAGCGGGTCGGATGGAAAGTCGGCTCGACCAGTCTGGAGGCGCAAAAGCTGCTGGGCACCTCGGGTCCCGGCGCGTCGCCGCTGCTGGAGCCATATTGCTATACGGACGGCGCCGACGTTCTGGTATATCCCGCTCACCATCCTGGCCTTGAGGGTGAGTTCGCGTTGCGCTTCGGCCAAGACCTGCCAGCGCGGCCTCAGCCTTACACGGCAGACCAAGTCCTGGCCGTCATCGATGCTGTCGCACCGGCCCTGGAAGTCGTCGGCGCCCGCCGGGTCGGTGGACTGTTCGGTCAGGGCCGCCTGTTGGTGAACGCCGATTTCGGAGCCAATATCGCCTTTGCGCATGGTAAGTGGATCGCCGATTGGCGCGACCGCGATCTGGCCGCAGCGCCGGTGCGCCTCTTCGTCAATGACGCCCTCCAGGCGGAGGGCAATGGCGCGCGTGCGCTGGGTTCGCCGCTGAATGTCGCCGTCTGGCTGGCGAATAACCTTTCGGAGCGGGGTATAGGCATTCGCGCTGGCGAGGTCGTCTCCACCGGTACCTGCACCGGCGTTGTGCAGACCAAACCCGGTGATCGTGTCCGATTGGACTTTGGCAGCGTCGGCACGCTCAGCGTGCGCATGACCGGCGGATAAGGCAGCAAGGAGGAACAGCAGGATGGACTTCGGTATCGCACTCGCCACCACGGCGGACGCTTGGAAAGTGACTAGCCGAGCGGAGGAACTCGGGTTCTCCCACGCCTGGTTCTACGACACGCAGATGTTGAGCGCAGATTGCTTCGTCGCCATGGGCGCTGCGGCGGTGAACACGTCGAAAATTCGGCTAGGCACTGGCGTGCTGATCCCCTCGAACCGCATCCCGGCGGTCACTGCCAACGCCTTCGCGACGCTGAACCAACTGGCGCCCGGCCGCATCGACTTCGGCGTCGGCACCGGCTTTACCGGCCGCCGCGCCATGGGGTTCGGCGCGATGACGCTGTCGGCGATGGCGGAGTATATCCGCGTCGTCTATGGCTTGCTGGCCGGCGAAAAGGTCGAGACCACGTTCGAGGGCAAGCCGGCGCGCATCAAATTCCTCAACCCGGAGGCCGGCTGCATCAACACTGAAGACCCGGTCCGCTTGACGCTGTCCGCCATGGGGCCGAGGGGCCGGCGGCTGACGGCGCAACTCAAGGCGGACTGGATGACCTTCACCAACGGCCCCGAGCCTGCCAGCGCCCAATTGGCCGACATGCAGGCCAGTTGGGCCGGGGCCGGCAACCCGGCAGACGACCTCTATTCCGTGCATTTCGGGCTTGGCTGCGTGCTGGAAGACGGCGAGCCGGCGGACTCCGAACGCGCTATCATTCAGGCCGGACCTCGCGCCATGGTGCAGTTGCACCGCGCCGTCGACGAGGCGGTGATGGGCCTGCCGAATACGCAGAAGCTGCCGGACTGGCTCGCCGACCTGCGTGACCGCTATGTGCAGGCCGCCGCCAGCTTCGAGCCGGACGAGCCGGACCGTTACCTGGTCACCCATCGCGGCCACCTGATGTTCGTGCGGCCGGAGGAGCGGCCCTACGCGACAGCGGACCTGATCCGTTACACCTCCTTCACCGGCACCGAGGCGGAGATCAAGGCGGATATCGCAGCGCTGCGGGATGCCGGCTACAGCCAGTTCACCATCCAGCTCATCCCCGGCGCGGAAGCCGCTATCGAGGATTGGGCGCGGATCAAGGCGGCGTTTGACTAAGGAGCACGCGACATGTCCGAACCCATCACCCTCCTCGAAAATCTGCGGGCGGTGTTCTACGCGCCGTTCTATCTGGCAGTGGATCGCGGCTATTTCGCCGATGCCGGCGTCGACGTTCGCTTCATCGAGTCGCCCGCCCCCGGCGATACCCTGCCGCGCCTGCTCTCCGGCGAGGTGGATGTCTGCTGGGGCGGGCCGTTGCGGGTGCTGCGGGCCCATGACAAGAACCCCGACTGCGGCCTGGTCTGCTTCGGCGAGGTGGTGGGGCGCGACCCGTTCTTCCTGGTTGGCAAAGGCTTCGGCGGCGGCTTTTCACTCGCCGACCTGGTCGGGAAACGCCTGGGCGTCGTGTCGGAGGTGCCGACCCCGTGGATCTGCCTGCGCCAGGATCTGGCGGATGCGGGTGTCGATCCGGCGGGCATCGAGGTGGTCAGCGGCCAGTCCATGGCCGCGAACGAGGCGGCCCTGGCGGCGGGCGATCTCGATGCCTTCCAGGCGTTCCAGCCGTTCGCCGAACGGGCGGCAGAGGCCGATGGCGCCCGGGTGATTTACACCGCCGCCGACCGCGGGCCGACGGCTTACACCTGCTTCTACACCACAGCCGGCGCAGTGGCGCGGCGGCGCGAGGATTTCCGCGCCATGGCGGCGGCCTGTAAACGCGCGGTCGCGGCGGTATATGCCGAAGGCAGCGCCGGGGCCTTGCCGACGCTCACCCGCTTCTTTCCGAACGAGCCGCCGGCCTTACTGAGCGCCGCGGTGGACCGCTATATCGCGCACAAGCTCTATAATCCGACCGGCGCTTTGCCCGAGCAGGGCTTCGAGCGGCTGAAGCGGTCGATGATCACGGTGGGGTTCATCCGCAAGGGCGCGGCGTTCTCCGACTGCGTCGACAACTCTCTGGTCTAAAACCGCCCGCCACCGCCACCGTAATGCGGCAGCGGTGCGAGAAAGGGCGTCACCCGCCAAGCATGCGGCGCAGCAGTTCGATATCCTCCTGCATGACCCGGTCGGCCGACTGAAGCTCGTCGACCTTGCGGACCGCGTGCATCACCGTCGTATGATCGCGGCCGCCGAACTTGCGGCCGATCTCCGGCAGGGACCGGGTGGTCAACTGCTTGGCCAGATACATGGCGATCTGCCGGGGCCGCGCCACCGCCCGCGCCCGCCGCGGCGACGACATGTCGGCCAGCCGGATGTTGTAGTGCTCGGCCACGCGGCGCTGAATATCGTCGATGGTCACGCGCCGGTCATTGGCGCGCAGCACATCGCGCAGCAACTCCTGCGTCGCCTCGATGGTCAACTCGCGGCCCACCAACTCGGAATGGGCTACCAGCCGGTTCAAGGCGCCCTCCAACTCGCGCACGTTGGAGGAAATGCGGTGCGCCAGGAACTCCTTCACCGATTTCGGCAGATCGAGGTTCAACTGCTCCGCCTTGGCCTCCAGGATCGACAGGCGCAACTCGTAGTCGGTCGGATGCAGGTCGGCGACCAGCCCCCAGCCAAGGCGGGAGCGCAGCCGCTCCTCCAGCCCCTCCAGGTCGGAGGGCGACTTGTCGGCGCTGATGACGATCTGCCGGTTCTGGTCGACCAGGGCGTTGAAGGTGTGGAAGAACTCCTCCTGCGTCGACTCGCGGCCGCAGATGAACTGCACGTCATCGACCATCAGCACGTCGACGGAGCGGAACTGCTCCTTGAATGCCATCGTATCGCGAAAGCGCACGGCCCGGATGAACTGATACATGAAGGTTTCGGCGGAGATATACAGCACCCGGCGCTGCGGGTCGCGCTGGCGGATGTGCCAGGCGATCGCGTGCATGAGGTGGGTCTTGCCCATGCCGACCGGGCCATAGAGGAACAGCGGGTTGAAGGCGACGGAACTGGCGTCGGCGATGCGCTGGCAGGCGGCGTGTGCAAATTGGTTCGGCTTGCCGACAACGAAATTGTCGAAGGTCAATCGTTGGTCCAACGGCGCCCCGATGCTGGTGATCCACTCGTCCGCCGCTACGGGCGCCTCGACGCCATCCGGGCGGTCGTCGGAGGGGACCGGTCCGCCAGGCCTGCCGAGCTGGTGGCCATTGGTTCCATTGGTTCCATTGGCTCCGTTGGAGGGGCGGCCGTTCACCGGCCCATGACCCTGCCCACCCGTCGCGCAATCCGCATCCGCGGTGCGGTTCCGGCCGTTGACAACCGGCTGGGACGACACGCCGGAGCAGACGATGACGTTGACCGAGCCGACATCCTCCGCGCTCCAGAGCGCCCGCAGCCGGTCGCCATACAGGGCGTTGACGCGGTCGCGCATGAAGCGGGTCGGAACGGCGATGGTAACGGATTCCCCGTCGATTTCGCTGAGCGTCATCGGCTTCAGCCAGCTGCGAAAGACGCCGTCGCCAAATTCCGAGCGCAACTTGCCGCGAATGCGCTGCCATTGTGTCGTGCGAGCGTCGTAAAATTCCTGCGATGTCATACTGCGATTCCCCTCTAACGCGGTGACGGTGTTTTGGCTGGGCGAGCGACCGGCAGCCCGGCGCCGAGCCAACCGCCATGCCGCTGTCCATCCGGACCGGCCACGCCCTCGAAGCCCTCGGCGATATTCACCGCCGTTGCAAATCCGGCAGCCGCAGCCGCTTTGGCGGCAGCCTGCGAACGGACGCCGGAGCGGCACAGAAAGTACAACTTTCCGTCTGCCGGTATCCCGGTGGCCTTTAATTCTTCGACGAAAGCGGCATTGATCCGCATATCCGGCGGCAATTGCCACGACAGGAAATGCAACTTTCGCGATAGCTCTCCCAGATCGGACGCGCCGACCTGCTGCCATTCGATATCGGTCCGCACGTCGATGATGTGCGCGTCCCTATCCGCATGGATGGCGTCCCAGGCATCCTGCGATGTGCACTCCGAAATTGCCTTACTGCTGGTCATATGCCTGCTTTCTCCCTCACCAGATGCTTTCTCTCTAAGCTGGGGCTCGAAGTAGAGAAAATGCGCACCATTTCTATTAAGATGACGTTAACCCAGTTCCTGCTTGCCGTTTGTCATTCCGCCTAGGGAATATGTTATTTTAGATTTTCTATAAACAGCGGGAATTCAGCATGTCCCACAACCCTTTCTCTTGTTTTTTAACGATTTTTATTGGCTGGCGTGCTGCCGATAACAGGAATGTAACCGGGGAGCGGCGTCGGGCACAACGGACAAATCGGTCGCGAGGCGGAAAAAAAAGCCTTGACCAATCCGACTAAAGGGAAAAGCCGCCGGATAGCGCCGGGTTCCGATGCAGGCGAGCATAAGGCGCCAAATCCACGACTTAAAATAGAAAATGCCGGCCCGAGTGACTCGGATGCCGGCATTGTTCGACGCTCGAAAAGGGGGGAGGATCGGCTATCCGATAGCGCGTATCCGGCGATGCAGCCGGGAAATTTTCCTTGCAACCGTGTTCTTGTGGACGATGCCTTTGTTCACGCCGCTCATCAGGATCGGCTGGGCGACGCGGAACGCCTCGCGCGCCGCATCCGCATCGCCGGAGGCGATCGCGGTTTCCACCTTCTTCACATACGTACGATATTGGCTGACGCGTGCGCGGTTGACGGCGGTACGACGCGTCGTCTGGCGCACGCGCTTGCGTGCTTGCGGAGAATTGGCCATGGCTATCCCTTGCCGCCGATTTCTGGAAAGATCGCGGCTTGTAGGGGATACGGACGCCAAGGTCAAGCGTGTCGGCGCTAAAGGCCGGCCGTTTCCCGAATTTATCGGTGCTGGAATGCCGGCGTGCGTTTGTCGACGAAGGCCGCCATGCCTTCCATTTTATCCTCGGTCGCAAAGGTGGAGTGGAACAGGCGCCGCTCGAACCGCACGCCTTCCGCCAGCGTCGACTCGTAGGCGCGGTTGACGCTTTCCTTGCAGATCATCGCAATCGGCAGGGATTTTTTGGCGATGGTCTCGGCGGTCGCCATGGCGTCTTCCATCAGCTTGTCGCCAGGCACGACGCGCGTGACAAGGCCGGAACGCTCCGCCTCCGCCGCATCCATCATCCGGCCGGTCAGGCACATATCCATCGCCTTGGACTTGCCGATAAAGCGCGGCAGGCGCTGGGTGCCGCCGCTGCCGGGTATGGTGCCGAGATTGATCTCCGGCTGGCCGAACTTGGCGTTTTCCGCGCAGATGATCATGTCGCACATCATCGCGATTTCGCAGCCACCGCCCAGGGCATAGCCGGCCACCGCCGCAATCACCGGCTTGCGCGTCTTCGACACCCGCTCCCAACCGACCGTGATAAAATCGGCCATATAGACGTCCATATAGCCCTTGTCCGACATTTCCTTGATATCGGCGCCGGCCGCGAACGCTTTCTCGGAGCCGGTGAGTACCAGGCAGCCGATCTCATCGTCCGCCTCGAAGCGGTCGATGGCGTCCTCCAGTTCGGAAATCAGCTGGGCGCACAGCGCGTTCAGCGCCTTGGGACGGTCCAGCCGGATCAGGCCGACACGGCCATGGGTTTCGACGACAATCATCTCGTAGGCCATGGAAAGCGCTCCTCGAAGGTCTGGTGACGAATTCTGCGCCGCCGGCAAGCGGCGACGGCTGCCGTTCTAGGTCAGAGTTGGCAGGACGGGCAATAGAAAGTGGAGCGGCCCGCCTGCACATGCCGCAGAATTGTAGCGCCGGCACCGCAGCGGCACGGCTCGCCCTCGCGGCCATAGACCCGCCAAGCATGCTGGAAATACCCCAATTCGCCATCGGTCTGCACGTAATCCCGCAGGGAGGAGCCGCCGGCGGCAACCGCCTCCTCCAAAGTTTGCCGGATCTCACGCGCCAGAGCCTCCAATTCCGCAGCGCTCAGGCTGCCGGCCGGGCGGAACGGCGAGAGGTGCGCCCGGAACAGCGCCTCGCATACATAGATATTGCCAAGCCCGGCGATCAGCCGCTGATCCAGCAGAGCGGCCTTCAGCGGCGCGAACTTACCGGCGAACATCTGCGCCAGCGCCGGCCCGTTCAGCGCGTCGGACAACGGCTCCATCCCAAGGGTTTTCAGGCGCGGGTGGTCAGCGAGTGCGGCGGCGTCGGCGATCCAATCCATCGAGCCGAAGCGGCGCGGGTCCTGGTACAGCACCAGGTCGCCGGCTGTTGTTGTGACCATCACATGCACGTGCGGCGCGTCCCGGCGGCTTTCGGCATTCTGGCCGGCAGGCTCGACGATCATGCGGCCGGACATGCCCAGATGCACCAGCCAGCAGCCGCCATCGTCCAGATGCACCAGGATATACTTGGCCCTGCGGGTCAGGCGCAGTGCCGTGCGCCCCTGCAGGCGCGCCTGCAGATCGACCGGCAGCGGCCAGCGCAGGTCGCGGCGGCGCACCTCGACGGTTGCGATCTCCGCGCCCTCCAGCACGCGCGCCAATCCGCGGCAGGTGGTCTCGACTTCCGGCAATTCAGGCATAAGGGGATGCTAGCCGAGGAGTCGTGCCTTAGCTATGGTCGGCGCAACCGCTATCCCGATGATCTATCCCCTGTCTATCCCCAGGATTGCCCCCAGCATGGCGAAAACGCATTTCGGCTTCCGCGATGTCGACGAGCGCGAGAAAACCCGCCTGGTGCGGGGCGTCTTCTCGTCGGTGGCGGCACGCTACGACCTGATGAACGACCTGATGAGCGGCGGTGTCCACAGGCTTTGGAAAGACCGGCTGGTGCGACGCATTCGCCCATGCGCTGGCGAAACCATCCTGGACCTGGCCGGTGGCACCGGCGACATCGCCTTCCGCATCGTCCAGGCCAGCGAGGCCGAAGTCACGGTCTGCGATATCAACGAGGCGATGGTCGGCGTCGGCCGCGACCGCGCCATCGACCGGGGGCGCCTGGCGGGCATCGAATGGACGGTTGGCGATGCGGAAGCGCTGCCATTTGCCGACGCCAGCATGGACGCCTGCTGCATCGCCTTCGGCCTGCGCAACGTCACCCGCCCGCCGGTGGCGCTGGCCGAGGTGCTGCGCGTTCTGCGGCCCGGCGGACGTTTCTTTTGCCTGGAGTTCAGCAAGGTGATCGTGCCCGGCCTCGATCGGCTCTACGACGCCTATTCCTTTAGACTACTACCGAAAATCGGCAAGATTGTGGCGCGCGACGAGGCCTCCTACCGCTATCTGGCGGAGAGCATTCGCCAATTTCCCGACCAGGAAGGTCTGGCGGCGATGATGCGGCGCGCCGGCTTTGCGACCGTGGGGTACGAAAGCTGGTCCGGCGGCATCGTCGCCTTGCACCATGGCCGCAAAGCCGCCTGACCAGAGCCGATGCTTCGCACCCTGTTTCATCCGCTACGCATCGCCTGGATCGTCTGGGTCTTGGCGCGCCACGACGCGCTCTACTGGCGGCCCTTCATGGGCGGCAGCGTCTTGGTGCGGTGGCCGTTGCGGGCCTTGCGCCGCCGCCGCGGCCTCTCCGACCGGCCGGGGGAGCGCTTGGCGCATGCGCTGCAGAGCCTCGGCCCCACCTTTGTCAAATTGGGTCAGGCGCTATCGACCCGCGGCGATATTATGGGCGAGGCCGTCGCGGCCGACCTTGCGACCCTCCAGGATCGCGTGCCGCCCTTCGAAGGCGCGCCCGACGTCGTGTCGCAGGCGTTCGGAGCCGACTTATCCACACGATTCACGGAATTCTCCCCAGCCCCGGTCGCCGCAGCCTCCATCGCGCAGGTCCACTTCGCGACGACGACCGACGGAGAGCCGGTGGCGGTCAAGGTCCTGCGCCCCGGGATCGAGCGGCGGTTCGAGCGCGACCTGTCGCTGTTCGCGTGGATGGCGTGGCTGATCCAGACGCTGTTCCCATTCGCCCGCCGCTTTCGCCCGCGCGAAGTGGTGGCGGTGTTCGCGCGCTCCGTCCGGGTTGAACTCGACCTGCGGTTGGAGGCGGCGGCGGCGGCGGAGTTGGCGGAGAACTTTGCCGACCATCCGGGCTTTCATGTGCCCGCCGTCGACTGGCAGCGCACCGGCCGCCGCGTGCTGACTCTGGAGCGGGTCGAGGGGCTGCGCATCGACAATGCCGCCGCCATCCGCGCCGCCGGCCACGACACCCAACGCATCATGGCCATCGCCGCCGAAGCGTTCTTCCGCCAAGTATTCGTCGACGGCTTCTTCCATGCGGACATGCATCCGGGCAATGTTTTCGTCCGCCCAGACGGCGGCCTGACGGTCGTCGATTTCGGCATCATGGGCCGGATGGATGCGGCCGGTCAGAACTTCATGGCCGACGTTCTGGTCGGTTTCCTGCGCCGCGACTACCGGCTGGTGGCGGAGGCGCATGTGCGCGCCGGCTTTCTGCCGCGGGATCAGGACCCGGCGCAATTCGCCCAGGCCCTGCGCGCCGTCGGCGAGCCGATCCTCGACCGGCCCATCGTCGAAATTTCCATGGCGCGCCTGCTGCTGCATCTGCTGCAGGTCACGGCGCAATTCGACATGCCGGCGCAGCCATCGATGCTGCTGCTGCAGAAAACCATGTTGATGGCCGAGGGTTTGGGCCGCAACCTGGACGACACGGTCAACATGTGGACCATCGCCCGGCCCCTGGTCGAGGACTGGATGATCCAGAACCGCGGTCCGGATACCCGCCTCGCCGAGATCATCGGGGCGGCGAGCGCCACCCTCCACCGCCTGCCCCGGCTGCTGGCCCAAGCCGAGGCCATCGGCGAGCGCACACTGGAGCGGGACGGGTCGTTGCTGCCCCGGCGCTGGGTGGCGGTTGCAGCCCTGATCGGCTTGCTTGTAGGGCTTGCGCTCGGGTAATCCCTGCCGTCAGGCGTAGCGGTCGATGCTGAACGGCGACAGGTCGATGGCCGGCTCGCGCCCGGCGATAAGGCCGGCCACATGCTGGCCGGTGATCGCGCCGCCGGTCAGGCCGAGATGCCCGTGGCCGAAGGCGTAGGCGACGTTGGCATGTTTTTTGGAGCGGCTGATCACCGGCAGCGAATCCGGGGTCGCCGGGCGGTGGCCCATCCAGGGCTGGGCGTCGCCGGTATCGACCTCGCGGAAGATCTCCTTGGCGTGGCGTACAAGTTTGTCGGCCCGGCCCCAGTTGGCTTCTGCTTCGAGACCGGCAAACTCTACCGTGCCGGCCAGCCGCAAGCCCGGCTCCATCATCGTGCACATGAATTTGCGCTCGCCAAAGCTGATGGGGCGGCTGGTCTCGAAACCCGGATGCGGCAGCACCACGTGATAACCGCGCTCGCTCTCCAGCGGGAAGGGCTCGCCCAGTTCCGCCGAAAGGCGATGCGACCAGGCCCCTGCCGCGATCACCACATGGTCGAAGGCGTGGCGGCCGCCGTCGTCGGTGCGGACCGCGGTGACGCCGTCCGCTCCCGTTTCGAAGCCGGTGACCTTTGCCTTGATCTGCTCGGCCCCCGCGGCGAAAACCATCGCCGCCAGCCGCTGGCACAACTCGCCGGGATTGATGCTGTGCGTCCCGTCCGGAAAGTAGGTGGCGCGGATGAACTGGGGCCCGAGCGCCGGCTCCAACTGGTGCAGTTCGTCGCCGGTCAATTCCTCGACCGTGTGGCCGTGGCTGCGGGTCAGGTCGCGCGCGAGTGCGTCGCCGGCGAACCCCGCCTCGGTCTCGTAGACCGTCAGGCCGCCCGATTGCTTCAGCAGGCCCGACGCGCCGGCGTCCTTCGTCAGCGCCAGATAGGCTTCGCGCACGGGGCGGTGCAGGTCGGCCAGCGCCTTGCTCTGCGCCTCATAGCGTTTGGTGGCAGCCATGAATTTCATCAGCCAGGGCGCCGCCTTCGCCGCATAGCCGAGGCGCACCGCCAGCGGCCCCAAGGGATCGAACAGCCAGCCGGGCACCTGCTTCCAGATACCGGGCAGCGCCATCGGCACGACGCCATGCGGCCAGATCGCGCCGGCATTGCCGAAGCTGGTCATGGTCCCCGGCTCCTCCGCATCGACAAAGGTGACGCGATACCCTTCGCGTTGCAGGTAGGCCGCCGAGCAAATACCGACAATGCCCGCGCCGATAACGCCGACATGGCCCTTGGTCTGATCCGTCATGGCCGAGACTTCCCCTGGGTGAACCGTTGCACCGCACCGCATGGCGCGCGAAACTCGGATAGCTTAAATCTCAACGCCTTGGGAAGCGAGGAAAAGCCATGGCTCGCCGTCTGATCGATATCTCCATTCCGCTGACCAATCATATCGTCAGCGATCCGCCGCATATGCGCCCGAAGATCGAGTACAAGACCCATCACGACACCGCGCCGCAAATGGCGGCGTATATGGGCGTCAAGCTAGAGGACTTGCCGGAGGGCGAGTATGCGGCGGTCGAGACCGTCACGCTCTCCACCCACAACGGCACCCATCTGGATGCGCCCTACCACTTCTTCAGCCGCATGAACGAGGCGATCAAGCCGGGTGGCGAGCCGTCGGCGACCATCGATCAAATCGCCCTGGACTGGTGCTACCGCCCGGCGGTGAAGCTGGACTTCCGCCATCTCGCCGACGGCTATGTCGCGACGCCTGAAGACGTGCAGGCGGAGTTGAAGCGCATCGGTCATGACTTGCAGCCGCTGGATATCGTGCTGGTCAACACCGCGGCGGGGGCTGCTTTCGGCGATGACGACTTCATCGACCGCGGCTGCGGCGTCGGCAACGCGGCCACCCGCTGGCTGCTGGACCAGGGCGTGCGCGTCACTGGCACCGACGGTTGGAGTTGGGACGCGCCGTTCAGCCATACGCGCGAGAAGATCAAGGCCGGCGGCTCGCCCAAGCTGATCTGGGAGGGGCACAGGGCCGGCCGCGATATCGGCTATTGCCACCTGGAAAAGCTCTGGCAACTGGACCGCCTGCCGGACAGCGGTTTCGAGGTGATCTGCTTCCCGGTCAAGGTCGAGGCCGCATCGGCAGGTTGGACCCGGGCGGTGGCGGTGGTAGAGGACTAAGCGGCCGAAATCGGCTCGCGCGCCCAAGCCTTCAACCGCCTGTGCCGCTCGCCGGTTCAAACTGTCCACGGATCCCGCTTGGCGGCGAAGGTGCGCGATGTGGTCGGGCTCTACGCCGATCCTCCGGCCTGCGCGATGGAACAAAGCGCGCCGTCTCTGGTTAGTTTAGGATAACCCCAACTTTGGAGACCTAAGCTTATGAAGAAAATTGCCCTTTTGACCACCGCCGCGATGTTCGCAGCGACCGCTGCCATTGCCCACACGCCGGACCGCCCGACCCAACTCAGCATCTATGCCTCCACCGCGAACGAGGCGGAGATCACCCAGAATTTGCAATCGCTCGGTTACACCGACCTTCAGAACGTGCGTTTGTCCGGCGATGTTTATACGGCCGACGCCATGTGGAACGGAACCCCGGTGAGGATCCGTATCAATGCGGAGATCGGCCGCATCTCCAACACGCTGTCCCCGGACCTGGAGGTCGTAAGCGCGACCGGCGACGTGAGCAAAGACGAGATGAAAGCCGCGCTGGAGGATATTGGCTATCGCAATGTGCGCGATATGATCAAAGCGGGCCAGGTGTTCCGCACCACGGCGGAGCGCGGCGGTCGTGAGTATAAGCTGCGTATCGACGCGTCGACCGGCGAGGTCACGACCGGTAGTGACCGCGGCGCGCCGTCCATCGGCAACGCAGTCGACCAGAGCGACCAGCAGGTGATCGACAACCTGGCCTCTCAAGGCTTTACCAACGGCCACGACGTCAACCGGGAAGGCAATATCATTTCGGTGAAGGCCACCCATGCCGGCAAGCCGGTCGACCTGAACATTGAAGCCGATTCCGGGATCATCGTCGTCGTCGATTAAGCGGCCCTTTGGCTGCCGCGCGCCCGTCGAGCCGCCTATTGTGCGGCTTTCGACGCTTGGCCCTGTACGGTGAAGAAGCTGGCGCTTTTCGGTTGAGCCGGCAGTTCGACCTCTGCCACCGTCAATCGCGCGACCCGTGCCGGCTTGCCGCGCACGACGCTGCCCTCATTCGGGTTTGGCATCGGGTTCCGGGCCAGCGGCACCGCATCGGCGGCGGAGTAGACGCAGATATAGAGCCCGCGCGGGACAGTGCCATGGTTTGCGTCGCTGCCATGCGCCAGCCGCGTGTGCATCAGGCAGACACTGCCGGCGGGGCCGGTTACCGACACATCCACTGCCTTCATCTCCGCTGTCACGTCCGCCGCCATCCGCCCGACGAAGGTCTCGCCCTCGAACAGAGAGTGCAGTGCGCCCGTGTGCGAACCGGGCACCACCTTCAGGCAGCCATTCTCCTCGGTCACGTCGTCCAGCATGATCAGCGCGGTGACGACATCGTCATTGCTGTGCGGCGTGAACAGAAAATCCTGGTGATAATGCACCTCGGTTTGGGAGCCGGGCAGCTTCAGGTTGATCTTGTCGTGGTGAAACTTCACGTCGGGCCCGATCAGATCGGCGACCATGTCGGCAACCGCCGCATTGCGCATGACGTCTTCGTAAGCGCCATAGAGGTCGGACGGGTTGTTGATCCGCCGCAGCGCCGGGTTGGCCGCCGAATGCTCAGCCCCCATATCGAAGCGCGGTCGGCCATCCACCGTCTCC
>CAXBDI010000056.1:0-23828 GCA_963974445.1 uncultured Alphaproteobacteria bacterium
CTGGCTATGCAACGCGGTCCTGTCAGCACCGGCAAGAGCCATGAAGACAACCGGCGCTTCGCCGCGGCCTACAAGGTCGGCGACCTGGTGTTCACCGCCGGCATGACCGCGCGCGGGCCGGATGGCAAGTTGGTCGGCGCCGGCGATGTCGCCGCGCAGGCTAGGCAATGCGCCGCCAACGTCATCGCAGCGCTGGAAGCGGCCGGCAGCAACGCCTCGCAGATCGTCAAGCTGACGGTCTACGTCACCGACATTGCCACCTACCAGCCATTGTCCGCGGCGCTCGACCCACTCTATGCCAGCCGGCCCGCCAGCACCCTGATTGAGATCTCCAAGCTGGCCAGTCCGGACATGCTGATCGAGGTCGAAGCCGTCGCCGCACTCGTCTGAGCCCGCCGCCATAAGGAAACCGCCATGGCCGACTATGAAGTAGATAAGCGTGAGACCGTGGCCGAAGTGCCCGGCCTCCGCGTCCGCATGCTGACGCTGGGGCAGGGACAGTGTGTGCCGTGGCACTACCACACGACGATCACCGACACGTTCTTCTGCATGCAAGGCCCGCTGCGAGTCGAAACCCGCGCGCCGCGGGTCGTATACATTCTGCAGCCGGGCGAGACCTGCGCCGTGCCGCCAAAGACGGCGCATTATGTCTCCGGCGTCGATCACGCGCCGGCGAAGTTCATGATCGTGCAGGGCGAAGGCGCCTATGACTACGTAGCCGTCGGCGGAGAGCGATAAATACAATGAATGCCCCTCTATCCGCGACGGACGCCACCCTGAAAAGGCGCGCGCTGAAACCCCGCGATGCGGCGACTTTAATCGTTGTCGACCGCACCAGCGATGCTCTGGCGGAGCGAGAGCCGCGCATTTTGATGGGCCACCGCTCCGGCCGGCACGTGTTCATGCCGAACACCTTCGTCTTTCCTGGCGGCAGGCTCGACGAGGATGATAGCAAGGCCCCTGTGCAAGGCGACCTGCGCCCGCCGGTTTTGGAGCGATTGCGGCGGACCGCCTCCATGCGCAAGGCCCGTGCTCTGGCCTGCACCGCCATCCGCGAGACCTTCGAGGAAACCGGCCTGATGGTCGGGGCGGCGCACAACGACGACGTCAACCCCGACACCTTGCCAGAAGACTGGCGGCCGATCTTTGAGACAGGCTTGGCGCCCCGGCTGGATTGCCTGGACTATGTCGCCCGCGCCGTGACGCCGCCGAACGACGTCCGCCGCTTCAACGCACGCTTCTTCATTGTCGATCGCCGCAATACGTCGGGCGAGTTGGGCGGCTCCGGCGAACTCGTGGACCTGCAATGGATCCCCATCGCCGACGCGCTCGCCATGCCGCGCACCCCCGCGCCGACCAGCATCGCTCTGCGTGAAGTGCGGCGGCTGCTGGCGGAAGGCGACCCCTGGGACCTGCCCTCCGGCCATTCCGTGCCGGTCTACCTGGCGCGCTACGGCAAGGATGTGATCGAGTACGATTGAGCGCCTCTGCCGCTGCTATTGCTGCGGCGCGCGGTAGTAGGGTCCCGGCGGCAGCTTGCTTTGCTGGGACAGGATCGCTTGGTTGTTCGCCTGAATCGCCAACGGCAAATAGGATGGCGAAGCGCGCTCGACCGCAGCGACGATTGCCCCGGCGATCAGGTCCGCCAGCGGATTGCCGCTGCTTTGCGGGCCGGCCTTGTGGACATAGCGCATGTCCTCGCTCCAAATCGTCTCGCCGGTCCGTCCCAGGCGCAAGTCATAGCGAATGGCGACGCTGGTGTTGGTGGCGAGCACGATATATCGCGAATTCCAATCGGTAACCGTGGCGTAGAGCACAGCGTCGGCGCCGAAAATTTCGGCCAAGCGTTTGGTGTCGGCCGCGTGTACCAAATCGGCGTCGCCGAGGCCGTCGTCCTCCATCGTCCGTTTCACCATATGGGTTGGGAAGACATAATAGCCGCGTTCGACCAACGGTATGGCCAAGGTGGTGAGGAAGACGTCAGCCGCTTGCACCTCAGTACTGGTATTGACCACTGGTACGACCAAAATCGAGCGCGGCGGCGCACCCATCCCGGCGCTATAGCGTGGCAGCGCCTGCGGTTTTGGTTGACAGCCGGCGAGCAGGACCACCGCAAGGCACGCGAAGACATTCCGTATCCATGGCCTGAGAGGCATGATGCGCTTCCTTTAGGACGAGGCCGGAGCCGGTGGCGCGGCAGTTGCTGGTGCAGGCGTGACCGGTGCAGATGGCGCAGCGTCCGACGCCTCCATCGTGGCGATCATGCGCTTCATGAAGGGTGCGGATTCTGGCCAGGCCGACTGTTCCCGCTCGAACAGTCGCTTGGCTTCGGCATTATTACCGGCGGCCAACTCCAAATAGCCGAGCTCAGCGTAGATCCCGGGCGGCACGCGCGCGTTTTGTCCGGATGCGATCACCTGTTGCAAAGCCTCGCGATAGGCACCCTGTTGGGCCGGGTCGCGGTAATAATTATTCAAGGCACTAGAGTATCCACCCCAGTCATATTGCCCCTTTTTCGGCTGGCACGCAGCCAGCGTAATAGCCAGGAGCGCGATGCAAATTACTGCGCGCAATGGATTTCCCCCGAAAGGTTTAACGGATGGTGATGGTCCGCCTGACGTCATCGGCTAGGAACACTGTTTCGCTGTAGACAACCCGATCGCCATCCAGGATTTCGATCTGATGAGTGCCCTTGGCAAGCCGCAGTGTGGCCCGCTTGCCGTCATAGGCCGCAGCCGGGCCGATCACGACCCCATTGACCCTCAGCGTATCGGTCGCTGCCGGGTTAGCGATGGCGATTTCGGGCCGCGTATCGACGGTTTCGATTGTAGTGACCGGCTTGGCGCACCCAGCAAGTCCGACCGCGAATGCAACGGCGGCGAGCAGCAGTCGAAGAGTTGCAAATCGGTACATCACTGGACCTCCTGCACAATCAATTGCGCCAAATCGCGTGCCTGCACCCGTCCGGATTGGATCGACGCGATGGACCCTTCGTTGGTCTCGTCCGTACCAAAAGTGCTGACGATGCGCATGCGTGCAACTTCGGTCGCTGGCAACTCAATCATGAAGCCAGTCTGGCGGCTTTTGATCCGGTTGCCGCGAGCCAGGACGACCAATTGCTGCCCGGGTTGCAAGCCCTGGCGGGCGCCGCCGCTGATGATGACTTGATTGCCCCGAACCTCCAGGACATCGCTTTGCCAAGGCCGGGCCTCGAGTTGCGTAACCATCGCATTCATCACGTCGGCAATGGCCGCGGAAATGGCGCGGTCGTTCAACGTTGCGTCATAGGCGGCGCGCCCGCCAAACCCCATCACCGTGCCACTTCTCGTCGTCGCCATGCCGGTACCCGAGGCAGCGAAGAAAGCTACGCCCGTGGTTGGATCGATCAGGCGAAGATCCACTTTGGCCCGCGCCACCTGCCGTTTGGTTCGTGAGAGAAAGCCGGATTCCCCTTCCGTTTGCCGGCCGAACTCAGTCAGCGAGCCGACAATCAATGCGTTGGCCCCGACAAGGTTCTGCGGTGTTTCGATATGGCCGCTTTCGCGTTCGACAATTCGGATATCCGGACGTTCGAGCACGACGAAGCGGTTGGTCTCGACCAGGCGAGCACTCAGGATATCGCCGGTTTGCCGGCCCATAGCGTCGAGTTGCGCCCCAGTCAGCAGTGCGCGGCCATACAGGGTTTCGTTCGTGAAGCGGCCAATGGCAATTTTGCGTTTCAACGTTTTCACCGCCGGTGGGCGCTGCTGCTGAACCGTCGCGGCGGCATTGGCCGCAGCCGGCGCTTCGACGGGCGGCGCTTTCGGCGGTGGTGTGGCGCAGCCGCCCAGGAAGAGTGCGATAGCCATGACAGGAACGACCGGACGCCACCGCATACGCCCATACTCCGCACGGCAGCGACCCGCCACTTTGAGTATCATCCGTGCTTCTCCCATCGCCCTTGTTTCAATGTGGCAATATTGCGGCGGGCGCTGCAAGTCTGTCAACCTGGGATTGCAAAGGGGTGGCGGCCGATTGGCGTATTCCGCGATTTGCCGGCCGCTCAATATGTCAATATGTACGAGAATCATTTCAGGAACCACGCATCAGCGGCACGATTCTCAAACTCGACTCCGATATTATTATATCGTAAGCGCCATCGCCCGATCGGGTGACCAGAGACAGAAAACTCTCCCATAAAGTTAGACTGTTAACTCAAGTGGGAGCGGTGTCATGTGTAGTCGGAAAATCGGACTTACACTCGCCTCCGTCTGTTTGTGCATCGTGCCGGTCGCTTACAAGACCGCCCCCGCGCCTCAGGCAGCCAGCGCACAGACCGGCGCAATTGCCGGCGCGCAGTTGTCGGAAGCGGAACTTCAGGCGACGTTCATGTCGGGCACCGGGCTGCCTCTCTTGCCGCGCGCCCGTGAAAATCCTAGGCTTCGGCGCTTGCACACCGCGCCTCTCTCCAGTTGGATTTCTGCTTCATGTATCGCATAGGCATCGATGTCGGCGGCACGTTTACCGATCTGGTCGCAGTAGACGACACCGGAGGCGTGACCTTCGCCAAAGCCCCCTCCACGCCTGCCGATCAGTCGGTTGGTGTGATGGATGGGCTCGGGCGCCTGGCCGTGGCGCTCAACAGTGATCTGGCGTCGCTGCTGGCGCAGACCACGCGCATCGTCCACGGCACCACGGTCGCGACCAATGCTCTGCTGGAGCGCAAAGGCGCCAAGGTGGGACTGCTGACCACCGAAGGCCACCGCGACGTGCTGGAGATGCGCGAGGGGTTGAAGCCGGACCGCTACAACATGCGCATGGCCCGCGCCGAACCGCTGATCCCGCGCGACCGCCGTCTGGGCGTTCGCGAACGCATCCGGCCGGAGGGAACCGTCGAAGTCGCGCTTGATCCGGCGTCGGTTGCGGCGGCGGTGGAGGTACTGAAGGCGAAGGGCTGCGATTCCGTCGCCATCTGCTACCTGCATGCCTATAAGGACCCCGCCCACGAGCAGGCCACCGCCGCCATCGTGCGCGAGCAACTGCCCGGCGCCTATGTCTGCCTGTCGTCCGACGTGTTTCCGCAGATCAAAGAATACGAGCGCGTCTCGACCACCGCCGTGAACGCCTATGTCGGGCCGGTGCTGGACCGCTATCTGTCGCGGCTGGAGCAGCGGCTGCAAGAGGCCGGCTATGGCGGCCCGGTGCTGATCATCCTCAGCCATGGCGGCGTTGCGCCGATTGCCGAGGCGATCCGGCTGGCGGCGGCGACGGTGCTCTCCGGCCCGGCGGGGGGCGTGGCCGGTGCCCGCTATGCCTCGCGCCTGATGGAGGCGCCGAACCTGATCCCGTTCGACATGGGCGGCACGTCTACCGACATCTCGCTGATCTCCGGCGGTGAGCCGACGCTATCCGCCGACCGCGGCATCGCCGACCAGCGCATCGCCCTCCAAGCGCTCGACATCGCCAGCATAGGCGCCGGCGGCGGCTCGCTCGCCAGCGTCGATGCCGGCGGCCTGCTGAAAGTCGGGCCGGAGAGTGCCGGCGCCGACCCTGGCCCCGCCTGCTATGGCCACGGCGGCACGCAAGCGACCGTGACCGACGCCAGCGCCGTTCTGGGCTTTTTCGACCCTGCCAACTTTCTCGGCGGCAGCACCCGCCTGGATGCACAGGCGGCGGAGGCGGCGCTCGACCGGTTGGCCGGCGAACTCGGCGTCGCGCGAGAGCAGGCGGCGGAAGGCGTGCACCGGGTCATCAACACGCAAATGGCGGAGGGCGTGCGCCTGGTCTCGGTGCGCCGCGGCATCGACCCGCGCCAGTTCGCGCTGCTGTCGTTCGGCGGCGCTGCCGGCCTGCACGTGACGGAGGTCGCCCGGCAGTTGGGCGTCACCCGGGCCATCGCGCCCCGCGTCGCCAGCGTGCTGTCGGCCTGGGGCATGCTGGCGACCGACCTGCGGTTCGAGGCGAGCCTGACCCATATTGGCGACACCGGCGCGCTTGACGCCGATGCGGTGCGAGCCACCTATGATGGCCTGAAAGCCGACGCGACCGGCCGGTTGCAAGCGGTGTTCGACGGCCCGGTTAGCCACCGCTTCGCCGCCGACATGCGCTATGGCGAGCAGATTTTCGAGATCGACGTGCCGCTCGACGGCCTGGATTGGCAGGCTAGCGACATGCTGGAGCAGATCGCCGCCCGCTTCCACGTGCGGCACGAGGCGCTCTACACCTACGCCCTGCGCGATCAGGAGCCGGTGCTGGTCAACGCCCGCGTCGCCGCCGTCGGCAAGCTGCCGGCTCTGCCGCAAGAGCCTTTGGCGAAGACCGGTGGCAAGGCCGAGGGTCCGGCCTCGCATCGTCCGGTGTACATGGGCGGCTGGCAGGATACGCCGGTCTATGCCTGGGATCGGCTGATGCCGGGGCAGGAGATCGCTGGCCCCGCCATCGTCGAAAGCGCCACGACGACGCTGGTGCTACGCCAGGGCGACACCGCGACCGTGACGCCGCATTTGTGGATCGATATTTCCGTAGGTACAAACAGCTAAGCGCCTCTCAGCAAGATCAGGATTGTAAACAATGCCCGCCAAAACCAAACCGCCCGCCGCCGATGCGGTGATCCTGACGTCCGTGGACAAGCGCGGCGTCGGCACGATCATCATCAACCGCCCACAGGTAAACAATGCCTACAATCGCGAGGTTATCCTGGAGGCGATCGCTGCGGTGACTAAGTTCGCCGGCGATCCCAAGGTGCGGATCATCGTTGTTCGCGGCAATGGCCCGCACTTCCAGGCGGGCGCCGACCTGAAATGGGTGCGCGCCAATATCGAGCTTTCGCCGGAAGAGAATTTTCAGATCTCCGTCGATACCACCAATGCCATCCGCGGGTTGAACGAGGTGCCGAAGCCGACCATCGCCCTGGTGCACGGCGGCTGCTTCGGCGGCGGCACCGGCATCGCCGCGGCCTGCGATATCGTGATCGCGTCGGAGGACGCCTACTTCGCGATTACGGAGGCAAAATGGGGCCTGATGGCGGCACCGATCTATCCGGTCCTGCTGGGGCGGATGGGAGCGCGGCACGTCCGCCGCTACTCCATCACCTGCGAGCGGTTCGGTGCGGCAAAGGCCCAGGAGCTAGGGCTGGTTGACGAGGTCTGCCCGACCGGCGGGCTCGACGAGGCGGCAGCGCCGATCATCGACTCGATCCTGCAGGTCGCGCCGGACGGCATCGCAACGTCGAAGCAGTCGATCCTGGAGTGCGCCGGCATGGTGGTCGACGACACCTGGGCCCGCTCCCTCGCCCGCGACCACGCCGGCAAACGCATGACGCCGGAAGCGGTGGAGGGCCTGATGAGCTTCATAGAGAAGCGCCCGGCCTCCTGGTATGCGCCCTATGCGCCGAAGGAGACGGCTGCCAAGCCTGCCAAATCCAAATAAGCTCGATTCTTGCGGCGATTGGGCAAGAGCCCTTGCACCGACCCACCACCCGCGCCTAGATTAAGCGCTTCCGCATGCGGGGGAGCCGGGTAGAGCCGGCTGAGAGGTCTCGATATCCGCGCGAGACGACCCCTGGAACCTGATCCGGCTAAGACCGGCGTAGGGAGACGTGCTTCGTGACGACCGCAAATACGGTCGCCACGTCGAGGGCGGTGCCAGGTCTCGTCGTTGAGGCTGCGCATCTTGCCTATGACGGGGTGACGCTTTTCCAGAACTTGACGCTGAACCTGCGCGCCGGCGAGTGGACTGGGCTGCTGGGCGATAGCGGCGTCGGCAAATCGACCTTGTTGCGCATCGCGGCAGGCCTCGACGCGGGGCCCGGCGACTATACCGCGCATCTCAGCGACGGCGCCGCGGCTGACGGGCAGGTGGCGTTGATGGCGCAGCGGGACGCGCTGCTGCCATGGCTGTCGGTCACCGACAATGCCTGCCTCGGCACTCGCCTGCGCGGCGAGGCGTTGGCGGCGCAGCGGGACAAGGCGCGGGCGCTGCTGCGGCAGGTCGGGCTCGGCGACTATCTGGAGGCCATGCCGGCCACTCTCTCCGGCGGCATGCGGCAGCGGGTGGCGCTGGTGCGCACGCTGATCGAAGACCGGCCCATCGTCCTGCTGGACGAGCCGTTCGCGGCGCTGGACGCGCTGAACCGGCACCGCATGCAGGACCTGTCGGCCACGATGTTGGCCGGGCGCACCGTACTGCACGTCACCCACGACCCGCTGGAGGCGCTCAGGCTCTGCCATCGCATTGTCATGCTGGAGGGCCGGCCCGCTCGTCTGCGGGAGGAGCCGGTGCCGGACGGCGCGCCGCCACGCCCCACTGACCATCATGATGTGGCGGAGCGGCATGGCGCGCTGCTCGACCGCCTGCTGAACCCGCCGGCATGACGTGGCTGCGTCCCCTCATCATCGCGGCGGTTCTGTTGGCTGCGTGGCAGGCGCTGGTCTGGTTGTCCCAAGTGCCGCCGTTCATCCTGCCGGGGCCGGCTTCGGTGCTCACCACCCTGGTGACCCGTGCCGACGTCATTGTCGCCCACGCCTGGGTCACCGGTGCGGAAGTCCTCATGGGCCTGGCGCTGGGCACCTTGCTCGGCATGATGACCGCGCTGGTGATGGCCGCCATCCCCGGCGCCACCCGCTGGCTGATGCCGGTGCTGGTGGCGAGCCAGGCGATTCCGGTGTTCGCGATCGCGCCGCTGCTGGTGCTGTGGCTGGATTACGGCATGGCCAGCAAGGTGGCGATGGCGACTCTGATCATCTACTTCCCGGTCACCGCCGCGTTCTTCGACGGATTGCGGCGGACGGAGCCGGAGTGGCTGGCGCTGGCCCAGACCATGGGCGCCAGCCGCGCTGCCGCGCTGCGCCATATCCGCATCCCGGCGGCACTGCCCAGCCTGGCCTCCGGCCTGCGCGTCGCCACCGCCATCGCGCCGATTGGGGCGGTGGTGGGCGAGTGGGTCGGGTCCGAGGCGGGGCTCGGCTATCTGATGCTGCACGCCAACGCCCGCATGCAGACCGACCTGATGTTCGCCTCTTTGTTCGTCCTCAGCGTCGGCTCGCTGACCCTCTACTTCTCCGTCAACGCTGCGTTGAAGCGGCTGATCCCCTGGCAACCCGAAACCCTTCGCTAAGGAGTATTCCGATGAATTTTAGGACCTTGACCGTGGCCTTGGGGCTGGCGCTCGCCGCACTGCCGGTGCGGGCGGAAGAGTTGAAGGTCATGCTCGACTGGTTCGTGAACCCCGATCATGGCCCGCTCTACGTCGCCAAGGAACGCGGCTATTTCAAAGACGCCGGACTGGAGGTGGTGTTGCAGCCGCCGGCCGACCCAAACGACCCGCCAAAGCTGGTGGCGGCGCGCAAATACGACCTGGCGGTCTCCTACCAGCCGCAACTGCATTTGCAGGTGAACGAGGGGCTGCCGCTGGTGCGCATCGCGACGCTGGTGGCGACGCCGCTCAACACCATCATCGTCATGCAGGACAGCCCGATCAAAACGCTGGCCGATCTGAAGGGCAAGCGCATCGGCTTCTCCGTCGGCGGGCTGGAGAACGTGTTGCTCGGCTCGGTTCTGGCCAAGCACGGCCTGACCATGGATGACGTGCGCATGGTCAACGTCAACTGGTCGCTGTCACCTTCGCTGATCACCGGCAAGGTCGATGCGGTCATCGGCGGCTACCGCAATTTCGAGTTGAACCAGATGGATATCGCCGGCTACCCGGGCCGCGCCTTCTATCTGGAGGAAGAGGGCATCCCCAGTTATGACGAGTTGATCGTCATAGCCCACAAGGACACGCTGGCCGATCCGCGCTTCAAAGGGTTTGTGACCGCCATCGAACGCGGTGTGCAGTACATGGTCAACCACCCTGACGAGGCCTGGAAGTTGTTCCTGAAGGGGCACAAGGACCTGGACGACGAACTCAATCGCCGCGCCTGGGCTGACACGCTGCCGCGGTTCGCGCTGCGGCCGGGTGCGCTGGATGTTGGCCGCTACCAGCGGTTTGCGCAGTTTGTGTTCGAGCAGGGCATGATCAAAGAGCCGCCACCTGTGGATAGCTACGCCGTCGATCTGTGGCGGTAGTGCGCCGCAGGGCTTGGCGCCACCCTTGCCACTAGCCCTCGGCGCGGCGGCGCGCTATGGAATGCGGCTTGATTGAGTTCATTGCCGAAGCATCCGAAAGCGCCGCCATGCGCACCGCCACGATTCAGCGCCACACCAACGAGACCAGGATCGACGTGACCGTCAATCTGGACGGGACCGGCGTCTATGACGTGCAGACCGGTATCGGCTTTCTGGACCACATGCTGGAGCAGTTGTCGCGCCATAGTCTCTGCGATTTGACGGTGCGCTGCGACGGCGATCTGCACATCGACGATCATCACTCGACCGAGGATGTCGGCATCGCCATCGGCATGGCCGTGCGCCAGGCGCTGGGCGATAAGCGCGGTATCGCCCGCTACGGCGCCTGCCTGCTGCCGATGGACGAGACGCTGAGCCGGGTGGTGATCGACTTCTCCGGACGGCCGTTCCTGGTCTGGCGCGCGGACTTCCCGACGCAGAAAATCGGCAGCTTCGATACGGAGTTGGTGCGGGAATGGTTCCAGGGCTTTGCCAGCGCCAGCGGCGCGACGCTGCACGCCGAAACCCTCTATGGCGCGAACAGCCATCACATCGCCGAATCGCTGTTCAAGGGCCTGGCCCGCTCCATCCGGCAAGCGGTCGAGACCGATCCGCGCCGGTCGGATGCGATCCCATCAACCAAAGGCACGCTTGGCGGCGAGAAGGCCGGCTGATGCGCAGCTTCACGGTGCAAATACCGCCGGGTGCCGACGCGGGCGACGCCATCCTGCTGAAGGAGGGGTTTTGCATCTGGTCGGTGCTGTTCGGGCCGCTCTGGTTCCTGTGGCATCGTCTGTGGATTGGGGCGATTGGGCTGGCGGTGGTGCAGGCTGTGATCTCCGGCGCGGCGGAGCAATTGGGGTTTAGTCCGTTACATGCCGCGGTGCCGACGCTGGGCGTTGCCGTCCTCGTCGGCTTTTCGGCGCGGGATTGGTGGCGCTGGCGGCTTGCGAAAGTCGGCTACCGCTTCGCCGACGTCGTGGTTGCCCGCAACCAGCGCGAGGCGGAATGGCGGTGGTTCGACCGGCTCACCCGAGCGGAGACACAGACCGCATGATCGTCGCCATCGTCGACTGCGGCAGCGGCAACCTGCGCTCCGTCACCCGCGCCCTGGAGCATGCGGCGGCGGACGCGGGCGTCAGAGCCTCCGTCCAAGTCACCCGCTCGCCGGAGGAGGTGTTGTCCGCCGACCGGATCGTGCTGCCGGGCCAGGGGGCGTTTGCCAGTTGTCTTGCCGGATTGCAGGCGGTCGATGGCTTGCGGGCCGCTTTGGACGAGGCGGTGCAGAGCCGCGGCACGCCCTATTTCGGTATTTGCGTCGGCATGCAGCTAATGGCGGACATCGGGCTGGAACATGGCGAGTATCCCGGCTTCGGCTGGATTCCCGGGCGGGTCGAGCCTTTGCGCCCGGACGACTCCAGCCTGAAGATCCCGCATATGGGATGGAATGCGCTGGCGCTTCGGGAACCGGTGCATCCGGTGCTGGCAAACCTGCCGCCGCGGCCCCATGTCTACTTCGTTCATTCCTACCAGCTTGTCCCCACCGATCCGGTCGATTGCCTGGCCGTCGCGGACTACGGCGGGCCGGTAACTGCCGCGGTCGGGCGGAACAACCTGTTCGGAACGCAGTTCCATCCAGAGAAGAGTCAGACGGTAGGTTTGCGGATGTTGCAGCACTTTTTGCATTGGGAGCCATGAAACCAAAATGGCCAGTAACCCTCAATACTCGGGAATTCGCACCAGTATCGACCGGGTCGAACGGCTCGATAGCGCCGATATGCACGACCTGTGCGATGCGACGGACATGGCGATTCTGGATGGCGGCGGCTTCGGCTGGCTGGACCCGCCGCCGCGCGAAACGCTGGAGGCCTTTTGGCGCGGCGTGCTGGTCATGCCGGACCGGGAACTGTTCGTCGTGCGGCTGGCCGGCACCGTTTGCGGCTCCGGCCAATTGATCCTGCCATCGCGCAATATGGAGGCGCAGCGGCATGCGGCGCAGTTGAAGAGCGCTTTCATCGCCCCTTGGGCGCGCGGGCATGCGTTGGCGCGGGATCTGACACTGGCTTTAGAGGCACGGGCGCGGGCGCTGAAATTCACCATCTTCAATCTCGATGTGCGCGCGACGCAGGAGAGGGCGATCCGCCTCTATGATTCGCTCGGCTATATCCGCTGGGGCACCAACCCGGCCTACGCCTTCGTTAAGGGCGAAATGGTCGAGGGCCACTATTACTACAAGAACCTGAAACAGACCGACTTGCCGAAACGCTGATGATATTATTTCCTGCCATCGACCTGAAAGACGGCCAATGCGTGCGTCTGCTGCACGGCGACATGGACCGGGCGACCGTGTTCAGCGACGATCCGGCAGCGCAGGCGGCGGAATTCGTCGCCCAAGGCTTCGAGTGGCTGCATCTGGTCGACCTGAACGGGGCCATCGAGGGCGAGCCGGTCAACGGCAAGGCGGTGGACTCGATCCTGGCCGGCCTGCCGATCCCGGTGCAACTGGGCGGCGGCATCCGTGACCGCAAGACCATCGCCTACTGGCTGGAACGCGGCGTGCGGCGGGTGATCCTCGGCACCGCTGCCCTGGAAAGCCCGGAACTGGTCCGCAGCGCGTGTGCGGAGTTTCCCGAGCGGATCGTCGTCTCCATCGACGCCCGCGAGGGAATGGTCGCCAGCCGCGGCTGGCTGCAAAATACCGAGGTCAAGGCGATGGACCTGGCGCTGGCGATGGAAGACGCGGGCGTCGCCGCCATCGTCTTTACCGACATCGACCGCGACGGCGCGCTTACCGGCGTCAATCTGGACGCCACCGTCGATCTGGCCTGGGCGCTGCAAACGCCGGTCATCGCGTCCGGTGGCATTGCCTCGCTGGCCGATCTGAAGGCGTTGCTGGCGGAGGAAAATTCCGGTATCGAAGGCGCGATCAGCGGGCGGGCGCTCTATGACGGCCGGCTCGATCCGGCCGAGGCGCTGGCATTGCTGCGCGCGGCCCGGCGCTGAGAAAGGCCGGAACACTGTGCTGAAGGTTCGCATCATACCCTGCCTCGACGTGCACGCCGGGCGCGTTGTCAAAGGCGTTAACTTCGTCGACCTGATCGACGCCGGCGACCCGGTAGAACAGGCCCGCGTTTACGACGCCGCCGGTGCGGACGAGTTGACCTTCCTGGACATCACCGCCAGCCACGAGGACCGCGACACCATCTATGACGTCGTGCGGGGCACCGCCGATTGCTGCTTCATTCCGGTGACGGTTGGCGGCGGCGTGCGCACCGTCGACGACATTCGCAAGCTGCTGCTGGCCGGCGCGGACAAGGTCTCGATCAACTCGGCCGCGGTGAGCCGGCCGGAGTTCGTCGCCGAGGCCGCCACTGCCTATGGCTCGCAATGCATCGTCGTCGCCATCGACGCCAAACAGGCGGGGCCGGGCCGGTGGGAGGTCTTTACCCATGGCGGCCGCCGCGGAACCGGTATCGACGCGGTCGAATGGGCCAGGCAGATGACCCGCAACGGCGCCGGCGAAATCCTGCTGACCAGCATGGACCGCGACGGCACCAAATCCGGCTTCGACCTGGAGTTGACGCGGGCGGTGTGCGACGCCGTGCCGATCCCGGTGATCGCGTCCGGGGGAGTCGGCACGCTGGACCACATGGTCGACGGCGTGCGCGCCGGGGCGAGCGCCTTGCTGGCGGCGTCCATCTTCCACTTCGGCACCTTCACCATCGACCAGGCCAAGGCGTATTTGGCCGAAGCCGGCGTGCCCGTCCGCCCGACCCATCTGGAGTCTGCCGCATGAGCAGTCCGAACGACGCCCACACGCTCGACCGCCTCTATGCAGTAGTCGCCAGCCGGCGCGGCGGCGATCCCGAAAGCTCCTACACCGCCCGGCTGTTCGAGCGCGGCACCGCCACGATCGCCCAGAAGGTCGGGGAGGAGGCGGTGGAAACCGTGATCGAGGGGATGCGTGGCGACAAGCAACGCCTGGTCTCGGAAAGCGCCGACTTGCTGTATCACCTCTGCGTGCTGTGGGCCGATCAGGGCGTTGAGCCTGATGCGATCTGGGCGGAACTGGCGGCGCGGGCGAAAAAGTAACCGGGCGGGCGACGAGGAGAGGTGGGTTCAGCGATGGCTTACGACGACCAAAACATCTTCGCCAAAATCCTGCGTGGCGAAATCCCTAACAAGACCGTGCTGGAAACGCCGCACAGCCTGGCTTTTCATGACATCCACCCGGCCCGGCCGACCCACGTGCTGGTGATCCCGAAAGGTCCCTACGTCACTTTTGACGAGCTGGCGGCGAACGGCACGGACGCGGAGATCGTCGACTTCGTACGTGCAGTCGGCGAAGTGGCGCGGCTGTGCGGCGTCGTGGAAAGCGGCTATCGTCTGATCAGCAACAATCGCGGCCATGGCCATCAGGACGTGCCGCATTTGCATGTGCATGTCTTCGGCGGCGCGCCCGCCGGGCCGATGCTGCGCCGGGTCGAGCGATAGGGTCGAGGGATAACACCGATGCCGACGAATGTCTGGAGCGAAACCCTTGCCGAAGACCGGGCTGCGATCAAGGCTTGGTTCGACCGCTGGGGCGCCCATGTCGCCGCAAAAGAATTCACACCGGCCCGCGACCTGTTCGGGGCGGAGGCGCTGGGCTTCGGCACCTGGATGGACTATGTCGAAGGCCTGGATGCGCTGGAAGCCAGGCAGTGGCGCAGCGTCTGGCCGACCATTCGCGATTTCCACCACCGCACCGACGATTCGCTGCACGTGACCGTCTCGCCGGACCGGCTGCAGGCGGTCGGCCTGGTGCTTTGGACATCGACTGGGTTCGGTGAAGACGGCACGCCGTTCGAGCGGCCCGGGCGAACGACTGCGGTATTTGTCCGCTCGTCGGTCGGCGGCGACTGGCGCTGTATTCACACCCACGTCTCGCTGGCCCGCGGCGTGCCGCAGCAGAGTTTTGGGCCGCAAAGTCGGTAGCAGCTTGACCCGGCGTCGCGCGGCCCTACATCGTGCAGGACATGTCCGCTACAGAAATTATCCTCAATGTCTGATTCTCAAGGGCTCGTCCTGCATGGCACGACGATATTAGCCGTGCGCAAAGGCGGCCGCGTCGTCATCGCCGGCGACGGCCAAGTGTCTCTCGGCAATACCGTGCTGAAGGGCTCGGCCCGCAAGGTGCGCCGTGTCGGCAAGGACGGCAAGGTCATCGCCGGGTTCGCCGGGGCCACCGCCGACGCCTTTACCCTGTTCGAACGGCTGGAGGCGAAGCTGGAGCAGTATCCCTCGCAACTGACCCGCGCTTGCGTCGAGCTTGCCAAGGATTGGCGCACCGACCGCTATCTGCGCCGGTTGGAGGCGATGATGGCTGTGGCCGACGCCAAGGTGTCCCTGGTGCTGACCGGCACCGGCGACGTGCTGGAGCCGGATGACGGCCTGATCGGCATCGGCTCCGGCGGCCCATACGCGCTGGCTGCCGCCCGGGCGCTGTTGCCGCTGGACGGCCAGGATGCCGAGGCCATCGCCCGGCGCAGCCTGCAAATCGCCGGCGAAATCTGCATCTACACCAATGACCAAATCACCGTCGAAAGTCTGGACGCGGCCCCATGAGCACCGTGAGCACCACCTCCTTCAGCCCGCGAGAAATCGTCTCGGAACTCGACCGCTACATCGTCGGTCAACAGGACGCGAAGCGCGCCGTCGCCATCGCGCTGCGCAATCGCTGGCGCAGGCAGCAGTTGGAAGGCCAGATGCGTGAGGAGGTGTTGCCGAAAAACATCCTGATGATCGGCCCGACCGGCGTCGGCAAGACCGAAATCGCCCGCCGCTTGGCGAAGCTGGCGCAGGCGCCCTTCATCAAGCTGGAGGCGACGAAGTTCACCGAGGTCGGCTATGTCGGCCGCGACGTCGAAAGCATCGTCCGCGACTTGCTGGATAACGCCATTCACATGACGCGGGAGCGCATGCGCGTCGAGGTGACGGCCAAGGCGGAGTTGGCGGCGGAAGAGCGGGTGCTGACCGCCCTGGTCGGCGAGCACGCCAGCAAGGAAACCCGCGCGAAGTTCCGGCAGATGCTGCGCTCCGGCGAACTTGCCGACCGCGAGATTGAGCTGGAGGTCCAGGATAGCGGCGGCATGCAACTGCCGACCATGGACATCCCCGGTATGCCCGGCGCGCAGATGGGCATGATCAACCTGAACGACATGTTCGGCAAAGCCTTCGGCGGCAAGACGAAAAAGCAAAAGCTGCCTGTCTCCGAGAGCTATGACGTGCTGGTCGCCGAAGAAAGCGACAAGCTGTTGGATGATGAAAAGGTGGTGCGCATCGCCATCGAGTCGGTCGAAAACAACGGCATCGTCTTTCTGGACGAGATCGACAAGATTTGCGCCCGCTCGGAACGGATTGGCGGCGATGTCAGCCGCGAGGGCGTGCAGCGCGACCTGCTGCCGCTGATCGAAGGCACGACCGTCGCGACCAAGCACGGCTCGGTCGTGACCGACCACATCCTGTTCATCGCCTCCGGCGCCTTCCACTTGGCGAAACCGTCGGACTTGCTGCCGGAATTGCAGGGCCGCCTGCCGATCCGGGTGGAGTTGGCGCCGCTGACCCGCGACGACTTCGTCCGCATCCTGAAAGAGCCGGAAACCAGCCTGATCAAGCAATACATCGCTTTGATGGGCACAGAGGAGGTACGGCTGGTGTTCGAGGACGACGCCATCGAGGAAATTGCCTCACTTGCCGCGGAGATCAACAGCAGCGTCGAAAACATCGGCGCCCGCCGGCTGCAAACCGTGCTGGAAAAGCTGCTGGAAGACATCAGCTTCGACGCCTCCGACAAACCCGGCAGCGAATTCGTCATCGACGGCGCGTTGGTGCGTGAGAAGGTGGGCGTGCTGGCGAAGGATGCCGACCTTTCGCGGTTCATTTTGTAGGGCGAAGGGCCGCTTTTAGGTGGCCTCCTCCCGCTTCCCGTCCCGGCTCGGGGCTGCGGTGGGCGTTGGAGCAATCCGGCCCGTTGTCGGTGACGATGGCCAGCACCACCGCGTGAGTGGGCGGCGCGATGCTGCTGGCAGAGAAGGCCTTGCCGGCCGGCCATTGGCTTGGCTACGCCGTCGGCGTGGGGCTGACGGCGTGGGGGATCGCTGATGCGGTTCGACAAGTCAGGGGCGGGTGGCGGAGTTCGACGTCAGCACCGTCTGTTTGATCCACCAATGCGGCGCCCGGGCGCGTAGCCATAAAGCGGCGGCGGCGGCTTGCGCCTCGCTCGGGAACAGGCCGAAGCAGGTGGCGCCGCTGCCGGACATCCGCGCCAGCAATACGTCCGGCGCGGCGGCAATGCCCGCCAGCACCTCGCCAATGGCGGGTTCGATGGCGACGGCGGGCCGGGTCAGGTCGTTGCGGGCTTTTGCGAGCCAGGCGGCAATCTCGACTGCGGAGGCATTGTCCGGAGGCAAAGGCGGCTCGACCGCGCGGCCAAAGCGGCCCGCCAGCGCCCGAAACACGGCGGCGGTGGCGGACGGCACGCCGGGGTTGACCAGCACGGCCGGCAAATTCGGCAGGTTCGCGACCGGCGCGACCTGCTCGCCCATTCCTTGCACCAGGCTCGGCTGACTGACGAGGCAGACCGGGATATCGGCGCCAAGATCGGCCCAGGCGGCCGGCGGGCCAGGGTCGCCGCCCCACACCCCAGCCAGCAGCCGGATCGCCGCCGCGGCATCGGCAGAGCCGCCGCCTATCCCGGCCGCGACCGGCAGCGCCTTGTGGAGCCGCAGCGCCATCGGCGTTGTGCCGGGCGTCGCCGCGGCCAGACGCCGTGCGGCGCGCAGCACCAGATTGTCGTCGGCCACGGTCTCGCCCAGTTCCTCGGCAAACGGTCCGTCGAGGGCCAGCGACCATTGCGGCGCGCGCGCGGCGACTGTCACGCTGTCGCCGAAGTCCGCGAAGGCCACCAGGCTTTGCAGTTCGTGATAGCCGTCGCTGCGCCGCCCCAGGATATGCAGGTACAGGTTGACCTTGGCCGGGGCCAGTTCGGGCATCAGGGGACGAGGCGCTCGCGACACGCGGTCACTCCGCGTGGCGGGCGACGGCGCAACGCTCCAAGCCGCAGCGCAGCTTTTCTTCCAGCCCCGGCACCAGGTCCTTGTCGGGGTCCAGGGTGAGGGCCCGTTGCCATTGGAAGCGCGCTTCGACCCTGCGCCCAACCTGCCAGTAGGCGTCGCCCAAATGCTCGTTGATCACCGGGTCGACCGGCTCCAGCATGATGGCGCGTTCCAGTTCGGCAACGGCTTCGGCATAGCGGCCGGTGCGGTAGAACACCCAGCCGAGGCTATCGGCGATGAAGCCATCCTCCGGGCGCAGTTTGCTGGCACGGCGGACCATTTCCTCCGCCTTCTCCAGGTTTTCGCCGCGGTCGATCCAGGAATAGCCCAGGTAATTCAGCACATAGGCCTGATCTTTCTCAAGCGCCAGTGCGGCCAGCAGATCGCTTTCGGCCTTCTCCCACTGGCCGGAGCGCTCCAGCGCGATGCCGCGGGAATAGAGCAGACGCCAATTGCTGGCAGTAATATCGCCGAGGCGCGCTGCCGCCTCATCGTAGGCGGCGACCGCCTCCTCGAAGCGCGATTCGCCGCGCAGCACGTCACCCAACAACGATGAGGCGTCGGCCCTAGTCGGTTGGGCAGTGGTGAGCGCCCTCAGCACGTCGATGGCCTGATCCGGTCGCTCCGCCCGGGCCAAATTGCGGGCGCGCGCAAGCTGCGCGGCATACCGCGTGGCTGGATCGTCATCCACCGTCGCATACATCGCCGCGGCATCTTCGTATCGGTCCTGACCGGCCATTACCTCGGCGATCAGCAGGCGCAACAGGCCGCTATCGTCGCGTAGCGCTAAACCCAGTTGGGCATAGATCAGTGCGGAGAGCGAGCGTTTGCCCTGGTTCAACGCGGCGGCAATGCTGAAGAACGCCTCGGCGAGGCCGTCTTTGGCATTGCGCACCAACCGCGGCGTTGTGGCGTTGCCTTGGCGGGCCTTGAAATTCTCCAGTAGCGCCAGCGGGCGCACCGAACGGGAGGTATCCGCCTCGACGATGGCGGCGTAGGCGTCCGCGGCAGCGTCGGTCCCGGCCACGTCTTCGATCAACGCCGTGTGGATTTTCAACATCGTCAACCACAGCGGCTGCTCGTCGCTGAAGCCGATCACCGCCCGCGCCGCCGCCAGGTCGCCCTGGCCCACGGCCGCCCAGGCCTGGCCCAATGTCCGCACCAGTCCGGCAAACCCGGCGCTATCCAGTGCGCCAAAATACTCCAGCGCCCTGCCGAAATCGTCGTCGCGCATCGCGGCGACGGCTTGGGCGATGACCGGCAGCATCTCCGTCGGGTCGTTGCGGTAGAGCGGGTAGGCGTGCGGCAGCGCGTCGTCGATCCGGCCCTCCGCCAGCATCAGCAAAAAAACCCGCTGGCGCAAATCTAAATCGTTCGGGTTCCAGCTCAAGGCGCCTTCCAGGTAGTCCGCAGCAATGGCGTAGTCGCGCTCGTGTTGCGCCAACTGACCCGCCAGATACTGCCCCGCCGCGGACTGTCCCCAAGTCGGCCGGGCGATGGCCAGTGCCTGCTGGCGCGAGACCAGAGGCTCTGTCGAGGCATGGGCCGCGCCGGCGATCGCCATCGTCGCCAGAGCGACTGCCAGACCGATCCATGCTTTCGTCATTTTTGTCAGCCTCCTAGCCCAAGGTTGAAAATGCGGGCTCGGTTACATGTTCGGATAGTTGGGACCGTCGCCGCCCTCCGGCGTGACCCATACGATGTTCTGGGTCGGGTCTTTGATATCGCAGCTTTTGCAGTGCACGCAGTTCTGCGCGTTGATTTGCAAACGGGGTCCCGAGCCATCCTCGTCCACGATCTCATAAACGCCTGCCGGGCAATAGCGCTGTTCCGGCGCGTCATAGCGCGGCAGGTTGATCCGTACCGGTACACTGTCATCCTTTAGCGTCAGGTGAACCGGCTGGTCTTCCCCATGGTTGGTATTCGACAGATAGACGCTGGACGGTTTGTCGAATGTGATGACGCCATCCGGCTTTGGGTAGTCGATCGGTTTGGCTTTCGACTTATCGATGAGGGCCTCGTGGTCGGCGCCGTGGTGTTTCAGCGTCCAGGGCGCCTTGCCGCGGAAGATCAACTGATCGACGCCGGCATAGAGCGTGCCGCCGAACAGCCCCCACTTGAAGGCCGGACGCACGTTGCGGGCGCGGTAGAGTTCGTCATGGAGCCAACTGGCTTCGAACGCGGCCGGATAGTCCTCCAGCACGCCATAGGGCTCGTCCTTGGCGACCGCTTCGAAGATCGATTCCGCGGCCAGCATGCCGGTTTTCATGGCGGCATGGCTGCCTTTGATACGCGGCGTGTTCAGGAAGCCCGCCTCGCAACCGACCATGACGCCGCCGGGGAACACCAGCTTCGGCAGCGATTGCAGGCCGCCTTCGTTCAATGCGCGGGAGCCATAGGCGATGCGCTTGCCGCCCTCAAAGGTGGGGCGGATGGAGCTGTGCGCCTTCCAGCGCTGAAACTCGTCGAACGGTGAGAGATAGGGGTTTTTGTAGTCGAGGCCGACGACAAAGCCGCAGGCGACCTGATTGTCCTCGGCGTGATAGAGGAACGAACCGCCATAGGTATCCGGCTTCATCGGCCAGCCTGCGGTGTGCATGACCAGGCCCGGCTCGTGCTTTTCCGGATCGACTTGCCACAACTCCTTGATACCGATTCCGTAGGTCTGCGGCTGTATGCCCTCCCGCAGGCCGTATTTGGTCATCAACTGCCGGCCGAGCGAGCCGCGGCACCCTTCGGCGAAGACAGTGTACTTCGCCCGCAACTCCATACCTGGCTCGAAATTGTCTTTTTTCTCGCCGTCCTTGCCGACGCCCATGTCGCCGGTGGCGACGCCGACGACACGATCCTGGTCGTCGTAAAGGATTTCCGCAGCCGCAAACCCCGGGAAGACTTCGACGCCCATCGCCTCCGCCTGCTCGCCCAGCCAGCGGCACAGATTGCCGAGCGAAATGACGTAGTTGCCGTGGTTTTTCATGGCGGGCGGCATCAAGAACTCTGGCCAGGGCAGCGAGGCGTTCTCCGTCAGGAACATAAACTTGTCGCGCTTCACCGGCTGATTCAGCGGCGCGCCGCGGTCGGACCAATCCGGCAGCAACTCGTTCAGCGAACGCGGGTCCAGCACGGCCCCGGACAATATGTGCGCCCCGACCTCGGAGCCTTTCTCCAGCACGACAACCGCGATCTCTTCGCCGCGCTCCTCCGCCAGTTGGCGCAGGCGGATAGCCGCGGCCAGCCCGGCCGGGCCGGCGCCGACGATCACAACGTCAACTTCCATGCTTTCGCGTTCCATGAGACCCCTTGTCCTTAGCGTGTGTTTGTACGTTCGCGGTTGAATGGATTAGCATAGCCACCCGCAGCATAGCAGGCCAGGGGCGTACCTTTGGATGATATGTTGCGGCACCCGGCTGCGCCACACGTCATGATTGTAAGCAAATGAACCCCTGGTTGGCCACATTGCAATGGTATGCGGATATCGGTGTCGACGAAGCGATTGCGGAGACACCGTGGAACCGCTTCGCGACGCCGGCGGCCGCCGCTGCGGCGCCTGCCGCAAAACCGACAGCGGAGCCCGTCGCCGCGTCGGGGCCAAACCCGAAGCCCGCGCCGCGGCCATCGGCTGCGCCAACGGCCCCCGGAATTGTGGGGGCGGCGTTGGAAAAGGAACTCGCTGCAATCGGCGACCTGCAGTCGCTACGCGCGCGGTTGGATGCGTTCGAGGGCTGTGCCCTGAAAGCGACCGCGACGAACACGGTGTTCGGCACTGGCCCTGCTGACGCGGAACTGATGATCGTCGGCGAGGCGCCGGGTGCGGAGGAAGACCGCCAGGGCGAGCCATTCGTCGGCGCGTCCGGTCAGCTTTTGGACCTGATGCTGGCCGCTATCGGCCGCAAGCGGGCCGACGCCTATATCACCAACGCCCTGTATTGGCGGCCGCCGGGCAACCGCACGCCGACGCCGGCGGAAATCCAAGCCTGCCTGCCGTTCTTGCGCCGCCAGATCGCCATCGTGCAACCGCGTGTACTGTTGCTGGTCGGCGGTGCGGCGGCCAAGACGATGCTGGAGCGGACCGAGGGGATCATGCGCCTGCGCGGTCGCTGGTTCGAGTATCCGGTCGGCGAAGGCTTGCCGCCGATCCCGGCGCTCGCGACCTTCCACCCGGCCTATCTGCTGCGTTCGCCGGCACAGAAACGCGAGACCTGGCGCGACTTGTTGGCATTGCAGAATCGGCTGGACTTACCGTCGCGCTGACAAAACACTACCCAAAGGTTAGGATGATGCTGTATTCCGCTGCTCGTCGCAGTTGAGTCAGGCCCTTTACAACAGGCAATCGCACCCATCGTGTTCGCATCTGCCCTCGCAATTCCTGTCGTTTCGATAGCACGACGCCTCATGTTCGTCGGTCTCGGCATGGTCATGTCGGTCACCGCGTGCCAGGCCGGTCCTGTGCCGAAACCGCGGCCAGAGACATCGCCGCAAGCGTCTGCGTATGCAGAGCGTGGCGCGGCGCCGACCGCTATCACCAGTCTGCCGAAACCGTTAACCGATTCGGATGCGGAGCGCTACCGCCAGATATTCGCTCTGCAAGCTAAAGGTGCGTGGCGGAGTGCAGACCGGCAGATTGCGCAACTGCGTTCCCCCTTGCTGATAGGCCACGTGCAGTTTCAGCGCTACTTGCATCCGGTCGGCTATCGGGCCAGCCATGCGGAATTGGCGGATTGGCTGAAGCGCTATGCCGACCATCCCAGCGCCTATCGCGCCTACAGTCTGGCCTCTCGCCGGCGGCCGAATGGGGCGGAGCCGTTGACCTTGCCGGACTTTGGGCGCGAGCACCTGCGGTATTTATTGGGCGAGGTCGGATCGGAACCGCAGAAAACGCCAACCTGGCGTCGGCGCGCGGCCCAGGACATTCGCTGGCGCATCGCCCGCAGCCATTTGAGCATCGCCAGCCGGATGATCGACCAGAGCGGCTTGCCGGATGAGCAGGCGGACCGGCTGCGGGCGCAGGCGGCGCTAGGCTGGCTCGCTATGGGCAAGAGCACGACGGCGCTGCGTTTGGCGGCCCAGGCGGCGGAGCGGTCGCGCGACAAGACTTCCATGCCCGATTGGGTCGCCGGTCTGGCGGCATTCCGCCTGAAGCGCTACCAGCAGGCGGCGAAGCATTTCGGCCTGCACTCCAAGTCGGAGCACGCGGGCGAATGGAACGCGTCTGCGGGCGCTTTTTGGGCGGCGCGGGCCGAGGCGCGGCGTGGGCGCTCGGGCGCCGAAAGGGAATGGCTGGAGATTGCGGCTAAATATCCCTTTACTTTTTACGGACAGCTGGCGCTTGGCCGGCTAGGGAAGGCCATCCCGGCTGGCAAGGCAGCACCACCATTGCAGCCTTCGGATATAGCGGAAATTCAGGCCTTGAGCGGTGGCAACCGCATGTTGGCATTGGTTCAGGTCGGTCAGGTGCGGCTGGCCGACGAGGAATTGATGCAGCACCTCGGCAGCGCGCCGATGCCGGTGGTGCGGGCCATCACGGCGGTGGCACAGGCCGCCGGGCTGCCGCAATCGGCGATGCGCGGCGCCTTCCGCATCGCGCATGCCGAGGACCAGCCGTCCCTCCATGCCCTCTATCCGATGCCGAACTGGCAGCCGAGCGGCGGG
>CAXBDI010000057.1:0-23762 GCA_963974445.1 uncultured Alphaproteobacteria bacterium
CCCAACTTGCCGCTTAAGCCCAATCACATGTCTCATAACTGTGGACCGGTACACCAGGCTGTATCAGCCGTTCTGTTTCGACCGCCAGCGGGAACATGCGCCGGACGATATCCAGTACCTCTGGCATCCCTGCTTCGAAGCGCCGGACGGGCGGCTGCTGGCCCGCCTCTCCCGCTTCCAGGTGAAGAACGGCTATCCGCTGGCCGGCGAGGAGATCGATGCGGCGGGCAGCGCGGCACTGGAAGCGCTGGAGGAGACCATGCGCGCGCCGGGCCAGTCGCTGACCTTTCATTTCGAGCCGGGCCAAATCCAACTGGTCAACAACCGCCTGCTCGGCCACCGCCGCACGGGTTTTCAGGATTGGCCGGAGCCGGACCGCAAGCGCTTGCTGGTGCGCCTATGGCTGCGCGACTGGGGACGACCCTTCTATAACGGCTGATGGTTCCTTGATCTATCCCCGGAGGTCTATTGGGCGGTGATACCGCCATCGACCACCAACCCGGACCCGGTCATGAAGCCCGAATCGTCGCTGGCGAGGAATAGGATGCCTTTGGCGATGTCCTCCGCGACGCCGAGGCGGCCGATCGGGTGCATCTTGGCGGAGAATTCTTTCGCTGCCGCCGGGTCATTCATACCCTGCTTCTGCGCGCGCGAGACGAAGGTCTGTGCGCCCATATCGGTGTCGATCACGCCCGGATGGATCGAGTTGACCCGGATGCGCTGGCCCTTGCGGCTGAAGAACAGCGCAGACGACTTGGTAAACAGCGCGACGCCACCCTTGGTCATGGAATAGAGCGGGTCGAGCTGGGAGCCGACCAGGCCGGCAATCGACGACGTGTTGACGATTGACGAGCCATGGGCGCTGTCGGCGCCGCGCGCTGCCAGCGCATCGGCGCAAAGCTTGGTGCCCAGAAAGACGCCGGTCATGTTGACGGAGACCAAGCGGTGCCAGTCGTCCAGCGTCGCCTCGTCAATGCCGAGGCCGGTGAAGATGCCGGCATTGTTGCAGAGCACGTCCAGCCCGCCGAACCGGGTCTCCGCCAGATCGACCGCGGCGCGCCAGTCGGCCTCCTTGGTCACGTCCAGGTGTATGTAAACCGCGGCGTCACCGAGACGCTTGGCCGTCTCCTGCCCGACATCGTCGAGCACGTCGGCAACGATGACGTTAGCGCCAGCGGCCACCATCAGTTCCGCCGTCTTCGCACCAATGCCGCGGGAGGCACCGGAGATCAGGGCGGTTTTGCCGTCTAGTCTGTTCATGGGTGGAGTTTCCTTTTGCATTCAATTGTCGGGGTCATTGCGAGGCGGCCCGGAGGGCCGGCGCGGCAACCCACCTAAGCATCGATTTGCCTCAACCTTAGATGGGTTGCCGCGTCGCTGCGCTCCTCGCAATGACGCCGGTTATGGAAGTTAGTACGAAACGCTGCTGACCAACCCGAAACAGGCCGGCTTGCCTTCCGGCTTCATCAGGGCGATGCGGGAGAGGTGGCCGTTGGTATGCTCGCCGTGGATGGTCAACAACTCGTCCCAGAACATCGGGCGGCGGAAGCGAACCTCCATCTCCAACTGTTTTGGCGGACCGCCGCCCTCGCGGACCAGCGGCTCCATCATGATGTGCGAGCCCATGATGCCGGCGGCGATGGGCGCGCGGTAGCCGAACTGGCGGGCGATTTCCGGGTCGTCGTGGATACGGTTGATCTTTTCGTCCGAGAAATTGCCGACACCCTCCGGCGTCATCTGTTTCTCGCCGATCACCGGCAGGCCCATGGCCGGCGCATCCGGACTATCCGCTGGCGACCTGCCGCCAGAGCCTGGCCCCGTCCGTTCCGCGTTCGGGTCGGTGCGGACGCTGACGCGGCCCAACTCCATCGCAATCGAGCCGTCATCGCGGATCAGCTCGTATTGCGCTTTGAACAGGGAGCCGCGCGGCGCCGGCTCGATACCCGTGATACGCCCGCGCATTTCCACCTCCTCGCCCAGGCGGATTTGCGAGCGGACCTTGTAGGTCTGGATCATGTGAACACTGCCGTTGATCGAAAATCCCTCGCGGTTGACGATCTTGATGGTCAGCGTCGCAAAGATACCGGGATCGACGATGTCGCCCCAGATGGCAGGGTCGATGCCGCAACATTGCAGCTTCTGCGCCTGCTGGTCGCGGTCGACTGACAGGCGCCAGGGCGTAAACTCGAAGCCGGGCGTCAACTCGCTTTCCGGGCGGAGCGCCTTGCCGGAAGGGTCTGGCAGCATGGGTGAAATTCTCCTTCAACGCCGGCCGGCGGAGACGCCGCCGTCGACCATGTAGACGCCGCCTGTGCAGAAGCTGCTGTCGTCGGAGGCAAGGAACAGCATCAGCTTTGCCACTTCCTCCGGCTTGCCATAACGCCTCAGCGGCGTCGCACCGGCCAGCGGCTGGTCGTTCTGGCGCTGCACACCGTGCATATCCTCCAGCGAGGCCATCATCGGTGTGTCGATGGGGGACGGATTGACCGAGTTGACGCGGATGTTGTTGGCTGAGCCCTCAATCGCCGCAGAGCGCATCAGCCCGATCGCTGCGTGCTTCGACGCGATGTAGGCGGACATGTCCGGGATGGCGCGAATGCCTGCGGTGGAGGCCGTTACAACGATGGACCCGCCGTTTTGCTCCATCGCCCGCATCACGTATTTCAGGCCGAGCCAGACGCCGCGCACGTTGACGGCAATGACCTTGTCGAACATCGCAGGGTCATACTCGGTAATCGGCGAAAGCTTGCCCTCGATGCCGGCGTTGAGCAGCGCGATATCGACGCTGCCGAACTTCGCCTGTGCCTGGCCGACCAGGTTTTTGACTGCCGCCTCGTCGGTAACATCGGTCGGACAGACAGCGGCCTGGCTGCCGATCTCGGCGGCAAGCGCATCCAATGGCTTGGCCAGCACGTCGGCCAGCATGACGTTCGCGCCCTCCGCCGCGAACAGGCGGGCGGCGGCGGCGCCGATACCGCGGGCCGCACCGGTGATGATGGCGGTCTTGCCGGCTAGTTTGGACATGGGCGGGTTTCCTCAGGACTATGGCGTGTGGATTTCCACCATGGTCGCGCGGGGGCCGCGGGACGTCAATATAACGATAATTTTTAGCTGCCAGTTCTGGGCCGCAGCCCTGGCCAGGCGTTGCGGTAGAGGTCGAAGCGGCGGTCCTTTAGCTGCTGCACCGTGCCCTGGTTGCGGGACACGAACAGGTCGGCGAAGCGCAGGTCGGCAAACGCGATCATCTCCGTATTCGCGCCGCTATCCGCCGCAACGCCGTCGCGGGCGAAGGGGAAGTCGCAGGGTGTCAGCACGCAGCTTTCGGCATAGTGGATGTCCATGTTCTCCACGTTCGGCAGATTGCCGACAATGCCGGACATGACGACGTAGCACTGGTTTTCCACGGCCCTTGCCTGGCAGCAATAGCGCACGCGCAGGTAGCCGCGGCGCTCGTCGGAGGAGAACGGCACGAACAGGATCAGCGCCCCCTGGTCGACCAGATTGCGCGAGACCTCCGGAAACTGGCAGTCGTAGCAGACGACGACGCCAATCGGGCCGCAATCGGTGGCGATGGCCTCCAGCCGTTCGCCGCCCTTGATGTTCCACCAGTAACGCTCCGCCGGCGTTGGGTGCAGCTTGTCCTGCGTAAAGACGCCACCATCGCGCAGGAAGACATAGCCGGTGTTACGGATGCTATCATCGGCCTGAAGCGTCGGGTGGCTGCCGCCGATGATGTTGACGTTGTAGCGCACGGCCAGCCCACTCATGAACTCGCGGTAACGCTCGGTATATTGCGCGACCTTGGCGACGCCCTCCAGCGGCCCGAGCGGCGCCGGCTCCGCCGCCAGCAGTTGCAGGGTGAACAGTTCCGGAAAGACGACGAAGTCGCTGCGGTAGTCGCTGGCGACATCGACGAAATAGGCCACATGACTCTCGAACGCGGCCACATCGGAAATCGGCCGCATCTGGAACTGCACCGTCGCGACGCGCACGCTTTCCGGCAAGCGGCCCATCGGCTGAGCGGAACGGGCTTGCTCCGCCTCTGTCACCAGCGGGTTGCGCCACAGCATGTGACTGGCGAATCCACCCGATTGCCGGTCGTCGGGCAGATAGTCTTTCAGCGTGCCGATCAACTCGAAGCCGTTGGAGAGCTGGAAGTTCAGCACCTGATCGCGGATTTTCTTCTCCAGCACCAGGCTCAGATACTCCTCGACCGAGCCCACGCGTGACCGCACCCGGCCATAGCCCGGCAGGCGGCCACCGAAGACCACGCCCTTCAACTGCAGGTATTCGCACAGTTCGCGCCGGGCGTTGTACAGGCGCTGGCCGATGCGCTGGCGGCGGGTATCGGGATCGACGGCGACCTCCATGCCATAAAGGTAGTCGCCGTCCGGGTCGTGGCGCGAGGCGAAACCGTTGCCGGTGATCTCCATCCATGTGTGCGGCTTCAATGCGATATCGCCGCTGATGACGAAGGTCGCGGCGTGGCCGACGATTTGGTCGCCCAGTTCGACAACGAACTGGCCTTCCGTGAAAATATTGATGTTGCCGCGCACGCATTCCGGCGTCGTCGCCATGTCGCCCTGGTAAATTTTTCGGCTGAGAGCGACGATGCCATCGACGTCGCTCAACAGAGCATTGCGGACGACGAGGCGAGGTTTCTCACGCTTTTTCCAGTCTGGCGACACCCGGAACCTCACACTTTGTGGGATGATCGGCGCAGCCTGAACGATTCCAGCGCGTCGCGGAAGTGTGGCGCGAGCAGCCGCAATATTCCGGGCGGTCTCCGTGGAAATATGCCATGCTGGCGATGAGTTTAAACTTCGATGGAAAGCCGCCGAATGTCCCGCATCCTGGTGATCAATCCAAACGCGACCGAGACCTGCACCGCCGCTATCGACCGCGCCGCCGCGCCCTTTCGACTGTCAGGAGGGCCGCGGGTCGATTGCCTCACCAATGCCGATGGCCCGCCCGGCATCCAGTCTCAAGCCGATAGCGACAGCGTCATCCCGCACCTGCACGCCATCTGCCAGCGGGAGGCGGCAGACGCCTATGTCATCGCCTGCTTCTCCGACCCCGGCGTGCATTCGCTGCGGGAGCGCACCGGCCGCCCGGTCTTCGGTATTGCCGAGGCCGGCATGGCCGCAGCCCTCAGCCTGGGCGAGCGCTTTGGCGTTGTGGCGATCCTGCCCAGTTCGGTGGCGCGGCAGCGGCGGACGGTTCGGGCCTATGGGCTGGGCGAGCGCTACGCCGCCAGCCGCTCCATCGGCCTGGGCGTGCCGGAACTGGCCGATGCCAAGCGCACCCGCGCCGCAATGATCGATGCCGGCAAGCGCCTGCGCGACGAGGACGGCGCCGACGTGCTGATCCTGGGTTGCGCCGGCATGGCCGATCAGCGGGACCCGCTGGCGGATGCAACGGGCCTGCCGGTGGTGGAGCCAAGCCAGGCCGCTTTAGCGCGGGCGATCGGGGCAGTATTGCAGGGCTGGTAGCAGCCTGGAAGCTATCCGCACACAGGGTTTCAGCGGGTGGTGCTGCGCAATCGGGGCGATAGAGCACTCGCCGATCCTTTGGGCCGGGCAAGAGTGCTCTAACTCTATGAATCCAAAGCGGCTTCCCCCACCAAAACGATTTCGTTTGGGTGGGTGCCGCCCCAGCGCTGCGACGCAAATGGGGCAGATGCGGCGGTTTGCGAGCGGGATCGTGCCGCGGTTGTGATGCGGCGGCGCTGCGGCTAGGGTGCGGCTACCTTAACCTAGCCTTGACCGAGACGGAGACACCTGCATGAGCGATACCCTGATCCTGGAACTGAAAACCGGGAACGTCACCATCGAGATGCGCCCGGATCTGGCGCCGAACCATTGCGCCCGGATCAAGGAACTGGTCGAGAGCGGTTTCTACGATGGTCTGAAATTTCATCGCGTTATCGACGGCTTCATGGCGCAAACAGGTTGTCCGAAAGGTACTGGTACCGGCGGTTCCGGCCAAAATCTGAAGGCAGAATTCAGCGATGCCCCGTTCGAGCGCGGTACCCTGGGCATGGCGCGGTCGCAGAGCCCAGACAGCGGCGACAGCCAGTTTTTCATCATGTTCGCCCGCTCGCCGCATCTGGATGGGCAATACACCATCTGGGGCCAAGTCAGCGATGGCATGGAGCACGTCGATCAGATCAAGAAAGGCTCATCCGCGTCGAACGGCTCGGTCAACGACCCAGATAGGATTGTGTCGGCCAAATTGAAAGCGACCGAGTAGCCTCGCTCCATTAGCTTCTCACCTTTTAGCCGCGCTCGTCGCACAAGATAATCTGCGGCGTTCCCCATTGGAATTTGAGTTTTACCATACTTTGTGATATTATGTCGCAGCGTCAACAAATCTAGGAGGTTTGCGATGTTGCAAGAACTCTCACGAAATTCAATAATCCTAATGGCAGCGGCTGGTCTGATTACCGCCTGTGTCGGGGTTGGCGTGCCCGGGACTCGGGCGCAGACCGGTGACTATGGTGATGCACCGGATGGAGGAGCGACAGGGTATCCCGGTCCCTTCGCGCAGACTGGCGCGTTCCCGACCTTGTCGACGAGCGGTGGCGCGGTAACGCTCAATACCGACCAAGCGCGCTTTGGCCCCGGGGCCAGCGCCGAGGCGGATGCCAACGACCCGGCGGATCCCGACGGTCAGCCGAACCTGAACCCCTCTAACACTGACCGCGACGACGGGCTGGTCGACTTCGTTCTCGTCCTAGTGTCAATTCCGCCACCGGCAGCGCTAACCGTCAACCTGACGGCACCGCCCGGCAGCGGCGGCGGAAATTTCTTCGTCAACGCCATCATCGACATGAACTTGGACGGCGCGTGGGGTGGTGTCACCAGCCCTGGCGTGCCGGAATGGGTGGTGAAGAACTTTCCCGTTCAGCTTACGGCCGGCCAAAGCACACCGGTGGCGCTGCCGCCGTTCCTGTTCGGCTTCGGCAACCGCTTGCCGGATGGCGCATGGCTGCGTCTGCTGGTCAGCCGAGAGGCGGTCGCGGCGACAGATTGGGATGGCGGCGGCCAGTTCTCGGCCGGGGAAGTCGAAGACCACGTCATCCAACTACCGGTTTTTGGGCCGACGCAAAAACGCATCGTCATGAACATGAATTGCCCGCGCCGGGTGCTGTTCCCGCCGGGCCGAGCACAGGTTCGGTTCCGGTGTCAGGCGTTTAACATAGCGCTCGGCGCCACCGCCGGCTCGTTCAGCTACGTGTTGAACGGGATCGGCGCAAACGCTCCGAGTGTCACAGTAAACCCGCTGGGCGCGCCGGCGAACCTGGGTTGTGCGGGAGGGCCTCCTTTCCCCGCCGGCGGTCCGGTTCGTTGTGGCAATCCGCCTGGCGATATTCCGATAGCAGGCGCGGGGCCGGTTAATCTCTTTTTCGTCGCCACCGACAATGGAGGACCGTTGCCGTCCAACTGGGTCGCCACCGCCAGCGCCGAGGACCCGCCGTCGGTAGTCACGCCAGATGGCATTACAGTCGGCTTTGGCGACTCCTTCCGTAACGTCACGTTCGACCGGGTAGAGATCAAAATTAAGGCGAAGATCAAGCTCTACAAGAACTATGTGCTGATCGAGTTGACGCCGAAAGTCATCGGAACGACACGGCCCGAGGACCCGATTTCGGTCATCGTGCGACCCGGCGAAAGTTGGCATGGCCTCAGTTACTCTGAGATGCGCAAAATGGGCGACCAGATGATCGACCTACCGCCGCTGCAGTCGAAGTAGCGCTGCGGCAGCGTATCGCTAGACCACCCCCTCCACCCGCAATCGCGCTACGTCCAGCCCCAGCGCGCCCAGCACCTCGTCGGTGTGCTGGCCCAAGGTCGGCGGCGGGCTTTGGGCGGCGGTGACGTCGCCGTTGGCTTTGAAACCCAGCGTCGGGATGGCCACTTCCCGGTCGACCGACGGCAAAGCGACCGGCCGCATCAGCCCGCGGGCGGCGAGTTGCGGTTCGTTTAGCGCCTCGTCCAGGCGGCGGACGCGGACGGCAGGCACGCGCGCCTCGTCCAGGATCGCCTCCCACGCATCCGCCGATTTGGTGGCGAACACCGCCGCGAACTCTTCCCGCAGCGCTGCCTGGTTCTGCTTGCGCGGGTCGCCCGGCGCGAACCGCGGGTCGCTCAACAAACGTTCCAGGCCGATGGCTTTGCAGAGGCGGGCGAATTGCGGCTGGTTATTGGACGCCAGGCTCAACAGGCCGTCGTTCGTCTTATAGGTGCCTGAGGAAGGCGAACCGCTGAACGCCTCGTTGCCGGTCGGCGGTGGCGGCTTACCGGTGGCCAATGTGGATACGGCGAGCGAAGCCATCAGCAGCATCGCGCTATCCAACATGGCGACATCGACCCGCTGCCCCTTGCGGGTGCGCTCCCGCTCCAGCAGTGCGGCCAGCACCGCGAATGCGCCCATCAGGCCGCTGGCGTAGTCGACATATGGGCTGCCGACCTTGAGCGGCACCGTCTCCGGCGTGCCGGTGGTGTGCATGATGCCGACCATGCCCTGAATGATGTGGTCGTAGGCCGGGCGGTGGCCGATGGGTCCGTCCTGGCCGTAAGCGCTGAGCGAGGCATAGATCAGCCGCGGATTGACCGCCGACAAGTCCTCGTAGCCGATGCCGAGGCGGGCGGCAGTGCCGGGGCTGAAATTCTCGACGAAGATGTCCGAGTCCTGCACCAGATGCTTCAGCACGGCGAGGCCTTGCGGCGTCTTCAGGTCCAGCGTCACCGATTTCTTGCCGGCATTTTGCGTAACGAAGGAGAGCGGCAGGCCGGCGGCCTCCAGATCCGCGTCACTGCCGCCCTGCCGGGTCCAATCGCCCTGCCCCGGTTTCTCGATCTTAATCACCTCGGCGCCCATCAACGCCAACTGATAGGTGCAATAGGGCCCGGCCAAAACCTGGGTGGTCTCGATCACGCGTTTGCCGGCGAGGGGTTGGAACATCAGTGCTGTCTCCGTCATCCTACAGAAAACGCCCCGGCCCAGCAGGACCGAGGCGCGGTAACTGCGCGGTTGCTAGTTGGATTTCGGCGGTTCGTAGCCGCTGTCCTTCACCATCTTTTCCAGCGTAGCGTTCGACTCTTCGACCAAGGCATCGATGTTCTCAAGACCGACATAGCTGATGGGCATCATGATCTTTGCAGAGATGTCCTTCATGTCCTTGGTCTGCACGGCTTTCTCGACCGCGGCGTCGAGCTTGGCGATGATGGCCGGGTCGGTGCCTTTCGGGAAGGCGATGACGGTCGGCGCATCGGCGGCGCCTTGGTAGCCCAGGTCCGCCAGGGTCGGCACATCGGGATACTGCGGCTGGCGCTTGGTCGTTACCACGGCCAGAGTCTTGAACTTGCCGGGATAGCGCGAGTGGATACCGCCGGAATAGGCGAGGTCTACCTGATTGCCGAGGATGAGTTGCACCATGCCGGCGCCGCCTTTGGTCGGGATATAGTTGACGTCCAGGCCGTCCTTCTCCGCGATCAACTGCATCAGGATGCGGGCGTAGGGGCTGAGAGCCGCATACTTGACGCCGGGATTGGCCTTGGCATAGGCGATGAACCCCGCCCAGTCCTCGAACGGCGCGCTGGCCGGTGCAACCATAGCCGGTTGGAACTCCGTCACCGTGCAGCAATAGTCATAGTCGGTGTAGCGGAAATCCAGGCTGGGATTGAGGTGCGGATTCAGGGTCAGGCCGGTGATCGCGCCGAAAAAGAAGATCGAGCCATCCGCCGGCTGTTCCTTGAACCACAACAGCGCCGTAGCCTGGCCGCCGCCCGGGCGGTTGATGACTTTGACAGGCACGCCCAACTCTTCGCCGAGTTGCTTGGCCAGCACGCGGCCTTTGGTGTCGGTGCCGCCGCCGGCCTTGTAGCCGATCAGCATGGTGATCGGGCCGTCCGGCCATTCCGCCTGCGCCGGCAGCGCCGCGAGCGCGATACTGGCCGCCGCAACGGCGGCAAAGCCTAGTGACTTGAGGAATTGCATGGGTCTTTTCTCCCTATTCTGCGGCCTGGCTGGCCGGCTCGGTTGAAACTTTCTTGCGACGCAGAAACAGTAGGACGCCGATGATCGTCAACGCCCAGAAGGCCAGGGCGATGGGATGATCCCAAATAGCCTCCGGCGTGCCTTTCAGCAGACCGATGGATTGGCGCAACGCCAGTTCGAAACCGTCGCCAACGACAAACCCGATCAGGAAGGTGACGAAGCTGAAATCGTATTTGCGCGCGAAGAAGCCGATAACTGCAAAGATTAACATGATGTAAAGACCGAACATGCCGCCGCCTTGCAAGTAAGAACCCAGACTACAAAGGAAGACGACGGTCGACAGCACCAGGCTGGGACTGAGCTTGATCACGCGGGCGAACAGGTTCTGGCCGAAATAGCCGATGCCCAGCAGGATCAGCGAGGCCGCCAGCATCGAGGCATAGATGCCCTGCATCAGCTCCGCCTGCTCGATAAACATCAGCGGGCCAGGCGTTACGCCCTGAATGATGAATGCGCCGATCAGGATGGCCGCTATGACGCTGCCGGGAATGCCGAGCGCGAACAGCGGCACGAAGCTGGCCGGGACGACGGCATTGTCGGCGCTTTCCGTCGCGGCGACGCCCTCAATCGCGCCGTCGCGCTCGAAGCTATCCGGGTCCTTCGCAGCGCGCCGGGCCATGCCGTAGGAGAGGAAGGAGCCGGTGCTCGCGCCTAGGCCCGGCAGGATGCCGATGAAGATGCCGACGCCGGTGCCGCGGATAATGGCGACAGCGGATTTTTTCCAGTCCTCCCAGGTGACATAGGCGTCTTCCGGTTTGCCGGAGCCGCGCAGCAGGTCGGTCTCCGCCTCCAACCGGCGGCGGTTGCCGATCTGCACCATCATCTCCGACAGAGCCAGCATGCCGATGGCGACGGGGATCAGCGGCAGGCCGTCGTAAAGCTCGAACTGGCCAAAGATCAGGCGCTCGGTCGAGGTTTCGATCTCCAGTCCCACCGTGGAGGACAGAACGCCAAACAGGCCGGCGATCATGCCCTTGACCAGGGACTTGCCGGAAAGCGCCGCGATGAAGGTCAGCGAGAACGCCAGGATCGCCACCAACTCGATTGGCCCGATAGCCAGCGCGTAGTCGGCCAGCGTCTGCGCCATCAGGATCAGCGCGCAGGTGGAGACGAAATCGCCAATGACGCTGGCATAGAGGCCCATTTTCAGCGCCTTCTGTGCCTTGCCGGCTCTCGCCAACGGATAACCGGCCAGAGCCGTCGGCGCCGATGACGGCTCGCCCGGCGTGTTCATCAGGATGGCGGAGACGGCGCTGCCTGCGGTCGAGCCTTTGGAGATGCCGACCAGAAAAGCGATGGCGGCCAACGGCTCGATATAGAAGGTAATCGGGATCGCAACGGCGGTGGCCGTGCCCTTGCCCAATCCCGGCAGCGCGCCGACCAGATAGCCGATGGCGACGCCGATGAAGATGAAGAAGATGTTGTAGGCGGTGAGCGCGGCACCGAAGCCGCCGACGAGGCCATCAATCATAGGATCGCCGTCCCCAGCACTTCGTAAAACAGCAGGTAGACGCCCAACACCAAGCCGGCGGGTAAACCGGCCAGCAGATACCATCGCCGCTCGCCCATGTAGAGCATGGTCGCCAACACCACAAACGCGCCGGCGACCGCTGGATGGACGTACTCGAACAAGACGGTGCCGGCCAGGACGATCACGACGATAGCTGCCATCGCCCGCCATTCTGAGGGCTTCGGCGCCGGCGCTTCCTCCGCGGTCCCGCGGATCGCGTTCAGGGTGAGGATCGCCGCCAGCACCGTTATGCCCACCGCGCAGATTTGCGGCAGCAGCGCCGGCGGTATGGCAGCGCCGGTGTTCTGCACGGTCTGGTCTGGAATGATAACAAACAGCAACAGCAAACCGCTTGCCATCAGCAATGTGCCGGCGATCAGGTCGGCTTTCGGCATGTCCTCGCCTGTATTGTTGTCATTGACAGCCGTCTCAGCGCAGCGACCGTTTGCTTGTCAGCCTAGCGGCCCGAATGCCGCACGCCAACCCTCTGCGGCGAGCGATCCTGCAAAGGCGCTTCACATCGTCAGGTAGCCGCCGTCGGAGACCAGGGTGTGGCCGGTGACGTACTGCGAGAGGTCGCTTGCCAGGAACACGGCGGGACCCGCGATATCCTCCGGCGTGCCATAGCGGCCCATGGGAATGTGTTTGATCACTGCTGCCAACCGCTCGGGGTTTTGCATGATACCCTGCTCGTTGATTGGGGTGCGGATGACGCCGGGGCCGATGGCGTTGACCCGGACGCCGTGGGGGCCAAGCTCGTTGGCCAGCGCGACCGTAAAGCCCTTCACCGCATGCTTTGACATCGTATAGGCGACGCAGTTCGGCGTGTGCACGAAACTCTGGATCGAGCCGATGGAGATGATCCGGCCACGGGTCGCCTTCAACTGGTCGAGAAAGGCGTAGGTGCTGTTGAAGACGCCGTTGACGTTGATGCCGAGGGTGTCGTCCCAATCGCCCAGCGGATTTTCGGCCTCAGCCAAGGTCGCGCGGCGGACGATGCCGGCGTTGTTGACCAGGATGGAGAGATCGCCGACCTCCGCCCGCACCTTTTGCGCGAGCGCATCGCAGGAGGCGCGGTCGGTCACGTCGAGATGTTCGGCTCTGGCGGCATTGCCGCCGATCATCGCGACGGTCTCAGCGGCGCCGGCGGTGTTGATGTCGGCTGCAATCACCGTCGCACCTTGCTCGGCATAGGCTAGTGCGATGCCGCGGCCAATGCCGCTGCCGCCACCGGTGATCAGGGCGATGTGGCCATCGAGAAGTCCTGGCATAGGGCGTTTCCTTTGTTGATGCTTAGGTTCGGTTTCCGTTTTTTTTACCCTGAGCCTGTCGAAGGGTGGCCGGCTTTATTCTGAAAGGACCCTTCGACAGGCTCAGGGTGAAGAGGGGCGATGTTAGGGTGAAAGGGGTGGCGGTAGCGCCTCGCGCAGCAGGCGGCCGAAGCAGATCATTTGCGGGCTGGTGCCCTGGTAAGTCTCGATGGCGGCCAGGATGTGGTTGGCCGGAGCATCGGCGGGCGGCGGGGGCGGAGGCGGCAGGATCGCCAGGAACTCCGGCACCGCGCCAGCGATGCGCTCACGCACGGCTTGGCATTCGCGGCGGACGACCTCGTTCTCGAACAACGGCCCGAGTTCGGTCGCTGCGTGCGCCAGGTAGGCCGGCCAGTGCGCCAGTTGGCGGTAGAGGCCGGGGACGAAGGTCTCGCCATCCATGTCGGTCGCCAGTTGCAGCAGCACGGCGCGGACATCGTCGCTGACCGCGTCGAGTGGCAGCGTCGCCGGTGGGTTGGGAAACGCCTTTGCCGGGCGCCAATCGCCCGCAGAAGCCGCCGCCTCGCCGGTCGCGGTCGCTCCTTGCAGCAAAGCCTGCACCGTGCCGCCGGTGGCCATGTTCAGCGGAGCGACGGTCTCGAACGACGCGCAGACGGTCCGCACGGTCTCCAGGCTGCCCGCATCGACTCCCAGCACCCGCAAGGCCGCTGGCGAGAGCTTCGGCAGCGGGGGCAGGTTCACTTCTTCCGCCAAGGCCCAGGCGCGCTCCGGCAGCACGCCGCAGGCGACGGCGGGCCGCACAGCATCCCAGGCCCACTCCAGCACGCCGGGCAAGGTCGCCAGATGCCGTTGCAGCGACGAGACGTAGGGGACGCCGTAGAAGTGTCGGATTTCCGCATAGATTTCGGCGATGCGCCCGGTGGCCTCAGCCTCCGGCAGTTCGGTGAAGGCGGTCAAATCGGCGGCACCTCGCCGGGCTTCGGATCGATCGGCAGCAGCTTGGCGAGGCCGGTCATCTGCTCGAACAGCGCCGCGACCGCCAGCAGCCCCGCCTCGTCCTGCGGCGGGCCGACCAGTTGCAGGCCAATAGGTCGTCCGTGCTCGTCGAAGCCTGCGGGCACGCTGATCGCCGGACACGCCGTCAGCGAAATCGCCGAGGTGGTTAGCGAGCCGGCGATGTAGTTGTCCAGCTTCACGCCATCGACCGTATCGACGAAGCGCAGGTTCACGTCGAACGGCGGCACGTTCACCACCGGGCAGGCGAGGAAGTCGTAGGTCTCGAAAAATGCCAGCACGCCCGCGTAGAACTTCGCCCGCTCGCGTTCGGCCCAGGCCAATTGCGTTGGCGTCTGGGCGAAGCCCTTCTCTGTGTTCCAGATAATATCGGCTTTGATCAGATCGCGGTGCTCCGCCAATTCGCGCTCGCGGTTCACGACAAAGAATTGGGCGCGCAGGATCTGAAACGCCTCGTCGATATCGCCAAGCGCCGGGTGCGCCTCCTCAACCACGCAGCCCAAATCCTCGAAGCGACGGGCCGCCGCCTCGGTAATCGACTTGACGGCCTTGGCGACCGGCACGCTGCCGCTGTAGTCGGTGGTGAAACCGATCCGCTTCGGCGCTGCCATCCTGCCCTTGGCCAAAGCCGCCATGGTCGTTGCGAAAAAGCTTTCGGCGGGCGGGTGGATGGTCAGCGGGTCGCGGTTGTCCCGGCCGCTGATCGCATCCAGGAACAGCGCCAGATCCGGCACATCCCGCGCCATAGGCCCCTCGACCGAGGAGGGGGAGAACAGGTTGCCGACGGTGCCGCGGGTCACGCGCCCCGGGCTTGGCCGCAAGCCGACGACGGAGCAGTAGCTGCCGGGCTTGCGCAAAGAGCCGCCATGGTCGGAGCCGTGCGCCAGCCACACCTCTCCCGTCGCCAGCGCGACCGCCGATCCGCCGGAGGAGCCGCCGCAGGTCAGCGACGTGTTCCAGGGGTTGCGCGTGCGCCCGAAGACTTCGTTGAAGGTAGAGCCGCCCGCCCCGAATTCCGGCGTGTTCGACTTGGCCAGCACCAGGCCGCCGTTCGCCTCCAGCCGCTCGACCATCGGGTGCGATTTGGCCGGCACGTGGTCCTTGTAGATCGGCGAGCCGTAGGTGGTGCGCACGCCCTGCACATCCATCAGGTCCTTGATCGCCACCGGCAGCCCGGCGAGCCAGCCGCGGCCACCGTCGGGCTTCAGCGGCAGAGCCTTGGCGCGCTCGCGGGCGCGGTCGGGGCAGAGGGTCGGCAGGGCGTTGACCTGCGGCTCCACTTGCTCGATCCGGGCGAGCGCCGCGTCGATCAACTCCAGCGGCGAGACCTCGCCCACTTCCAGCAACTGCACCGCCTCGCGCGCCGGCAGACGGGTCAGGGATAAGTCGCCGCTCATATCGCAAACCTCTCGCGCAGAAAGCCGGTCATTGCCGCAAACGCCGCTGCCGAGCGCTGGCCCGTCAGGCGGCAGCGCAGGAAGCCGTGGATCAGCCGGGCGGCGCAATGGTAGGTCACCGGCACGCTGGCGGCCCGCAGCCGCGCGGCATACTCGACGCCGTCGCAGTAGAGCGGATCATACTCCGCCGTCAGGATGATGGCCGGCGGCAGGTTCGCCAGGTTCTGCGCCTTCAACGGCGTCGCGTAAGGGTCGTCGGAGACCACACCCTCGCCCAAATACCAGCCCCAGTAGTTGCCCATGCTCTGCGTGGTCAGACCCGGTGGCGCGACGTTGTAGGCAAAGGATGGCGCGCTCAGGTCGTCGGTCAGGCAGGGATAGATCAGGGCTTGGCCCCGCAAGCCGGGGCCACCCATGTCGCGCGCCGCGAGTGCTATGGCCGCCGCTAAGTTGCCGCCAGCGCTGTCGCCCGCAACCGCGATCCGCCCCGCGTCTATGCCGAGCGCGGCACCATTCTGGGCGATGTGGCAGAGCACGCCGTAGCAATCCTCGAACGCCGTCGGGTGCTTGTGTTCGGGCGCCAGGCGGTAGTCGACGCTGACGCAGACGGCGCGGCAATCCATCGCCAGGCCCCAGCCAGTCGTATCGCTCGATTGCGGCGAGCCCTTCATGAAGCCGCCGCCATGGATGTAGATCACGCACGGCGCACAGGCGGCGAGGCCCTTTGGGCGGTAAACGCGGACGCCCACCGGCGTGCCATCGACCGACGGCATGGTGGTGTCCTGCACCTCCAACCCATCCGGCCATTGGGTCATATTCGCCGCCGCGTAGACCTCCCAATTCTTGCGCATCTCCGCGACGGTGTTTGCGGGCGGCAAGGCGGCGGATGCCTTGATAATCGGGTCCATCTCCGGATGGATGTCGTAGCGGCCGGGCATAGGCGGCAAGCTCCTAAAGCGCGAAGGTGTATGTCAAGGATAGGCACAAGGCCGCCGGAAACGCTATACCGGATGCAGCAGAAACTTCGTGCGCCGCCGCCCCTCTGCCGATGAGGTGAGAACCGCCCCGATGATCGCATCCAACCCCAGCGACCCGGCACTGGCCGCGGGCTTCGAGTTGGCCTCGGCGTCGCCTGCCTTTCTGGCCGACCCCTACCCGACCTACGCCGCGTTGCGCGAGCATGCGCCGGTCAAGCGCTTTGCCGACGGATCGTTCTTCCTCAGCCGCTATGCCGATTGCCTGCGGGTCTATAAGGACCATGCCGGCTTTCTTTCCGACAAGCGCCGGGCGTTTGCGCCGGTGTTCGGCCCGGGCTCGGCTCTCTATGAGCATCACACCACCAGCCTGGTTTTCAACGATCCGCCGCTGCACACCCGCGTGCGCCGCCTGCTGGCCCCGGCCTTCACACCGCGGGCATTGGTGGCGCTGCGCGGCCGGGTGGAGGCGTTTGTCGATGAGTTGCTCGACGAGGCGGAGGCCAAGGGCCGGTTCGACCTGATCGGCGACCTGGCGAGCGCGCTGCCGATCCAGTTGATCGGCGACATGCTGGGCGTGCCTGGTGACGAGCGCCGGCCTTTGCGCGCCTGGTCGCTGGCGATTCTGGGCGCGCTGGAGCCGCGGCCCTCACCTGAACGACTGGCGGAGGGCAACCGCGCCGTCGATGACTTTAAGCTCTATCTGCGCGACCTGATCGCCCGCCGCCGCGCCGGTACCTTGCCGAGCGATGACAGCGAAATCCTGTCGAAGCTGATGGCGGAGACCGCCGATGGGGACCGGCTCAGCGAGTTGGAATTGCTACACAACTGCATCTTCCTGCTGAACGCCGGCCATGAGACGACCACCAACTTGATAGGCAACGGGGTGGAGGCGCTGTTCCGCTTTCCTGGCGAGCACGAGCGGTTGCGGACCGCTCCCAGCCTGATCGACTCCGCCGTTGAGGAGTTCCTGCGCTTCGAAAGCTCCAACCAGTTGGGAAACCGCCAGGCCGCGGCGGATTGCGAGATCGGCGGCGTCGCCATTCCGGCCGGCGCCTACCTGCACCTGGGCATCGGCGCCGCCAACCGCGACCCGGCGGAATTCGCGGAGCCGGAGCGGCTGGACCTGTCGCGCAAGCCGAACCGGCACTTGGCTTTCGCCAGCGGGATCCACATCTGCGCCGGCGCGTCGCTGGCCCGGATGGAGGGTCAGGTTGCGTTGGGTAAGCTCGTGGCGCGCTTCCCGCGGTTGCGTCCGTATGGGAAGCCGGTACGCGGGGGGCGGGCGCGCTTTCGCGGGTTCTTGAGCCTGCCGGTGGCTGTAGGCTAGCCGGAATGGCCGAATCCGGTCCTAATACTAGCGGTAGAAAATCTCGACCGTTCAGCCACTTCCCCACCGTCCCAAACTTGATTTGGGACCCATGCCTGAGACTTCGTTGCGGAGGTCGCTCTTTGTGGTTAACGCTCAGGCATGGACCCCGTGTCAAGCACGGGGCGGAGGGATGTGGAGGGGCGGTAACACTTGCCGCTGGTATTAGTATTGTCCGATGATCCGATTTCTCCACACCGCCGACTGGCAGATAGGCCGTCACTTCAAGTTCGTTGCCGGCGACGCGGCGGCGCTGCTGCGGCGTGCGCGGATTGAGGCGGTGGACCGGCTGGCAGCGGCGGCTCGTCAGAATGATTGTGCCTTCGTGCTAGTGGCCGGCGATGTCTTCGATGCGGAGCAACTGGCCGAGCCGACCCTGCGTGCGCCACTGGAGCGGATGGCGCGTGCTGCCGATCTCTCCTGGTATTTGCTGCCGGGCAATCATGACCCGGATCGGCCGGAGGGGTTGTGGGACCGGCTGGCGCGCCTCGGCCTGCCCGACAACGTCCATGCGATGCGCGCTGCGGAGCCGCTGCCACTCGGCGACGATGCGGTCCTATTGCCGGCGCCCCTCACCGCCCGCGATCATGGCGACGATCCGACCGCATGGATGGATGCGGCGTCTTCATCCGAAGGCTTGGCCCGCATCGGCCTGGCGCATGGCGCGATCCGGGAATTCGGGGAGAGCCAGGGAGGCCAGGTCGAGCGTGGGGTCATCGCGCCGGATCGGGCCAAGCACGCCGGCCTCGCCTATCTGGCGCTGGGGGACTGGCATCGGGCGCTGCAAGTTACGCCGAACACCTGGTACAGCGGCACGCCGGAACCGGAGCGGTTCTACCCGCCGGGCGAGGCCGATGGCGGCGCGGCGCTGCTGGTCTCCATCGCGTCGGCGAACGCGCCGCCGGAGGTGGAGCCGATCCGCACGGCGCAGTACACCTGGGCGGCGCTCGACGAGACGCTGGGCGACGAGGCCGACATCACCGCCCTGAGCGAACAGGTAGAGGCTCTGGCCGACGATCCGGCCCGGCTGTTCCTGCGCCTGACCTTGCGTGGCCGCCTGCCGCTCGCCGCGCGGCAGCAGGCAGACGAGCGGTTGCGGCGGCGGCTGGAGGGCGCGCTGTTCGCCCTCGACCTCGACGACACCGACCTGCTGCCGGAGCCGACCGCCGACGACCTGGACGCTATCGACCGGCCGGGCGGCGTGTTGCGCCTGGCAGCCGAGCACTTGCAGAGCCTCGCCGCCGACGATGCGGCGGACCCGGAGGCCGCCGCTACCGCCCGCCGCGCGCTGGCCCGCCTCTATATCGAAGCGCGGGCGGCGCAGGCATGAGCCGTCTGGTTCTTACCGATCTGGTGCTGCAGCAATTCCGTAAGTTCGAGCAGCCGCAGCGCCTCACCGGCCTCGGCCCGGGGCTCAACCTGCTGTCCGCGCCGAACGAGGCTGGAAAGTCCACCTTGAAGGCGGCGCTCGACGCCGTGTTGTTCGAGCGGCATCGGCTGGGTGGCGACGCCGGCAAGGCGTTCAACAACCAGTGGAACGACGCGCCACCGGCGGTGCATGTAGGCTTTTCACTGGACGATGCGCCCTACACGCTGACTAAGCGCTTCTACCGGCAGCACCGCGCCATCCTGTGCCGGCCGGATGGATCGGTCGCGGAAGGCGATGCGGCGGAACGCGAACTGCAAACACTGCTGGGCTTTCAAACGCCGGAGCGCGGCAGCCTCAAGCCGGAATTGCTCGGCGTTTGGGGCCTGCTGTGGGCGAGCCAGGGCGATACCATCCGCCCGCTGGATGTCGGCGAGGCGGCGCGCACGTCGCTGGCCGAATGCCTGGTTTCGGGTGAGGTCGCCGCGGTCACTGGCGGCCGCAGAGGCAGCGCCGTGCCGGCGGCGGTGCGGACCGCGCTGGCGGGGTATTTGACCGCCAGCACCAGACGCCCCACTGGCCGCTACAAGCAGTTGCTGGACGAGCGGGAAAGCCTGGGCCAGACGCTTGCGGACGCCGAGGCGTTGCGGTCGGCCTTGGCGGAGCAGACCCAAGCCTTGCTGCTGGGCCGCCGCGATCTGAATGCGGAGCGGCGCAGCACCGACGACGAGGGGGAACGAGCGGCGATCCGGCAATTGGCGGCGCAATTGCGCGATGCTCAGCAGTTGGCCGAGCAGGTCGAGAATGGCCGCCTCGCCCGGACGTTGGCCGACCAGACGCTGGCCGCGGCAGAGGAGGCCGTCGCGCGGCGTCAGGCGCAGATTGCGAACGCAGAGACCCTAGCGGCGGCGCTTGCCGAGGCCGACACCCAGGCTGCTCAAGCCAATGAGAAAGCGGCGTCGTTGGTCGGCGCGCTTGAGAAAGCCCAGGCGGTCGCGGCAGATGCCGACGATGTCGCCAAGACCGCCAAAGCCGAGGTCGAGCGCATCGCCTGCCAGCGCGGCCTGCAAGAACGGCGGACGGTCATGGCGCGCGAGGCGGAGCGCTTGCGCCAGGCGCTGGACGCGGCCCGGCAGCACCAGGCGTGGCGTACAGAGGCTGAGGCGCTCACCTGCACCCCGGCGGCGCTGAAACGCTTGCGTCAGTTGGTGCAACAGCACGAGACAGCGCTCGCCGCCCGTGCCGCGGCAGCGACCGCCCTACGCTTCACCCTGTCGGCGGAGGGTGCAAAGACCGTCACTCTGGATGGCCAGTCGGTGGCGGCGGATGCCAGTATCGACCTGCTGCAGCCGGCCAGCCTGTCTCTCGGAGCATTGGGCAAGCTGGAGATCGCGCCGAGGGTTCGCGACGCCAGCGCGTTGGAGACCGAGTTGAAGGAGGCGGAATCGGCGCTCGCCGAAGCCTTTGCAGCCCTCGCCGTCCCGAGCCTTGCCGCGGCGGAAGCGCAGGCGGAGCAGCGGGCGCAGTTGCTCGCCAAAGCTCAGGTCAGCGGCGAGCGGGCGCAAACCCTGGTGCCAGACGCGACCAGCGCCGGAGACCTGGCAGAGCGCTTGCAGCAGGCCGAAACAGCGGCGGCCGAGGTCGCCGGCACGCTCGACGATGCCGATCCGCGAAATGACCAGACGCTCGACGACGCCGACGATCAGGCGCGAGCGGCTCGAACCAAGGCCGAGGCGGCCGATGAAACCGCCCGAACCCGATGGAGCGAAGCCCGGCAGGCGCACGCATTGGCGGCCCAAGCCGCCGAACACAGCGCAGCGCTCGCCGCCAACGCGCGGGCAGCCCATACCGCTGCGTCGCAAGCGTTGGAAGCGGCCAGAGCCGCGACGCCGGACGATGCACTGGCCGAACGAGTCGCCGCCGCGGCGGAGGCGCGGGCCGATGCGGCGGCGGCTCTCGCGGCGCTGCAAGAGAAGATGGAGGCCATCGGCACCCCGGAGCGCATAGCGGCACAGTTAGAGCGGGCGGAAGTGGCGCGCGACCGGCGGCGCGAACGCATCGCCAAGCTGGAGATGAGCATCGCCCGGTTGGAGGAGCAGGTCCGCGCCCAATCCGACAAAGGCACTGACGAAGCGGTCGCCGAGGCACGCCAATCCCTCGACCGCGTCGCCATGGAGATCGCTCGAATCGAGCGGGACAAGGACGCGCTGCTGTTGCTGGATCGGGTGTTGCAGGAGGCCGCGAGCGCCGCCGAGGCGCGCTATCTGGCGCCTGTGACCCAACATCTGCGCCCCTATATCGACGATCTGTTGGGGAAGGCGGAGTTGGAGCTCGACACGAAATTCAGCCCCACCGGCCTGCGCCGGGCCGCACGGCAGGAGGCGTTCCCGCAGCTTTCCGCCGGCACGCGCGAACAGCTCTCGATCCTGACCCGCCTCGCCTTTGCCGACGTTTTAGCCGCCCAAGGCCGCCCGGTCGTGCTGCTGCTCGATGACGCGCTGCTGTATTGCGACGACCGGCGGCTGGAGAGCATGTTCACGGCGCTGGAGCGGGCGGCGGAACGATTCCAGGTGATCGTCTTCACCTGCCACGCCCGCGCCTTCGATGGCCTCGGCGGCCGGGCGCAGCGGCGGCTGGAAATGGTGCCGGCAGACGAGATCGCGTTGTGAGCACCGCATCGCAAGCCGGCATTTGCGGATGGGCGCAGTTTGTGCATGGCAGTATCGGGCATGATCAGCGCCGCCGCGATCCGTCATAGCCCCGACGGGATCGGAAACATCATCTGACAAGCACTGTCCGCGCTAAGAGGAGCGGCGAACGTTCTCCGGATGCAGGTGGATCGTCTGCTCGGTCACATCGCTGACCGCACCGTCGCTGAACGCCATCGGCACATAGTCGTCGGCTGCCCAAATCGGAAACAGGTCGCGGTAGTGCGCGCTGGCCGGATCGCCGGATTGGCCGGGGCTGTTGACGGTCACCGTCGCATCCCAATTGCCAACGTCGCAGACCATGCGCCAAGTCACACCCAACGTCAGCCGGCCGTCGCTCTGCCGGTAGTTGTTATTGTTGATCACCAGACCGCTGCCGCCTCTCGGCAATGGCCCGACATCCCACGAACCGCGGCTGTCGGCTGGCAGGAACGCGTCGAGATCGTGCGGGTGATAGGCATGGTGAAAATCGCCCCAGCGCCACTCCGCCGGCGAGGCCCCGAAGCGGTCGAGAGCGTCCTGCCATGCGGCTGCGAGAGTCGCTGTCAGCAAGGCATCGCGATCGCCGAGCCGAGAGTCGCCGTCCACCAGCAAATCGACCACCAGCGCTGCATCCGGCAAGGCCGCATAGGCTTGCAGGCCGTCGGGTGATGCCGCTTCCAGCGCCGCCGGCACCAGATGCCGCATAAGCCACGTCTCGAACAGCGCCGCACCGGCGCTATCCGCCGCCAAATGCCGATCCCAGGCCAGCAGCATCGCGCGCGCCTCGGTCTCCGCCAAAGGCTCTAGTAGAGGCACGAGGCGCTCGGCCGGATGCGAGCCGAAGCTGGTTTGCAGCGCCCGGATATCGGCCAGTGAATGCTGCTGCCTCGCGGCCAGGCCGGCGGCAATCGTCCGGTAGCGTGCTGGGTCCGGCCACTCGTAGCCAGGAGTGGTGTCGTCGCCGAGCCAATCCTCCGTCAGGTTGAACTGATTGGCGGTCGCCACCCACCCATCGGCTGGGTCCTTGGTCCGTGGCGTCGTTAACGGATCGCGCAGGCCGGCCCATTCGAACCGCCCATCGCCCGGCACCGGCAGCATTCCATCCCAATTCGGGCGGATCGGCACGAAACCGGCAGTGAAATGGGCGATGCGCCCGCCCTTTTCCGCCACGATGTGGTTCGAGGATGGCGCACCCCAACCGCGCAGCGCCTGCTCGTAATCGTCGACCGTCCTGGCTTGAAGGAAATTGAGGCTGGCGAGGTAGGCAGCGGTGCCGGGCTCGGTCCAGACGGTGCGCAGGGCATAGGCCTTGCCGGCGGCCCGGTCGACATGCAGCACCGGGCCGTGGCGGGTAAAGGCCAGTTCGATGGAGCGCGGTTGCGCCTCACCGCGCACCGGCAGCGATTCCCGCCGCACCTCCATCCGCTGCCACTCGCCCTGATAGCGGTATTGGTCGGGGTCGTCGGGATTCAGGTCGTAGACGTAGAGGTCCTCCTGATCGATTGGCCAGATGGTCAGGCCGAAGGCGATGTCCTCGTTATGGCCGAACGAGACGCCCGGCACGCCCGGCTCGCCCGCACCGATGACGTTGAGGCCCGGCGCCTGCAAATGCACCATGTAGCGCAGCGACGGCATTTGGTGCGCCCGGTGCGGGTCGGTCGCCAGGATCGGCCGGCCCGTGGTCGAGCGCGCCGGCGTCAAGGCCCAAGCATTGGAGCCGAGGAGTTCGCTGGGCGCGGATTCCGGCTGGATCTCGTCGGTGCCAAAGCTCGGCGGCTCGGTCGACAGCAGATAGGTTTCGAGAATGGCGGACGGCAGTTCTGCCAGATCGAAGCTCTCGGGAACCCGAAGCGGGCGGTCCGGCTGGCGCGCCTTGCGCAGGCCATCCGCCTCCGCCGAGTATTTGGCCAGAACGGCGGAGCGGCGCAACTCGTTGTCCAGGTTGTGCACCCGGGCATGCGAGCGGATGCGCACCACGTCGACCGCCTGCCACCGGGCGGGCCTGGTGCCCATTAGCGTGAATTCGGGGGGCGTGGGATGGCTTCCGGCGTCGATGCCATCCAGATAGGCGTTGATGCCGGCAACGAATGCCTCGGTCCAGGCCTCGGC
>CAXBDI010000058.1:0-23572 GCA_963974445.1 uncultured Alphaproteobacteria bacterium
GCGCGCGAGCCAGCCCCCGACCGGTGTCGCGCGACCTCACAGAACCCTCCAGATTCCACGGTGTTGCACTTCGCTTCGGAATCCGCCCTACGCAAAGCGACAATATACAATCACAAATCAGACCAATGGGCGCAGGTGAGCGACTGGGACGAACGGTCTATCAGGCCATCACGCGCAAATCCGGGCTGACGATCAACGGGGTGGCGGTTGCAGCGATGACGGTTTCCAGGTCAACATTTTCGGCCACCTCCCTGAGGATAAGTCCTTCCGGCGATGGCTCGATCACGGCAAGTTCGGTCACGATCATCGTTACACGGCGGTCGGCCGTGGCGGGCAGGGTGAGGGTATCGACGATCTTAGGTTCGCCTTTCTGCGTGTGGTTCATCGCGACGATCACCCGTCGCGCCCCGGTCACCAGATCCATCGCACCGCCCATTCCCGGGACCAGCTTGCCGGGGATGATCCAGTTGGCCAGCCGTCCGAACCGGTCGACCTGCAAGCCACCCAGCACCGTCAGGTCGATATGCCCGCCGCGAATCAGTGCGAAGGACAGGGCGGAATCGAAAGAGACCGCGCCGGGTTGGGCCGAGACGAAGGCGCCGCCAGCGTCGGTGAGATGGACATCCTCCATCCCTTCCGGCGGACGGGCGCCGAAGCCGATGATGCCATTTTCCGACTGGAAATTCACATGCATACCTTCGGGGACGTACCGGGCCACCAGCGTCGGCAGGCCAATGCCCAAATTGACCAGCGAGTTGTCGCGCAATTCCAAGGCGACCCGTTTAGCGATGCGTTCTCGAGCGTCCATGATCAGTACCTTTCCTAGCGCCGGATGAGGTGATCGACGAGAACGCCCGGCGTATGGATGCTGTCGGGTGGCAGAACCCCCACCGGCACGATCTCGTCCGGTTCGGCAATGACGAGATCCGCGGCCATCGCCATGACAGGATTGAAATTCCGCGCCGTCAGCGAATAAACCAGATTGCCCATGTAATCCGCACTGCGCGCGGCGATAAGCGCGATGTCGGCGTGCAGCGGCAGTTCCAGAAGATAGTCGCGACCGTCGATTTCGATTTTCCGCTTCCCCTCTTCCACAACTGTGCCGACGCCCGTGGGTGTCAGGACACCGCCAAGCCCCGAACCGGCCGCGCGAATACGTTCGACCAAGGTGCCCTGGGGGACCAGTTCAACCTGGAGCTCGCCGGAAACCATCCGTTTCTGAGTTTCTGGATTGGTGCCGATGTGGGACACGATCACTTTTGCGATGCAGCCCGCCGAGATCAGCCGCCCGATCCCGACGCCCGGACGGGCGGTGTCGTTGGCGATGACCGTCAGGTCACAGGCACCGCGTTCGATCAACGCATCAATGATCCGGGCAGGCGTGCCGACACCCATGAATCCGCCGATCATGACGCTGGCCCCGTCCGGGATCAGCGCCGCCGCGTCGGTGGGAGAAATCGACGCCCTCATAGCGGCATAAGGCACATTTTCAGCGCTCCTTCGATCTGCATGAGGCCCTCCCCCACCACGGTCTCGCCATCGGCACGATCAGTCTGCGCAACCAAAGCGGCCTGACGACAGCACCCGGCGCTCCCGGACACATTCGGAAACAGGAATCGACATGGCAAATTCTCTCCCACTGCATATAACCAAATCAGAGAAGATTTACAAGCTTTGCGGGGCTTTAACACAGCCGCGAGGGCTTCTCCCGCCCTCTCAGAATCGGATATCGCTTCTCTTCCTTCGAGGTAAACCCGGGTCGGTTCAATAGCTCACCCGAAAACCAACTCACGCCCAATTTTCCCGGACAGTGGTGGCCGTTGGTATGAGACTCTGTCGCAGAGCGAATTGGCTCTCAGGCACGGACCCCGGCTCAAGCCCGGGGCGGAAGCCAAATAAGGTGGCGAGTTGATGCTTGGTGGAGCCGACTGAACTGATTAGGTTAGACGCAGGCCGTAACCTCCGCGTCGGTCGGAAAGCGGCCGGTGTCGTGCTTCGAATAGGCTTTGTGGCCATCGACGACGATGTCGAATACGCCGCCGACGCCTTTGGTCAGAACGATGTCGGCTTCCGGCGCCTTGTCGAGGATCAGATCCCGCGCACGGCGGGCTCTAGGCTCGTAGTTTCAAGGCGCACACCAGATGATTTCAATGTGCATGTCGGCTCCTTACCCTCAGAGAAACGGCCCCTCGCATATGGGCTTGGCCTAGGCGCTCTTCCAGACCGGCTTACGCTTCTCCATAAAGGCGGTGCGGCCTTCCCTGTAGTCGGCGCTGTTGAAGCACATTTCGGCCACCGCATCGATTTTGCTGTAGTCCGGCGCTTTCTTCGACAACTCGCCCAGAATGACCTTGTGCGCCTTGATCGACAGCGGCGCGTTGTCGGCCAGCGTGTCGCAATAGGCCCGGGTCTCCGCCTCCAACCGGTCCGGCGCGAACACGCGGTTGATCAGGCCGATGGAGAGCGCTTCTCGCTCGTCGAAACGGCGGGCGCTGTAGAGAATGTCCTTGGCCCGGGATGGCCCGACCAGATTGTAGAGATTGACGATATTCTCGCCGGTGTAGGCGATGGAGAGCCGCGCCGCCGGAATGCCGAAGGTCGACCCTTCAGCGGCAAAGCGCAAATCGGCCGACATGGCGATGCCGAGCCCGCCGCCCATGCAAAAACCGCGGATCATGGCGATGATCGGGCGGTCGAAGTCGCGAATGGCGGAGCGGCCAGCATCGGCCCGCTGGTTGTATTTTTCGGTCATGGCGGCGTCGGCGCGCTGCTTCTCGAACTGGCTGATATCCGCGCCGGAGACGAACGCCTTGTCGCCCGCACCCTGCATCACAACCACGCGGATCTCCGGGTCAGCCTGGAAATTCGACATGATCTGGCCGGCGGCCTCCCACATTTCCAGCGACATGGCGTTGCGCCGCTTGGGATTGTTGAAGGTCATCCAGCCAATATGGCCGTCTTTTTTGCCAATCATCTTGTCGGTGGAAAGCTGCATGGGTCGGGCCTCGTCTGGCGGAGAATGGATGCAACGGTTTTAGGAGCAACCGCGCCAACTTACCAGCGCCCGCACGCTATTGCCCGAATGGCGCCAGAAAACTGCGGAACCGCTCGGCGCAGGCGGCCCACGAAAAGCGCTCCGCATACGCCCGGCAATCTGTGGGCGATGCTTGCAGAGCCTCGGCGATGGCGCGGCCAAGGTCCGGGTCCAGACAGCCAACCGGGGCCGAGCCGATGACATCAACCGGCCCCATCACCGGATAAGCCGCAACCGGCGTGCCGCTCGCCAACGCCTCCAACAAGACGAGGCCGAAGGTATCGGTGCGGCTGGGAAACACGAACACGTCGGCAGCGCGGTAGGCTTCGGCTAGTTCCAGGCCGAACTTGGCACCCAAAAACATCGCCTCGGGATAGGCCTTTTCAAACGCCGCCCGGGCCGGTCCGTCGCCAACGACAAGTTTGGTGCCGGGGCACGGCAACGCCAGGAAATCCGGCAACCCCTTCTCTACAGCAATCCGGCCCACATACAGCATGACCGGCGCCGGCAGGGCTGCCGCCCAGCCCGGTTTCGCGCCGGGCGAGAATTGCGCAATATCGACGCCGCGGGTCCAGAGTTTCAGGTTCCGAAAACCGCGCGCCGCCAGATCGTCCAGCACGGTCTGCGTTGGCACCATGACACTGGCCGCCGGCCGGTGAAACCAGCGGATCAGGGCATAGCTCCATCGGATCGGCACGCGCGCGCGGGCGTGGATGTATTCGGGAAAGCGGGTGTGAAAACTGGTGGAGAACGGCCAGCCGCGGCGCAAGGCGTACCGCCGGGCGAGGATGCCCAGCGGCCCCTCCGTCGCGATGTGCAGGGCGGTGGGCCGAAAGGCCTCGATCCGCTCGGCAATCGCGCCGGGCGTGGCGCATGCCAGCCGTATTTCCGGGTAGGTCGGGCACGGCAGGCTGCGGAAGTCGGCTGGCGTGATGTACGCGACCGTATCGCCGCGCTGGCGCAACTCGTCGCCGACCATCGATAGTGTCCGGACAACACCGTTCACCTGCGGGCGCCACGCGTCGGTAACAATCAGCAGGCGCATGCCAGCCGGTGTCACTGGCGAACGTGACCAGCGCCCACGACGACCCGTTCCACGTCCAACCCGGCCGCACGCCGCTCCTCGAACGGCACCTGCCAGCGCAACAGTTCCAGCCGGCCGTCGTGATGCTCGACCAATGCGGTGCAGTTTTCAACCCAATCGCCATCGTTGGCATAGAGGATGCCGTTGATGTCGCGCACCTCCGGGTGATGGATATGGCCGCAAATAACTCCATCGGCGCCGCGCTTGACGGCGTATTCCACAATAGACTCCTCAAATTTACTGATGTGAGCGACAGCATTTTTGACTTTATATTTTAGATACGCAGATAGAGACCAATAATTGTAGCCCATCTTCTTGCGAATCCAGTTATAATAGATATTGACCACCATGGCGATGCGATAAGCCCAATCGCCGACATAGGCCAGCCACTTCACCGACTTGACCACGGCGTCCAACTCGTCGCCGTGCATGGTCAGCAACCGCCGGCCATCTGCCGTGACATGAATGATGTTGCGCTTGATATCGATGCCGCCGAACTGGTGATTGATGAATGGCCGGGCAAATTCGTCGTGGTTGCCGGGCACGTAGACAACCTTGGTGCCCTTGCGCGCCTTGCGGAGGATTTTTTGGATCACGTCGTTGTGGGACTGCGGCCAATACCAGGCCCGTTTCAGCCGCCAGCCGTCGATGATGTCGCCGACCAGATAGAGGGTCTCGCTATCGTTGTATTTGATGAAATCCAACAACAGCTCCGCCTGACAGCCCTTCGTGCCCAAATGTACATCGGAAATCCAAATCGTGCGATAATGAAATGTCGTGGGCATCAGCATGACGTGCCGCCTAGATTATCGGCCAGACCGTAGATCGCGGAACGATGTGATCTGTCTAACTGTCCCGCCGCGTAGGATCAATCGCCGGCGCCTATTCTCCGGCATCCACGGGAGAGGCTGATGGACGCGCCACAGATTGTTTTATATCGCCGCGACCTGCGCATCGCCGACCATGCAGCCCTGGCAACCGCTATGGCTGCGGGCCCGGCGATTGCGCTCTATGTGCTGGACGATACCGCCGACGGCAGGCCGCTGGGCGGCGCGGCGCGATGGTGGCTGCATCGGGCCCTGCAGCGCCTCGCGACTCAATTGGACAGAATCGGAGTGCCCGTGCTGCTGCGCCGCGGCGCGCAAAACCAGATTGTCGAGACGGTGGTCAAGGCGACCGGCGCAACCGGCATCTATTGGAGCCGGCGCTATACGCCGTGGGGCATAGTGGACGACGCCGCATTGAAGAGTTGGGCACGGCAGACCGGGCTGACCGCGGCCAGTTTCGCCGGCAGCTACACCGTGGAGCCGTGGGCGGTGCAGACAAAGCAAGGCAGCCCCTTCAAGGTGTTCACCCCGTTCTACAAGGCCGCGATGGCGTTAGGCGAGCCGCCGACACCGCTCGGCGAACCGGCACCGCAGCGGGCTCTGCCATGCCCGGCCGAAAGCGAAAACCTCGCCGACTGGGGACTGCAACCGACCGCACCGGATTGGGCCGGCGGCCTGCGGGCGGCATGGCCGGCAGATGAGACGGCAGCGGCCCGGCGCTTGCAGCATTTCCTGGAGCACGGCCTCGCCGGCTATGGCAAGGCCCGCAATCGCCCCGATCTGGACGGCACCTCATCGCTGTCGCCTTACCTTGCGTTCGGTGAGTTGTCGCCCCGGCAGATCTGGCACGCGACCCGGCATGCAACTGCCGCCGATCCGGCCAGAGAGGGAGGCGCTCAGGCGTTCTTGCGGGAGATCGTCTGGCGGGATTTCTCGACCAGCCTGCTCTATCATTTCCCGGACATGGCGCAGCGCCCCTTCCAGGAGAAATTCGCTGACTTTCCCTGGGCGGACGACCCTGCCGGTCTGAAAGCCTGGCAGCGCGGCCAGACCGGCTATCCCTGGATCGACGCTGGCATGGCGCAACTCTGGCAGATGGGCTGGATGCACAACCGGGTGCGGATGGGCGCGGCGTCTTTCCTGACCAAGCACCTGCTGATCCCCTGGCAGGCCGGCGAGGCTTGGTTCTGGGATACGCTGGTCGATGCCGACCCGGCCCAGAACATCGCCAACTGGCAGTGGGTTGCCGGCTGCGGCGCCGACGCCGCCCCCTATTTCCGCATCTTCAACCCGATCACCCAGGGCGATAAGTTTGATCCGGACGGAGGCTACTTGCGGCAGTGGCTCCCGAAGGCGGAGAGCTACGAACCGGGCGCCGCCGGCACTCCGCCGATTGTCGAACACCGCTCAGCACGCGAGCGAGCGCTGGCGGCGTTCGCATCGATCAAGGCGCCCATTAATCAAAACGGATTTTGAGCGCCAATTACCCACCTAGGCACGTCCAACTGGCCAGTATACCCTAGCAGGGCCCGCACATTTCGAATTGCAAACGAGCCCGAACCATGCGCCCAGAAGACATTCTAGCCGGCAAGAACCGTCCCTTCACCGGAGCGGAGTTCATCGAAAGCCTGCGCGATGGGCGGGAGGTTTGGCTTTACGGCGAGCGCGTCGAGGACGTCACCACGCACCCGGCCTTCGCCAACGCCGCCCGCTCGCTCGCCCGCCTCTACGACGCGCTGCACGATCCGAAGACCAAGGATGTGCTGACCCGCGAGACCGATACGGGCTCCGGCGGCTACACCCACAAATTCTTCCGCGCCGCCCAATCCGGCGACGATTTGCTCGGCCAGAAAGACGCGATCAAGTCCTGGGCGCAGCTCTCCTACGGCTGGATGGGCCGCAGCCCGGACTATAAGGCCAGCTTCCTCTCGACGCTTGGCCCGAATGCGGATTTCTACGGACCCTGGGCCGACAACGCGCGGGCCTGGTACAAACGCGCCCAGGAAAGCGTGCTGTTCATGAACCACGCCATCGTCAACCCGCCCATCGACCGGCACAAGAAGGCCGACGACGTCAAAGACGTCTACGTCACCATCGACAAGGAGGACGACGCCGGCATCTACGTCTCCGGCGCCAAGGTGGTGGCGACCGGCTCGGCGTTGACCCATTACAACTTCCTCGGCCAGAACCTGTCGGCGGAGATCACCGACACCGACCTGGCCACCATGTTCATCGCGCCAATGAACACGCCGGGCGTCAAGCTCATCTGCCGGCCCTCCTACGAACTGGCGGCCAAGACCTTGGGCACGCCGTTCGACTATCCCTTGTCGAGCCGGTTCGACGAGAACGACGCCATCATCATTTTCGACAACGCCTTCATCCCGTGGGAGAACGTGCTGGTCCACCGCGATCTGGACATGCTGATGAAGTTCTACCCGTTCTCCGGCTTTTTCAACGGCTTCACCTTCCAGGCGTGCATCCGCATGGGCGTGAAGCTGGATTTCCTCTGCGGCCTGATCTGGAAGGCGTTGCGCTGCACCGGCTCCAGCGAGAGCGCCGGCGCGAAGGTGCAGATGGGCGAGGTCGTCGCATACCGCAACATGATGTGGGGCTTGGCCGAAAGCATGGCGGCGACGCCGCAGCCCTGGAAGAACGGCCACGTGCTGCCGAATGCCCGGTCGGGCGCCGCCTACCGCGTGCTGTCGCCGGAGATCTATCCGAAGGTGCTCAACATCGCCAACAAGATCCTGGCGAGCGGCCTGATCTACCTGCCCTCGTCGTCGAAGGATTTCGGCAACCCGACCATCGACGCCTACCTGAAGCAGTATGTGCGCGGCAGTTTCGGTATCGAATACAAGGAGCGGATCAAGACGCTCAAACTGCTGTGGGACGCCGTCGGCACCGAATTCGGCGGCCGGCACGAGCTCTACGAGATCAACTACGCCGGCAACTGGGAGATGGTGCGCGCCCAGACCCTGACGCAAAGCCAGAACAACGGCGTCATGGACGAATGCCTCGCCCTCGCCGACCAGTGCATGAGCGAATACGACGAAAACGGCTGGCGGCTGGAGGGGTTCCAGAACGCGGTGGAGTAGACCTCTCTCACCCTAACCTTGCACCCTTCGATACGGTCCTGCGGACCTACTCAGGGTGAGACAGGGTGGTTGAGTGACATGCTGCGCTGATAAATCGGTTCGAACCCTCACCCACAAAATCTCATCCTGAGTAGCCGTGCAGCGGCGTATCGAAGGGTGAGTAAGGCTAACTTCGCCGACATCTTTTTTAGCCGTGCACCGTTGCCTTGCCGGCGCGGCGCACTATTCTCTAGCCCATCAAATTACCGAACCGGAGCGGAGCATTATCATGAGCAATCAGCCACGCAGCCTGAAGAACCTGCAAAAAGCCCTGGCGATGGAACTGACGGCGACGCATCAGTATCTGTTGCACTCTCATGTGCTACAGGATTGGGGGCTGGAAACACTGGCGGGCAAGATGCGCGAGGAAATGCAGGAGGAGTTGGGCCACGCCGGAACGTTTATCGACCGTGTCCTTTTCCTCGACGGCGAGCCGAAAGTCTCGGAAGAAAAGCCGGCAAAAATGGCCGACTCGTTGAAGGAATTGTTCGAAGCCGACCTGGAGGACGAGAAGGAAGCCATTTCCTTCTACACCCAGGCCGCCAACGAGGCGCGTGAGGACAATGATGTTGGCACGCGCACAATATTCGAGGCAATCGTGCTGGATGAGGAAGGTCACATGGACTGGCTGAAGCAGCAGTTGCAACTGGTCAAGCGTATCGGCGAGGAACGCTACATCGCCCAGCACATGGCGTTGACGCCGGCGGAATAGAGACCCGCCCTACCTAGCCGTGCCCGATCAGTATTGGGTCGTCGCAGGCATGCTGAAAACACTCCATTTCCAGTGTGGTGTGGGCAATTCCAAACTGATCCTGCAACCGCTGCTTTACGGCACCCTTGATAGCATCGGCCTTGGCCCAATCGCCATCATCGATGACGATATGGGCATCCAAGGCCGGTGCGTGTTCCTGCATCAGCCAGAGATGGGCATGGTGAACATCGCTGACACCGGCGGTCTCCCGCATACAGCGAACGACATCCTCTGTTGCGATATCCGGCGGGCTGCCTAACATCAAAATACGGATGACGCCGCCGATCTCCGTAGCGGACTGCCAAAGGATGTATCCGGCGATCATCAGCGTCACCAACGGATCGACCAATCGCCAGTCGTAGAGCAAAATCAACGTTCCGGCGACGATCACCGCGACAGAGCCCAGCGCGTCCGCTACGTTGTGCAGAAACGCGGCCCGGATATTCATGCTGGATTTGGCCATGCTGAATGTCAGCAGCGCCGTGGCGGCATCGATGGCCAACGCTACGCCGGCGATGATGACGATCAGCCAACCGTCGACGCCCTGTGGATCAAGGAACCGGACGATCGCTTCGTAGACAAGATACAGGCCGATCACAATCAATGTCGTGTAGTTGATCAGGGCCGCCACCACCTCGGCCCGGCCATAGCCAAAAGTCATCTGCGCATTCGGCGGCCGCCGCGCGATTTTGCGTGCGCCGAATGCGATGATCAGGGCGATCGCGTCAGAGAAATTGTGTAGCGCATCGGCGATCAACGCCAGGCTGCCCGCCAGTACCCCGCCCACCACCTGGACAACGGTGAGCCCAAGATTGACCAGAATCGCCAACGCAACCCGGCGGTCGCCGGCGTCTGGGTCGATATGGTGGTGATCGTGGGCCATCTGCCCTCCTAAACCTCCGGCAGGCCCTCTTCGCGGCGCACGGTGTTGATGATCTGGCGCACCCGGTCGCGGAACGGCGGATATTGCAGGCTGAATTCCTCGACCAGGCGGGTGTTGTCGATCATGTAGTTGCCGCTTAGCTCCTTGCCGCCGGTCTCATGCTCGAAGGTGATTTGGGCGTCGGGCAAGAACTCCCGCACCATCTTCGCCAGGTCGCCCATGCTGATGGTGTGGCCGCCGCTATTGTAGATCGTGTGCTTCGGCTTGTCTTTCGTGGCGACCCGGGCGAACACCTCGGCGATGTCGTCCACGTGGATTGGGCAGCGCACCGTGTCGGCGTGCGGGAAGCTGACCGGCTGGCCCCGCGCCGGCAGCACCATGCAGCGAACGTGATCGATAGAGCCATCCACCTTGTCCGGCCCGGTGACGTTGGCCGGGCGCACGCAGGTAATGGTCATGCCGTATTTCTCGCGATAGTCCTGGGCCTGGAACTCGTTGAAGATCTTGTTCACCGCGTATTGCAGCGTGCCGTATTTCGGATCGTCCTCTGTCACCAGCCGCTCGCCGAAATTCTTCTGCTGGCCGCTGACCGCCAGCGAACTGGCGAACACCGTGTGCTGCACCCCGCCGAGCCTGGCCGCCTCAAAGCAATTGTCCATGCCGACCACGTTCAGCTTGGTCGCCACATGCGGCGGCATGTCGGAGCCGATGAAGTAGGAGAGGTTGACCAGCGTCTTCGGCTTCACCTCATGCACCAGACGCACCATGTCGTCGAATTGGGTGACGTCGGCCCGCACCATGCGCACCGCATCGCCCAGCGGTGCAAAGATCGGCGCGACCGCGGCCAGGTTGATGTCGGCGCAGACGATCTTCTCGCCTTGGTTCACCAGCAGCGGGATCATGCGGCGGCCGATGAAACCGGCGCCGCCAACTACGAGAATGGTCATGGGGTTGGACGTCCTCTGATTGAAATCGTTGGCCCCAGCATCCCCCAAAGCGGCGGGCGAGAAAAGCCCCTTACGGCAGCTTTTGCAGCCAGCCGACAATCATGCGGGTGCGCTTCGAGAATAGGCTTTCGGTGTAGTAGCTTCCCGCCGCGCGCTTCGACGCTTCGGAAAGCGTTGGATACGGCGCCACCACCTGCGCCATCGCGCCGATCTTCAGCTTGTTCTGGATCGCCAGGCACCAGGGCAGGATCAACTCGCCAGCGTTGGGGGCGACGATGGACGCGCCCAGGATGCGACCGTGCTTGGTGACCACGGCCTTGACCATGCCCTCTGTCCGGCGGGTGGCGATGGCGCGGTCGTTCTCGTCCATCCGCCAGGTGAGCACGCGGATGCTGTCGCCATGCTTCTCGCGCGCCCTGGCCTCGGTCAGGCCGATATGCGCCAACTCGGGGTCGGTGTAGGTCGCCCACGGGATCAGGCTGTGATCCGCCTTGGCCGGCAGGTAGAACAGGGCTCGCTTCAGCACAACGCCGGCCTGATAGCCGGCGGCATGGGTGAAGTTCGGCCCGTCCGCCACATCACCGATGGCGAAGACGTGCGGATTGGTGGTGCGCAACCCGGCATCGATGCGGATCGCGCCGCCGCTCAACTGGATTTCCGCCGCCTCCAGGTTCAGGCCTTCGGTCGTTGGCCGCCGCCCCGTCGCGACCAGCAGGTGCGAGCCGGCCACAGTGCTGCCATCGCCCAAGGTCAAGCGGACGCCTTCACCGCTCGCCTTGACGCGCTCGGTGGTCGCGTGCTCGCGCAGGTCAATGCCTTCGGCCACCAGCCGCTCGCGGACGATGCCCACCAATTCTGGGTCGTCTTTCGGCAGGATTGCGCTGCGCTGGACCACCGTCACCCGGCTGCCGAGGCGGATATGCGCCAGCGCCATCTCGCAGCCAATCGGCCCGCCGCCGATGATCAGCAGGTGGTCTGGCGCCTCGCGCAGGTCCCACAGCGTCTCGTTCGTCAGGTAGGGAACGTCGTCCAGACCGGGAATCGGCGGCACCATCGGGTGCGAGCCGGTGGCGACGACGAACCGCCGCGCCTTGATGCGCGTGCCGCCGCTGGTCTCGACCGTGCGCTTGTCAATGAAATGCCCGGCCTCGCGGATGACGGTAACACCGAGGCCCTCGAACCGTTCGACCGAGTCGTTGGGTTCGATGGCGGCGATAGCCGACTGCACGTGCGCCATCGCCTCGCCATAGCCGGGCGTCGGCTTGCGCGCAGCCGCGGACAGCAGCGCCTTCGACGGCACGCAGCCATAATTCAGGCAATCGCCGCCCATCTTATGCGGCTCCAGCAGCACGACGCTGGCGCCCATCTGCACGGCGCCTGACGCCACCACAAGGCCACCGGAGCCGCCGCCGAGGATGCAGAGATCCGGCTTCAGTTCAGTCATACTCGATTGTCTCATATCTGGTTATTGTCCCGGGGAGGCCGGCGCCGCCGCTTTACCCGATTGGCTGCCGCGCCATTTTCGGTAGATCAGCGGCAAAGTCGCCAGCACTGCCAGACCAGCCAGAGGCAGAATGATCGCCGGATCAGTTAACAAGCCAACGCCGGGCACCTCGCCGCGTGCGAAGACGGCATCGAGGCCGGCACCGACGCTGCAATAGACGATGGTCCCCGGCAAAATCCCGAAAAAGGTCGCAATGACATAGGTTCGCAACGAAACGCCCGCAAAGGCGGGGACGATGTTCACGAGCCAGAACGGCATCAGCGGGATCAGGCGCAGGATCAGCAGGTATTGGAACGCATTCTCGTCAAAGCCATCGTCCATGCGTTTCAAGGCGCGCTCCACTCTGGGCCGCCAACGCTCGCCAAAGGCGGAGCGGGCCAGCAGAAACAAGCCGGTTGCGCCCAGTGTCGCGCCGACTGCAACGACGACGGCACCCCAGACGGTACCTAGCAGGAAGCCGATGCTCAGCGTCATCACCGCGCCTGCCGGTAGCGAGAGCAAGGTGATGACGGCATAGACCAGCAGCATCGCAAGCGGCGCGAGCACAGGATAGTCGCTCACCCAGCCGTGCAGCCGGTCGCGCTCCTGCGCCAGCGTCTCGAACGAGATCAACCGATGCAGGTCGAACCAGAAAAACAACCCGAACGCGATCGCAAACAGGGCAAGGACTGCCCATGGCTTCACGCGGAAGAATAGAGATTTGAAGCCGGATTGCGCCACGAGCGCGCTTCCTTTTCGGTTAGGCGACATATCGCCAACTGGTAATCGCCTATGCTAGATAGCCACGGCCCGTAGCACAAACGAGTAAGCTTTCTGTGATAGCGCCAGATCGCTAAGAACGGTTCAAAGGTTTGCGCTCGCAACTCACAATGAGCGGAATTCACACTATAATCCTATTGCACACGCCGCCCGCGTGGCGTAGGCGGTGCTATGGCAGATTTTGATTACGACCTGTTCATCGTCGGATCGGGTCCCGGCGGGCAGCGTGCGGCTATTGCCGCCGCGAAGTCCGGCAAACGCGTCGCCGTCGCCGAACGGCAAGCGGTGGTGGGCGGCGTTTGCGTGCATACGGGCACCATCCCATCCAAAAGCTTCCGTGAAGCCGCCCTCTATCTCTCAGGCTATCGGGAGCGCGGCGTTTATGGTGCTTCCTACTCAGTGAAGCCCAAATTGACGATGGGGGACCTGCTCTATCGCGCCGATTGGGTGATCAAACGCGAAATCGACGTGATCCGCCACCATTTCTCGCGCAACGGTGTCGATCTGTTCGCGGCGGAGGCGGTGTTTGTCGATTGCAACACGTTGCGGCTGGATGCGGTCGACGGCTCGGGCTCGCGCAACGTCACGTCCGAGAAAGTGATCCTGGCGGTCGGCACGACGACGGCTCGCGATCCGCATATTCCGTTCGACGGCCAGCGCATCTTCACCAGCGACGACATCCTGACCCTGCAGGACCTGCCGAAATCGCTGGCGGTGATCGGGGCGGGCGTCATCGGCTGCGAGTACGCCACGATCTTCGCCGCACTGGGCGTGCGGGTGACGCTGATTGATAAGCGCCCGCAACTGCTGGAGTTCGTCGACCGGGAGATCATCGACCATCTGGTCTATCACATGCGCCAGAACCGCATCACGTTGCGCCTGGGCGAGGGCGTCGTCGGCGTCGATCAGTACGATGACGAACGCGGCCAGCATGTGCGCATCCGCCTGGCGAGCGGCAAGAAGATCGTGACCCAGAAGGCGCTCTACGCCATCGGCCGCGCCGGCGCGGTCGGTGACCTGAACCTGGAAAGCGTCGGCATCAAGCCCGATTCCCGCGGCCGGATAAAAGTCGACGCCCAATACCGCACCTCGGTCGAGAACATTTATGCTATCGGCGACGTCATCGGCTTTCCCAGCCTGGCGTCCACATCGATGGAGCAGGGGCGCGTCGCCACCAGCCATGCGTTGGGGCAAACCTTCGTTGAGGTTGCCAAGCATTTCCCCTACGGCGTCTACACCATCCCGGAAATCTCCACCGTCGGCGCCAGCGAGGAGGAGTTGACCGAGGCCGGCGTGCCCTACGAGGTTGGCAAGGCCAGCTATCGCGAGGTCAGCCGCGGCATGATCCTGGGCGACTCCACCGGCTTTCTGAAGCTGATGTTCCACATCGAAACCCGGGAGGTTCTGGGCGTGATGATCATCGGCGACGGCGCCGCCGAGTTGGTGCATATCGGCCAGGCGGTAATGGCGCATAACGGCACCGTCGACTATTTCGTCAACAACATCTTCAACTACCCGACCCTGGCCGAGTGCTACAAAAACGCAGCCTTCGACGGCCTCAACCGGCTAGGATAGGGATCGCGCGGCGCGGTGAACCTCCCGCCGCCGGGCTTGCGCGTGGGCGATGCTTCAGCGAGATTGACGCGCTCGACCCTCCCGTTGCTGTCCGAGCGCGCTTGCCATGCCAACACCCTCCATTGACGAGCTGACCGCCGGCGTTCTGGCCGGCAACCGCGCCATGCTCGGCCGGGCCATTACCCTGGTCGAGAGCCGCAACCCGGAGCGGCAGGCCGCCGCCCAGGACCTGCTGCACCGGCTGTTGCCGCACGCCGGTAATGCGCATCGGGTCGGCATTACGGGCGTGCCCGGGGTCGGCAAATCCACCTTTATTGAGAGCTTAGGGACCCAACTCACCGCGGCGGGCAACAAGGTCGCGGTATTGGCGGTCGATCCGACCTCATCGCGCTCCGGCGGCTCGATCCTGGGCGACAAAACCCGCATGGCGGCGCTGGCTTCCGACCCAAACGCCTTCATCCGGCCGAGCCCATCCTCCGGCACGCTCGGCGGCGTGGCCCGGGCGACGCGGGAGACCATCATCGTGTTGGAGGCCGCCGGCTATCGCGTGGTGTTGGTGGAGACCGTCGGTGTCGGCCAGTCGGAGACGACGGTGGCCGAGATGGTCGACTTCTTCCTGGTGCTGATGCTGCCGGGAGCTGGCGACGAGTTGCAAGGCATCAAGAAAGGCATTCTGGAGATCGCCGACATGGTCGCGGTCAACAAGGCGGATGGCGACAATCGCGCGCGGGCCATGACAGCGGTGCGCGAATACAAGACAGCGCTGCACATCCTGACTCCGGCCTCGCCGAACTGGTCGCCGCCGGTCGTCGCCTGCGCCGGCCTTACCGGCGAAGGGCTCGGCGACCTCTGGAGCAAGATCGTCGAACACCGCCGCATCTTCACCGAAACCGGGGAGCGGGCACAGAAGCGGCGCACGCAGCAGGTGCGCTGGATGTGGGCGATGGTCGAGGATCGGCTGATGACCAGCCTGCGCGCGAGCCCAGCGGTGCGGGCCGCTCTGCCGGAGTTGGAGGCGCAGGTGGCCGGTGAGACTTTGACGCCGGCCAGCGCGGTGGAGCGGATGCTGGAGCTTTGGCGGGCAAAGGGGGCGTGAGGGTGAGAATTGTTCTGCGATGCCTGGGTGAGCGGCAGAACACTCTTTCCGCCTTTTGTCCCGCGCTTGACGCGGGATCCATGCCAGAGACTTCAATGCAGAGTGGCTCGCTTGTCGCTGGCTCTCAGGCATGGACCCCGGGGCAAGCCCGGGGCGGAGATGGGTATCAGCTACGCAGCGCCTTCAGGCCACGATCCAGTCCTTCGACCGATAGCGGGTACATGCGGTTAACCATCAACTCCTTGATGACCTGGGTCGATGGCGTGTGATCCCAGCGGGTTTCCGGGCGAGGGTTCAGCCAAATGGCGTCCGGCCACTGGTCCAGCATCCGCTGCAACCAGACAACGCCCGACTCCTCGTTCCAGTGCTCGACGCTGCCACCCTTGTAGGTGATTTCGTAGGGGCTCATGAAGGCGTCGCCGACGAAGATGACTTTGTAGTCGTTCTGGTAGGTGTTGATGACCTCGTAGGTGTCTTTGCGCACGTCGTGGCGGCGGCGGTTGTCCTTCCACAGATATTCGTAGATGCAGTTGTGGAAGTAGTAGAAGTCCAGGTGTTTGAACTCGGTCCGGGCGGCGGAGAACAGCTCCTCGCAGACGCGGATGTGGTCGTCCATCGAACCGCCGACGTCGAAGAACATCAGAACTTTGACTTTATTGGTCCGTTCCGGCCGCATGACGATATCGAGCAGGCCGGCGTTCTTCGCCGTGTTGTCGATGGTCGCCTGCAGGTCGAACTCTTCCTCAAGACCGGTGCGGGCGAACTCCCGCAGGCGGCGCAGGGCCAACTGCACGTTGCGGATGCCGAGCTGCAGCGAGTCGTCGTAGTTCTTGTACTCGCGCTTGTCCCAGACCTTCAGCGCCTTGCCCTGGCGGCGCTTTTTCTGGCCGATAGCCACGCCTTCCGGGTTGTAGCCGCCGGTGCCGAAGGGGGAGGTGCCGCCGGTGCCGATCCACTTGTTACCGCCGTGGTGCTCGCCCTTCTGCTCCTCGAGGCGCTTTTTCAGCTCCTCCATGACCTTTTCCCAGCCGCCCATGGCCTCGATCTTCGCCTTGTCCTCGTCGGACAGCAGCAGTTCTGCCTGTTTGGCCAGCCATTCGTCGGGGATGTCCTCGCCGAACAGGCCTTGGGTAATATCCTCGACACCCTTGAAATAGGTGCCGAATACCCGGTCATAGCGGTCGAAATACTTCTCATCCTTCACCAGGCAGGCACGCGAGAGGTAGTAGAAGTCGTCGATGTTGTACATGACGAGGTTCTTCTGCATCGCCTCGACCAACATCAGCCATTCCCGGATTGTCGCCGGGATCTTGGCCTGCTTCACCTGGAAGAAAAAGTCGATGAACATGGGTTAGAACCTCCGTTCGGGTAACTTGAAAGTGCCTCCTCACTCCGTCATTGCGAGGAGGCCGAGCCGACGAAGCAATCTAGCAATTATCTCTGGGTTCGGCTGATGGATTACTTCGTCGCGTTACTCCTCGCAATGACGGCAGTGGGAGGAGCGAAGGCGCCATCTACCCCCGCTCGCGGCGGTTCAGGAAGATCAGGCGTTCGAACAGGTGCACGTCCTGCTCGTTCTTCAGCAGCGCGCCGTAGAGCGGCGGGATCGCCTGGCTGCCGTCCTTGCCCTTCAGGTCTTCCGGATTGATATCCTCGGCCATCAGCAGCTTCAGCCAGTCGAGCAGTTCGCTGGTCGACGGCTTTTTCTTGATGCCCGGCACTTCGCGCAGGTTGAAGAACACCTCCATCGCGGCCTTCACCAACTCCTGCTTCACGCCGGGGAAGTGGACATCGACGATTTCCTGCATCGTCTCCTTCTCCGGAAAGCGGATGTAGTGGAAGAAACAGCGGCGCAGGAACGCGTCGGGCAGTTCTTTTTCGTTGTTCGAGGTGATGATGACGATCGGGCGAACCTTCGCCTTGATCGTATCGCCGGTCTCGTAAACGAAGAACTCCATCCGGTCGAGTTCTTGCAGCAGATCGTTCGGGAATTCGATATCCGCCTTGTCGATCTCGTCGATCAGCAGCACGACTTTTTTGTCGGCAGTGAAGGCATCCCAGAGTTTGCCCTTGTCGATGTAGTTGCGGATGTCCTTGACCTTCTCATCACCCAGCTGCGAATCGCGCAGACGGCTGACGGCGTCATACTCATACAGGCCGTGCTGGGCCTTGGTGGTGGATTTGATGTTCCAGGAGATGATGGGGATTTCCAGCGCGCGGCTGACCTCCTCCGCCAGCATGGTCTTGCCGGTGCCCGGCTCGCCTTTAATCAACAACGGCCGCTCGAGCGTGATCGAGGCGTTGACCGCCAACATCAGGTCTTCGGTGGCGACGTAAGAATCGGTGCCTTCAAAACGCATTGTCAAGGGATGTGCTCCTGGAAGATTCGACTTAAACTTGGCGGCCAACCTAGCCGCGGTGGGTCAGGACGGCAAGCGCGGCGCCGGTATCTATGCGACCGCTTTCTCTGCGTTGCGGATGAACTCGTAAAGGTGCTGGTCGACCGCCTGGATGTCTTCCTCGAATTTCAGGAAAACGTTGAGGGTCTCGCGCACCATGTCGGCGTCGAGTTCGGTGGCGTGCAGCAGCAGCAGGACGCGGGCCCAGTCGATGGTCTCGGAAACGCTCGGCTGTTTCTTCAGGTCCATGGTGCGGACGGACTGGACGAAATCGACCAGCATGGTGCGCAACTGCACCGGAATTTCCGGCACGCGCGCCTGGATGATTTCGCGCTCCAGCTTCGCATCCGGGAATGGAACATAGAGATGCAGACAGCGCCGCTTCAGCGCGTCGGACATGTCGCGGGTGTTGTTCGAGGTCAGGAACACGTAGGGGCGCTTCTTCGCCTTGATTGTGCCCAGCTCCGGGATCGAAATCTGGAATTCCGACAGGATTTCCAGCATGAACGCCTCGAACTCATGGTCCGACTTGTCGACCTCGTCGATCAGCAGGACGCAGCCGTCGTCCTCCTTCAGCGCTTGCAACAGCGGCCGCGGCGCCAGAAAGCGCTCGGAGAAGAACACGTCGGAATGGCGGTGCAGCTGTTCCATGGAAGCGGCCAAGCCCTTCGCGCCCTCCAGCACCTCGTCCATCTTGTCCTTGAGAATTTGGGTGTAGAGCAACTGCTTGGCATAGCGCCATTCGTACAATGCCTTGCCCTCGTCCAGACCCTCATAGCATTGCAGGCGGATCAACGGCGCCTCCAGGTAGGCGGACGTGGTGTTGGCCAGTTCGGTCTTGCCGACGCCGGCAGGCCCCTCGATCAGGATCGGCTTTTCCAAGTGGCAGGCGACATAGATCGCGGTCGCAATGGTGCGGGAGCAGATATAGCCGAGTTCGGCATATCCTTCCTGGATGCGCTCGATGGATTGCAGCTTTTCAGCGCGCATGGCGTTGAGATCGGTCATGAGGCGAAGAGGGCTCCAAACGGCAGGATGAGAGGGCCGTTGGAAGAGCGACGGCCTCGGGAATTGCCCCGCATCATGCCCGCCTGCGCGCCAGCCTGCAAGCGAGGCGGTGCGTCACGGCACAAACGGAAAACTCGACCGGTGGGCAAACTCATACGGCAGGGCCGTCACATTGACGGGACCCCAGTTGGGCGTGTCGACGATCAGGGTGTCTTCGCAGAGCGTGGCAAAGACGTCACAATTCGCTTTGCTGGAGCACGATGTTGCGCCTCACCCTGGAATCCACCCACCCATGTTAAGACAAACCTAAAATCATTCCGATCTAGTTAAACTTAGTCACGCCGAAGTCGATGATCGAGCGGACAACCCGGCCCTCCTTCATCGCCGTGAAGCCGTCGTTGATCTCGTCCAGTTTGATGTGGTTGGAAATCCAGTCGTCGAGTTGCAGCCGGCCCGTCATGTAGAGCTCGACCAGGTTCGGCATATCCACCCGGAAGCGGTTGGAGCCCATGGATGAGCCCTGAATCTTGCGCTCGCGCAGGAAGTCGGCGCCGTGCAGTTCCAGCTTCTGGCCGAACGGCACCATGCCGACAATCGTGGCGGTGCCGCCGATGGCCAGCATTTCGAAGGCCTGCTCGGCTGTGCGCTTGGTGCCGAGGCACTCGATCGCATGATGGACGCCACCGCCGGTCAGCGCCTTGATCTGCTCGACCGGATCGCCGTCTTTCGGGTTGATGATGTCGGTCGCGCCCAGTTTCGTGGCGAGTTGCAGCTTGACGGGGTTGGTGTCGACGGCGATCACCCGGCTGGCTCCGGCGATGTGGGCGCCGTTCAACGCCGCCATGCCGACGCCGCCGCAACCGATGACCGCGACTATATCGTTGAAGCGGACCTTGGCCGAGTTCACCGCCGCGCCGAAGCCGGTGATGACGCCGCAGCCGATCAGGGCGGCGCGGTCCAATGGCATGTCCTTGCGGATTTTGACGATGGCGCCTTCGTGCACCAGCATCTGCTCGGCATAGCTGGAGAGGTTGGTGAAGTTGTGCAGCTTTTCCGGCCGGTCCCAGATGAATTTCTCGGCCTGGCCCGGCGGCTCCTTGACCTTGGTGTTCAGACAGAGGTTCGGGCGGCCGGTCGTGCAGTTCTCACAGGTACCGCAGAACACGCTGAGGCAGGTGATGACGTGATCGCCCGGCTGCACATAATCGACCTCGGAGCCGACCTGCTCGACCACGCCGGCGCTCTCATGCCCGAGGATCACCGGCACAGGATGCGGGTACAGCCCCTCCATGAAGTGCAGGTCGGAGTGGCAGAGCCCCGCGGCTGCCGTGCGGATCAGCACTTCCCGCGCTTTCGGTTTGCGGACCTGGACATCGCAAATTTCGAGCGGTTTGTGCGGCTCGAACATAACGGCGGCTCTCATGGGCTTTCCTCAACAAATATTGGTTCAACGGCTGTGCGCGAACTATCGCATAGAGACAGGCCCCGGCGAAAGACCTAACGCACCAACCCGCCGTCGATCAGGATGACGCGGCCGGTGACGTAGTCGGAGAGGTCGGTGGTCAGGAATTCGACGACGCCGCAGCATTCCTCGATAGTCCCTTCCCGCTTCAGCGGCACCCGCTCCTCCGCCATCTGGGTGCGGTCGCCGAGGCGGCCGGTGCGGATGATGCCGGGGGCGATGGCGTTGACGTTGATGTTGAACTCCCCCAACTCCTGCGCCAGCGAGCGGGTGTAGTGGATGATCGCGGCTTTCGACATGCCATAGGGGTGATAGGCGCCGCGCGCATCGACGCCGGCGGTCGAGGATACGGTGACGATCTTGCCGCCGCCTGCGGCCTTCAGGAATGGCGTCGCGGCCATGCAGGTGTACATGCAGGTCTTGATGTTGATATCCATGACGCGGGTCAGCATCTCCTCCGGCGTGTTGGAGGGGGTGCCGGTGGTGACTTCGTCCAGCACTTCGTTGCCGCCGCCTGCCCCCTGCTTTTCGTCGGCGAAGAGGACGGTACCGCCGCCGGCGTTGGCGACGACGATGTCGAGCCGGCCCATCTTCTCGGCGACGTCGGTGACGGCCTTCTCGGTCGCGGATCGGTCGGTCAGGTCGGCCTCTATCCCCATGGCGCGCGCACCCAGCGCCTCGCACTCGGCCATGACTGTTGCCGCGGTGAGTTGCGCCCGCTCGAACTCATAGACATCGGCGGCGCGCAGGTTGCGGTCGATAATGGCGATGTCGGCGCCGAGGCTCGCTAAGCGCAGGGCGTAGCCCCGGCCCAGACCGCGGGCGCCGCCGGTGACGAGGGCGACTTTGCCGGCCAGTTTCTTGTCGCTCATGAATTACGCCTCCCGTGCTGCGATGCGCTCGAGGGTGGGCTGTCGCACCCGGCGTTTGGTTTCGGCGAAGGCTGCGCCGTCCAATTCAGCCAGGGCTTTGGCGGCTTTCAGGACCGCTGCGTCGAAGTCCGCAGGGCTCGCCACCTGGTCGAGATAGCCGGCGGTCACCGCGTCTTGTGGTGAGAACAGTTCGGCGTTGATGGTGGCGCGCTGGAATAGCGTAGGGGCGAGCCGGTCGCGGCCCATCTCCAGGCCAGCGATGGGGAGCGACAGGCCGATGCCGGTCTCGTTCAGCCCGATCCTGAAGTCGCCGGAGGTCCCGACCCGCGCGTCGCCGGCGAACAGCAGCAGCGCGCCCATGGCGACCGCGTGGCCGGTGACGGCGAAGACGATGGGCAGCGGCGAGAGGTACAGGCGCTTCAACAATGTCATGCCGTCCTCGCGCATCTTGGCCTTGAGAGCCTCGTCGTCACCGCGAATGATCTTCAGGTCGAAGCCGCCCGAGAGCAGGCCGGGGCGGCCTCTGATGACGACGGCCCGGGCCTTGTCGCCGGCCGCGCGGTCGAGGCCGGCGTTGAGGGCGGCGGACATGGCTGGGGCCATCGCGTTAGCCTTGCCATCGTCCATGGCGAGCGTGGCGATGGCGTCGGTGAGGGAGTAGGTGACGGGGGAGGTCATGGCGGCTCCGGGTGCTGCGAGCGGGTGGGTGCCCGTAGTGTGGCCCGGAATGTTCAGGAATGTTAAGGGGGGATGTTGAGGTGGGGGTGGTTGTGAGGGCTTTAGCTAAGGGTAAGAGGGTGTGAACTATTGTATTTCAATGAATTATGATGGGTTTATCTGAAACCTTAACAAACCTCAACATACCCCCTCGCCGTCATTGCGAGACCGGATGCAATCCGGTCGTGGCAATCCAGAGATTTCAGGCTCGGAGCCGCTGGGTTGCCACACCCGCTCCGCGGCCTCGCAATGACGAAGCTACAGTATATAGGATTTATGTCCTGCGCACAAGCGCCGGAGAGCACTTGTCAACTGCACGAGGGTCCTATGCAATGGCCGTGACGCGACAACGCCTAAGGGGGAGCCAACCGTGACCAAAGACGCACACGAGGACTGGACCAAGGCTGAATGCTGGGCCTGGAAGCGCATCCAGGCGGGCGAGATCGCGGACTTCAACGAGAAGCTGGGCCAGGAGGCCGATCCGGCCAAGCCGGAGGACTGGGACGAGCGGCGGACGCTCCGGCGGCAATTCCTCGAAGTCATCATTGAGCCACCCTGGCGCGAGCACATCCACCGCAAGGGCATTCGGATTGCGGGAGTGTTGATACCCGCAGCGCGGGATGGAATCTCGTTGGACTGGGAAGGCGCAGAGCTTCCATGGGACGTTTGGTTTAATTTTTCTAAATCAGAGCTAAAATTTAAAATGACCGCCGCTAATTTTAATGGACAACTGTCCTTTAATGGCTCCCAGATTGGCTCATTAATTATGGAGCGCGCTAGTATTCGCCATGATCTAATGATTAAGTGCGGAGCGGTCTTTGGGCAATTGAACCTATGCGGATGCCAAATTGGAGGTCAAATTGTCGGAGATGGTTCCATATTCTCTGGCGTGGTGGATATGGAGGGTGCACAAATCGCACAAAGCGCATTTTTCCGAAATCACCTCCAAAATGAAACGATCAGAAGGACCCGTTTTCTTAAATACGTCTCTCTAAGCCACGCTCAAATTGGGGGGAGCCTGGAACTTGACGGCGCTTGTTTTGAAAGTGAATTGCGGATGCAACGGCTCAATGTTGCGCATGATCTCATGCTGCGGGCCGGCGCATGTGTTCGAGGGAAAATTGATCTTGTTGAAGCGGAGATCGGCGGGAGCCTCCAATTACACAATAGCACTTTTCAAAATTCACTTGACCTGTCCAATGCGAGGTTGCAGAGCGAGCTGCATTTGGCCAGTCAAGATGTTAATCCACCCTCCTGGGGAACAAGCGCCAAGTTAATCTTGCGAAACACTCGCATTGGCGCATTGCAGGACATTGTCAAAAATAGTGGTGAGCATATTTGGCCGCAGTATTTTGAGTTACACGGCTGCCAAATAGGGCGTCTCGGCGGTCTTGCTGGTGGCGATAAAAAGTCCGACATGCTGGGTCGACCCGCCTACTATTGGAAAGACTGGCTGGCTCAGGGAACGAAGGAGCGGTTTTCGCCGCAGCCCTATCAGATGATCGCGCGGTTGCTGCGGG
>CAXBDI010000059.1:0-23338 GCA_963974445.1 uncultured Alphaproteobacteria bacterium
GCCTTCGCCGCGTTATGGCTCGCCGTCGGATGACACCCGGGCATGTGCGCCTTTTCCAACGGGCTGGTAAGGGCGTGAAATTCCACGACGGCGGCGACTTCACTGCCGATGATGTGGTTTGGAACTTCGAAAAAGTCCGCAACCCCGACGCGCCGCAGTACCAGCCGAAACAGGCCGCCCTGGTCGCGGTTCGGATTCCGGCGCTGCTGTCCGGTCAGGTCGATTTCGCCGAAGCGCCGCCGCCGGACGCCATGCCGCGGCTGAAGTCGTCGGGCATGACCATCGTCACCAACGCCTACCCGCACAACTGGGCGAAGGCCGTACCGCCGCAATCAATCGCATATTGGACATCGCGCAGGACATGGGCGAGGCAGACCTGGTGCGCTGCCGCCATATCCTGCTGCCCGGCATGGCGATCTGAGATCCAGACCTCTGGCCGGTGACCACCCGGTACGCCTCGCGCGACAGCTTTGGCACGGCGTGGAGCAAGTTCGTGCAGCACGGCGCGGTCCGAGACGAACACCATCAGGGCCAGCCAGCTCTGCTCGCGCAAACAGGCCGGACATCTGATAGCAAGCGATTTGGTCAAAAGTCTGCTACCATCCTGACAAGCTGGGGGCCGTCCACATCTGCCATCTTTATTCGATGACCAAGGGCCAAGAGGCCATTCGCGAACCCGCGTCCGTGCGGGAAGATCGCACCGGCAATCTTCCGGTCTTGCTTGGCGTTTATCCCGATTACAGCGTGACGGAGACGGGTTGTTGCATGGTGACGGCCTCCTCTGCGGCGAGACACAAGATCACGCTCTTTCGGGCCTCTTTGGCCGAGACGAGGGTGCGGGACTCCCGAAACGCCTCTGCTGTCAGCGCTAATTGCCGTTCCAACTCCACCAACTCACCAGACGATGCAATAACGATTTCCTCGAACTCATTCACCCCGCGTTCGAACGGAAAGTTTTTGGGGCGGATGCGGAATTGAAAGTTTGGCGCCTCGTCCCGGTCCATTCGGCCATTCCATTCGGTGCGGATGGAACCTTCACTGCCGATTACCTCCGCCCATTGTGTGTGTCCAAATCCGCCCGTTGTGTGATTGATTGCGGCTGTCCTGCCACTGTCAAAGCGAATTTGGGTACAGAGCGTCTCGTACAACTCGGGTGAGTTTTCGTTCGGTGTTCCGACCGCCTGGACCATCGCGGAGCCGCTCAATTCGCCGAGATACCACAGAGCAAGATCGAAGAAGTGTACGGTCTCTTCGAGACTCCAGGAGCCGACCCGCGCGGGATCGGTACGCCAGCCGGAGGCGCCGGGGCGGTAGGCGTTGCGGAACAAGCCGACGGAAACATGGCGCGGTTCCCCGATACGCCCCGCCGCAATTTCCGACTGGACCAGCCCCCATTGCGAGGAGAGGCGGAGTTCGTGTCCCGCCGACAGGCGCTTGCCGGAGGTGACCTCTGCTGCAATCAGCCGGTCGCACTCTGCAGCACTGATGCCGATTGGTTTTTCCAACAGCACATGCTTGCCAGCCGCCAATGCCGCCTCCGCCATTTGGGCGTGCAGGGTGTTTGGCGCGACGATATCCACCATTTCGATGTCTGGAAGAGACAGGAGATCGCGGTAGTCTGCCAAAACCCTGGCTTGCCCGTGCCGTGCTGAAGCCATGGACCTCGAACCCTCGCTGGGCGTCGCGATGGCGGCCAGTTCCAGGCCAGGCAGGCGCTCTATTGCTGCCGCGTGTTGCTGCCCCCAGGCCCCATAGCCGATTAAGCCGATGCGCATAGCAATTTCCCACTTCCAGGTTCGCGGTCTGTGCCAAGTCTGGCCAAAACCGCCGCCAACTTCCAGTGGCGCACTCGCCGGGACCATGGCAAGCTTGCGGCCGCGCGATATCAACAGAGGAGGCACGCCATGAAACTCGGCATGTACATGGCGACGCAATGGCCGAAGAATGCGGATGTCGGTCAGGAAATCCAAAACCTCTGCGAACAGACCCGAATTGCCAAAGAGAACGGTTTTGAGTCGATCCTAGTCGGACAACATTTTCTGACCGAACCGCTGCAGATGATCCAGGCCGAGCCATTGATTGCTCGATTGGCGGGGGAAGCCTCAGGAATGGAGTTGGGAATTGCCGTAGTGCTGTTGCCAATGCTGAACCCGGTGCTGGTGGCTGAGTACGCGGCTTCGCTGGATTGGCTGACCGGCGGCAAATACATTTTGGGGTTGGGCGTCGGCTACCGGCCCGAGGAGTTCGAGGGACTTGGCGCGCCAATCGATGCGCGGGCCGAACGTTTTGAGGAGGCATTGCATGTGATGCAGCGCCTCTGGACCGAGGATACGGTCGAGCACAAAGGCAAACACTTCAGCGTGCCCGGAGTCGGCGCCAGCATCAGACCTGTCCGCCCGGACGGGCCAACCATCTGGATCGGCGGCGAGGCCAAAGTGGCTGTCCGAAGGGCCGGACGGATGGGCTATCCCTGGATCATCGCACCAAGTTCCCGCTTCGAAGGCATCCGTGATCTGATGGCCGTCTATGAAGCGGCTCGCATCGAAGCTGGGCATTCGGAACCGGCCCGCCGGCCTGTTATCCGCGAATGCGTCATCGGCGCCACGCGTGAACAGGCGCTGGAAACAGCCATGCCATCGTTGCTGGGCAAGTATGAATCCTACGCATCATGGGGCCAGAAGGATGCAAGCAGCGGGCCCCGTCTGAGGGACCGCTTCGACACGTTCATGGCGGAGCGTTTCCTCGTGGGTGACGAGGCTGAGGTCGCCGACCAAATTGCAAGATACCGCGACGATCTTGGCATCGACCAGATACTGGTGCGCCTGCAATGGCCGGGCTTGCCGCAAAAAGACGTACTGGCCGCTATGGAGCGGATTGGCCGGGTTGTCGCACGCCTGAATTGACCAGCCCATCGCAACCGTCATAATGGCGTCGACGGATTGGCCAATATTGCATGCGCGATATGCGGATGTGCCAGGAACCAATAATCGGAGGAATCGCCGAATGGTGCGTCCAGGCAAAGCGTGGCCAGTTCATGGCTAGCGCAATTGAAATGCTGGAATTCCTCGTCGGACGTTTGAACGGGTTATTGCTCAGCTTGTGCAAAGGCGCTGCGGTTGTGCTGTTGGCCATCATGTTGGGGATTATCGTTGCGGCCGTGTTTTTCCGCTATGCGCTAAGTGATGCTATCCCTTGGTCGGAAGAAATCGCCAAGTTCGTTATGGTCTGGATGACCTTTATCGCCGTGCCTGTCGGGCTGAAATTGGGCGCGCATATCGCCATCGACGCACTGGCGAACCGACTTCGGGGGCGGTTGTACTTCCTGCTGCAAATTTGGATTTTCAGCGCCGTCATCGTGCTGATGCTGATGTTTGTGGACGCGGCCAGTTTCCTGGCTTGGAACGCACGTATCCAACGAGCCTCGACGATCGATGTTTCGATTTTGTACGTATACGCGGCCATGCCGATCGGCTGTGCAATTACGGCTCTGGTATCGTTTGAATTTTGGTTGAACGCTGTGAAGGGTCTGATCGATCCCTCTCGCGGAACGGATCGACGCGTGGACGTCGCCGATCCGGGCCTGATTGGCTGAGCGAGGGAAAAGCGGTTATGACATTGTTGTTCTTCTGGGTTTTCCTCGGTGTGATGGCGCTTGGCGTTCCCATTGTGTTTTCGCTGGGCATCGCGCCAATGGTCAGCTTCATTGCCGAAGGCAAAGAGCTGTTCCTTAAGATGATCGTGCAGCGCACGTTTGCCGGCATCAATCAATTCCCGCTGATGGCGATCCCGTTCTTCATCCTGGCCGGCGAGTTGATGAACCGGGGCGGCATTACGCAAAGCCTGGTGGCCTTCGCCAATGCTCTGGTGGGCCATCTGCGTGGCGGGCTGGCGCACGTCAATATCGTGACCTCCATGCTGTTTGCGGGCATTAGCGGCTCGGCAGTGGCGGATACCTCGGGCGTGGGCTCTATCATGATCCCGGCCATGGAGAAGGACGGTTACAGCCGCAAATTCGCTGCGGCGGTCACGGCCGCCTCCAGCGTGATCGGACCGATCATTCCGCCCAGCATCATCATGGTGATTTACGCCTTCATGATGAACGTGTCGGTCGCGGGCCTGTTTGCAGCCGGCGTCGTGCCCGGACTGTTGGTCGGATTTGCACTGATGGGGGTCACGGCAATCATTTCCAAGCGCCGCAACTATCCAAAGGCAACGGAACGGGCATCCGTTAAGCGTATCGCGGAGGCCGGAGGTCAAGCGATACTGCCGTTGTTGACGCCCGTGATCATATTGGGCGGGATTATCGGCGGTGTCTTCACGCCGACAGAGGCAGCATCCGTTGCAGCAATTTACGCGCTCATCCTGAGTGTGTTCATTTTGCGCACGCTGACCGTGCGGGAGTTACCGCAGATTTTCATGCGGGCGGCGGTGTCATCGGGTGCGATCCTGCTGGTGGTCGGCACCGCCACGGCCTTCGCCTGGGCGGCAACCCTCAGTCAGATTCCCGTCCAGCTTTCGACGTTGTTGTTCTCGATCACTGACGACCCGTATTTGCTGCTGTTTCTGATCAACGTTCTGCTGCTGATCGTGGGCATGTTTCTGGACGCAGGTCCCGCAATCCTCATCCTCGGGCCGATCCTGGCGCCGACGATGATCGGCCTGGGCATCGATCCGCTGCACTTTGCCATCATCATGTGTGTGAACCTGACCGTAGGGTTGGCGACGCCGCCGATGGGATTGATCCTGTTCGTCGCCTCCAGTCTGACCCGGCTTAGCGTTGAGGTGATCGCCAAGGAAATGCTGCCATTCCTGATCGTCGAGATCGCCATTATCTTCCTGATTACCTACGTCCCGGTCATCACCATGGGCTTGCCGCGGCTGCTGGGGTTTGCGTGAGCCAGACTGACGGCTCTCGACCAGAAGCAATAAAAAAGGGGCCGAGCGTAACGCCCGGCCCCCGGATCCACCTGCCAAGGGTGGGCGCAACTATTTCAACAAGCGCGCGTCTTCAGCGGCGATTTCCACTTCGGCATCGGCGATGGCCTGCTCAAGAGCGTTCAGCCATTCCATACCGTAGCGATCGGTAAACCATTTCTTCAGCGGCTTTACGCTTTCGACAAACTGCGCTTTTTCCTCCGGCGTCGGCACATAGACCACGCCGCCAGCCTTGCGGAACTCCTCATAGGCGGAAAGAGCTGTGTACTTCGGGTCGTTGCTGGCAACCGTCGTCATACGATCGAAACCGTCGATCACGACCTTCTGGATTTCCGGCGGATAGCTCTTCAGCGCCGTGTCGTTCATCCACCAGAACAGGAACATGTAGGCGTGGTGGTCGAGCGTCACATACCGCAGGAATTCGTGGAACTTCATGTTCACGATGTCGGTGATGCCGTTCTTGGTGCCGACGACAACACCGGTCGCCAGTGAGGTGTAAAGTTCCTGCCACGGGATCGGTGTCGGGCTGCCGCCCATCAGCTTGACCATCTCCACCTGCAGTTCGGACTCGATGGTGCGGAGCTTGACGCCCTTCAGATCCGCCGGGGTCCTGATCTGCTTGTTGGTGGTGTAGAAGTCACGCCAGCCGCCGGTGTTGTTCAGGCCCATCAGGCGCAGCGTGCCGGTTTTCTCCAACATCGCGGCCCGAACCTTGTCCATGAACGGGCTTTTCATCACCTTCTCGGCGACGCGGTCGTTCGGGAACATGTAAGGGATGTCGGTTACCTGCAACTCGGACAGCAGGTTCGCGGCGCCGCCGACAGTCGTGCCGGTGATCTCGATCGCTCCAATCTGCACGGCTTCCAGGCATTGCCGGAAGTTGCCGCAGAGCTGACCGCCCGGATAAATCTCGACTTTCACCCGGCCATTGGTCTGGGACTGAACGAAATCCTGAAAGACGAGCGCACCTTTGTGGTCTTCGTCGGTCGTTGACGCGATATGACCGATCTTGATGGTGAATTCCTGCGCACTGGCCGCTGACGCAAGACCGATAGCGGCAGCGGGCACAAGCGCCCAGCGCAGCAATCCGGAAGCCAAACTGTTCAAGGGCATATTTGCCTCCTACGTTATATTTGCGAGCGTAACGGCCCGGTACGATCAGCCTGTTTGTTTGCAAAAGCAAACTCGACCGAAGAAAATGTTAGCACTGAGGTTTGAACAATCCAACTCTCGCTTGGAAGGTAATCTTCCTTCCATAACCACAACGCCGGCGCAAACCGCGACGCTTCTTGCCCCTTGGCAGCAGGCGCCACAGTTTTTCCGCCCGGCGGACCGGGCTATGGATCCAAGCATAGATCGTTTCGGTGGCGAGCAATCCCAGGCCTCGCTCCTCGCCAAGTTTGAGGCGGCCGGCGATCTGTTCCGGCGTCCAGCCTTCGGCCAGGCGGTTTTATCCGCTCCTGGTGTATGTCGGAAAAGAGGCCGAAGTCGCCGACGCTTTGCGCGATTCCATTCAGGACGAAATTGCAGGGCAGATCGCCAACGAACACTTCTTGCGTCTAACCGGCACGCGTGGTGCGCTTGGCTAGGCACCGTCGGCAAATGGTGCCGCGGAGAGGACTCGAACCTCCGACCCACGCATTACGAATGCGTTGCTCTACCGGCTGAGCTACCGCGGCAGGCGCCAAATGCGCCATCTGTTTACCTTCGCTGTAGTGGCTTGGCAACCGCGGTCTTGCCAGCATCGGCCTTGCGGGGGCAATATCCAATCGGACTAGCACCGGTCGCAGAAAGTGCCCCAGATCATGCCCGATTCAGCCCTGCCGAAGACCATCGGCGACCTGCCGCCCCAGACGCCCGCGGAACCGGAGAACCAGGCGCAGGCCCGCGCCCGCTTCTTCAACACCGGCAACGCGTTCAACGTCATCCTGCCACCGGTGCCGGATATGGCGTTCACCGAGGAGCCAGCGCGCGCGCTCTCGTCGCAAACCAAGACCGGGTTGATCGCCTGCGACGTCTCGGATCAGTTGCAATGCCCGTTCCCGGCAACTTCGCCATTTGTCCTGGCCTATTACGGCAAGATCAAAGCGGGGGAGACGCTCGCCACCGACTTTGTCTCGACCGGCGCGGTGGGTTATGTGATTCAGGGCTCCGGCTCGCTGATGTGCGGGGAGGAGACCGTGCAGTGGGGCAAGGGCGACCTGTTCGTGTTGCCCGGCGGCTATACCCACACCTACACCGCCGATGGCGAAGACGCCGTGCTGTGGCTGGTGACCAACGAGCCGCAACTGGCGTTCGAGAACCTGCAGGCGCCAGCCCCCGGCACCGCGCCGACCGGCGTCGTCCACTATACCGCAGCGGAGATCGAGCGCCAGATCGGCATTATCGACAGCGTCGGCCGCGACGAGAGCGCCGCCGGCTCCGCCCTGATCTTCTCTTCCGACAGTAACGAGGCGAGCCGCAACGCGCTGCCGACCCTGACCGTCGCCATGAACTACCTGCCGCCCGGCATTACCCAGCGCCCACACCGGCATAACTCGGTCGCCGTGTCACTGGTGATCAAGGGGGAGAACTGCTTCTCCACCATCGATGGCAAGCGCAAGGATTGGGCGCCCTGGTGCACGACCATCACGCCGCCGGTGAGTGTGCACAGCCACTCCAACCACGGCGGCGAACAAGCGATGTTCCTGATCATTCAGGATGGCGGCCTGTATTACCATGGCCGCACCATGGGTTTCGAATTCACAGAGCAGCCGGAGTAGGAGCAGTCGCCATGGCCCTTTCCTTCAAACCGATTCACCCCGCTATCGGTGCCGAGGTGCAGGGCCTCGACATGCGCAAGCCCGTGGACGCCGAAACCGCGCAAGCGCTGCGCGATGCCTGGGTCGAGTACAAGGTGCTAGTGTTGCACGACCAGCCGATCACCGACGCGCAGCACGTCGCCTTCAGCGAGCATTTCGGCGAGTTGGAGGTGCACCACCAGGACATCATCCGCGACGGGCAGTTGCCGTCGATTTTCAAGGTCTCGAACGTCGACGAAAACGACCGGATTCGCCCGCCGGCGGACCTGACCATGAAGCAATTGCTGTCCACCAAGATGTGGCATACGGACTCCAGCTTCCGCAAGAATCCGGCCATGGGCTCGATCCTGCATGGGGTCGAGGTGGTGGATAAGGGCGGCGAGACCTGCTTCACCAATATGGAAGCGGTCTACGAGGCGCTGCCTGCCGACCTGAAAGCCAAGGTCGAAGGCCGGCGCTGTCTGCACGACTTCGCCTACCTCTCCGTCATCTCCGGCAGCCGCAAGCCGACGGCCGAGGAAATGTCGAAAATGCCGCCGATCTGGCAGCCGATGGTGCGTGTGCATCCGGTCTCTGGAAAGAAGTCGCTCTACATCAGCCCGATCTACAACGAGAAGATCGAGGGCATGGACGATGCGGAAGCCAAGCAGTTACTCGATATTTTGTACGAAATCTGCTCCGAAGACCGTTTCGTCTACGAGCACAAATGGGCCGAGGACGACGTGGTGATGTGGGACAACCGCGCCACCATGCACCGCGTCTACCCCTACGACCCCAACACCCGCCGCGTCATGCACCGCACCACGGTGGTCGGCGACGGGCCGGTAATGGCGGCATAGCACTATTTTGGCGCTTTGGATTTGGCGGTTTCTGCGAGGCGCATTTCACAATGCGGGCATCGCAGGAGCGGAGGCCGTGCGAAGATGTCCAGCATCGCTTGCCTGACGGCCCGCCTGATCCATATCCTGAGTCGGCCAGCTTGCAGCCGAAACGTACGTCCAGGTCTCGGCCAGAAACAACCGCAGACCCGCCTCTACCGCCGCTCGCGCATGCGGGCTTGGAACAGGCGGTCGTAGGTTTCCAGCATCCGGTCGATGCCATAGCTCGCCTGCACGTGCGCCTGGTTCGCCGCACCGATGCGGGCGCAAGCTTCCGGGTCCGAGGTCAGCCATTGCAGGCGTTGCACGAAGGCGGCCTCGTCCCCCTTTGCCACAACGCACTCAGCCGCCACACTGGGCGCCAGCATCTTGCGCACGTCGCCGACATCGGTCGCCACCACCGGCAGACCGGCCGCCATCGCTTCGATGACGCTATAGGGCATCTGCTCGGTGTCGGACGATAGCGCGAAGATGTTGAAGCAGGCGTGCGCGCGCTCTGGATAGTCGGTATGGCCGAGAAAGGCGATGCGGTCGCCGAGGCCCAATTGCTCTGCCTGGCGCCGCAGCGCTTTGCCCTCCGACCCCTCGCCGACGATGGTCAGGCGGACCGCGGGATCGTCGAGTTGGGCGAAGGCGCGCAGCAGGCGGCCGATATTCTTCTCGGCCCGCAGCATGCCAATCGTGCCGATGACCGTATGCTCGTCGCCGAAGGGCATCGGCAGCGGCGTGCTGTCCGCAAACCGCTCCAACTCGATCCCGTTCGGCACGAAGTGGCAGCGTTCGTCCGGAATGCGCCAGACGTCGTGGGCAATGGTCGCCAGGGTCCGCGACGGTACCACCAGTTCGCAGCGGCCACCGATGGCCAGGCGCCGGGTCCAGACCCGGCGGGAAATTTGCCTGCCGCCCGCTTCCTCCGGTCCGAAGCCGTCTTCGAAGTGGATTTGCGAGGCGAGGCGCAACAGCCGATTGACCAGGGCCCACTCGATGGCGCCCCAGTTGTATGAGACCAGCAGGTCCGGCTTCTGGTCGCGAATCACGGCTGCCATGCGGCGGAGATTGCCGAGCGAAAGACCGCCGGATTTCTGGGCCGGCATCGGCACGATGTCGAACATAACGTCGTCGTTCAGGCCGGAGACAGTCTTTGTGTTGCCGTCCATGGCGACGATGGCGTGGCGGTAGCGTGGGCCGAAGGCGTTGGCGATCTGTAGGAACCGCCGTTGCGGCCCGCCCATCGTGAAGGTGGAGAACGCGTGGAGTAGCAGCGGCGCCTGCTTATCGGCCATGGCCCGTGAACGCTTTTTTCAGGAACCGGTCGCGGTCGGCCTCCGGCCGCCATTGCAGCAACTCTTTCTCCGCTGAGCAATCGAACTGTGCCACCAGCCCGCGCGACTTCAGATCGGCATAGGCCGGCAGCGGCGCCTTGCGGCCGGCGGCGCGTTTGATGCCCCATTTCAGCAACTCCTCCGCCTGCAATTGCCAGGTCGGCGAGGGATGGAATTCCAGCGGCCGGCCAGTGGCATAGCCGAGTTCCCGCGTATATTCGCGCGCGGTCAGGCGAACGTCGCCGACCAGGTTGAGAGTTTTGCCGATTGCCTCCGGCGTGCGGCTGGCGGCGACGATGGCGCTGGCCACGTCCTCGCCGAGGACCAGCGGCAATGGGTTTTGGCCGTCGTTCCAGCCGATGCAATGGGTCTGGCGATTATAGAGGCCGATGCCGGAATGGAATGGCGACGTGCCTTCGCCCAGCACCACTCCGGGGCGCAGGATCGACACCGGCAGGCCGTTCTGGCGGTGCATTTGCAGCATCGCCAGCTCCGCCAGCGCCTTGGCGCGTGCATAATCGGCGCGGCGTTCGTGGTCAGGGTCCGGCGGTGTGCCGGCGGTGATCTTGGCGTTGCGGTCGCCGAGATAGAGCGCTGCGATGGAGGAGACGAAGATCAGGTGCTCGCAGCCGGCTTCCAATGCCGCTTCGGCGACGAGCCGGGCGCCGCCCACCAGGGCCGCCTCGATCGCCGCGGCCGATCCACCGCCACCGCCGTGCGCCAGATTGACGATGACGGGCGCACGTTGCACCACGTCGGCAACAGCGTCTGCATCGCCGATGGAGCCGCGGAAGACGCCAACATCCGGTTCGTAGTAGGCGGCAGGCAGGTTCTCGACGCTGCGGGCGAACACGGCGACCCGTTTGCCCCCGGCCCGGAACGCGGCCAGCGTATGGCGGCCGATAAAGCCGGTGCCGCCCAGCAAGACAACGTCATACATGTCATCGTCTGCCGGGGCAGGGGGCTGTGGCCGGGCCTTGGGGCCATCGACAGTCGCGGCGATATCGCAGCACACCTGCACCAGGCGCGCGCCCATCTCGCCCCTTGGACGTTCGCCCTTGCCGATCTGGCGATAGAACGCCGCCAGCGATCCGGACATGCCGCGGTAGAAGGCGTCGCCGCGCGGCACCAGACCGCTCATCCCGGCCAGATAACCGAACGCGCCGCCGACGCTACCGCCGATCAGGCCGCCCGCCCGCTCGAACCCGCTTTGCAGGGTGTCAGCGAAATCAAGCCAACGGCTGGGAGTCGCCGACGACAGGCGGCTGTTGATGACGTCCGCCTCCAGCATGCCGTCGTCGCCGATGGCGGTGACCGTCCAGACCGGATGGCTTTGGCCGAGTGCGAACTGCAATTGCGCCGTGCCGCGCTCGCATTGCAGCGAGATCAGCCAGCCGGCGATCAACTCGACGCCGTCCGCGACCGTCTGTGGCGGCTGCGGTTGCGCCTGGATCGCTGTTACCGGCCCCAGCAGGTCCTCGATCTGCGAGAGTGGATGCACTGCCTGCTCCAGCAGCAGATTGCGCGGCTCGCGGAACATCCAATGGCCCAACTGACCGGAGTCCAATTGGCGCAATGGCATGTTGTAGATGATCGAAACATGTCGCACCGGCCCGATGCGGTTGGCGCGGATCGCCGATTTCAGGCTGGTCTGCGCCGGGTGGAAAACAAAGTTCTGGTTGACGCCCAGCGCAACGCCGGCCTCGGTCGCCGCCGTTTGCAGTGCCGTGCAATCCTCCGGGGTTTCCGCCATCGGCTTTTCCAGCAAGACATGCAGTCCGCCCCGCAACAGAGGCTCTGCAACGCGGCGGTGCAGGTTCGGCGGCACGAGGACGTGTGCGGCATCGACCGCGCCGATCAATTGGCCGGCATCGGTACAGTGGCCTGGGATGTTCCATTTTTCAGCGAGTGCCGCGGCGCGGCTCGCGACAGGGTCGACCACCATGGTCACGGCAACACCCGGCTGTCGTGCCAGGACCTCAGCATGAATGTCTGCGATAAAGCCTGCCCCGACCAGGCCGACACGGGTCAGCGTCATATAGGTAGATACTCCGCTATGGCGGGACGCTCCGCTGTGAGCCAGTTGCGCATTCGGCGTACGCGCGGCACCGTTGCAGTTCCATCGTACAGATTGTCGCCTGACACAGCGCCGCTGCCCGGGCGAAGCGGGGCGCTGCGCCTAGCGGCGTTCCTGCGGTGCGGCGGGGCTCGCCGAACGGGGGCTGCTGGGCGACGCTTCTTTGATCGACAGGCCCAGCAACGGATAGATGCTGTCGCGGCCCCAATTTTGAAGCTGCTTCTCGAATATCGCCACGAAGACAGCGATGATAAAGACGACAAGGCCAATGAGCGCCAGGCGCAGAAGCTGCCAGCCAACGCCATTGTTGGCCTGGATCGCGTCGAGTTCGGCCTCGATTGTCGAGAGCCGCTGCACCGTTGTCTGATTTTGCTGATGCAGTTCCTGACGTATCTGGCCCGGCAGAATATTGCGCAGGTGCAGCAGCACATCGCCGTCGTCTTTCTCTGCAATCCGTTCAGCCGCAGCTTCGAGGCGGACGATGAGGTCCGGGTCTATCGCTGCGGCATCTGCTGATGGCTGCTGCGCCAGCGCGTCGGCGACGCTTTCGCGGACTGCCGCGGCAACGGCCACGCCGATTTCCTGACGGACCGCCGCGGTCAGCGTTTCGCTGAGACGTGCATCGAGCGCCGCCACGATGGCGTCCGGATCGACAGGGGCAGTGCTGCCGGCATCGGCTACGCCTGCCGGTTTCAATCGTCCGTGTTCCGCCGCTTGTTGCACCGCCCTGCGGAATTTATCGGCGGTTTGTTCTAGTTTTTCGTCGGCCATACGATATTCAATTCCTGGCAGCCGTTTCAGTGTCGCGGTCCGGTCGTTCCGCGAAGGTTTGCCATCTGCCGATCGCTATGAGCGCAGTTGGCGTAGCATGTCCTCTAGCCTCAAGTGCCATCGCGGTGCAAAGGCCACCAACGATTCCATCGGAGTTTCGCCGTTGGCAAGGCTGACTTTGTAGCGCGCGGGCCCCGCGAGGAAGTCGTAGATGCGGTCTCCCCGGCGCAGGCAGAAGTCTATGGCGGCGCAATGACTGACCAACCCCGGTTTCCAGCGATTGTCCGTTGCGGCAGCGAAGCCGCTTTGATAGGCCATCACGCGACCGCCGCAGACGAGATTGTATAAGTATCCAATTTCACGATTCCCTGCACGAATGCGCAGCATATCGACGCGGCCTTGTGCGTAGCCTGCTTGAATCAGGTGCTGATGGAAGGGCCGGAAGTACGGATTGGAGAACGCATGCACTGCGGACCGATCCTGCCAGGATTCGATATGCAAGGCCTCCAGACGCTCGAACCAGGCCAGTGCGTCGGCCACGGTTTCGGCCCGTTCCAGCCGGATTGGCCCGATCTCTTCATAAAGGCGGGTGGCACGACGAATGGCCGCGCGGGTGTTTTTGCCTAACGTCGCGATGAACTCACCGTCCGCCGCGCGCACCGTTTGGAGGTCGAGCGTCGGCGCCGGCGCGACATTGGTCTGGCGCACCTTCCAACCGCTCGCCATCGCTGCGGCCCGCAGTGCCGCCCCGGTTTCCGCGGTCGCGTTGCGGGCGACCAGTTCGTCCATATCCGGGAGGTGGGCCAGCAGCCAGGCGAATCGCCGTTCGGCGCTGGCAGGCTCGTCGCCCTGTCCGGCGAAGCCGTTGTATTCCAATGTGATGCGGTCGAAGATGCGGTCGCCGGTCTCGTTCAAGTGCCATCTGCGGACCTTCACCAGGCGATGCCGCAATTCTAGGCTCTGTCCCAAGACCGCGCGCGGTTGGTCGCCTTCGATCAGCGCGTGCAATGTTAGCCGCTCTGGAATTGTGCGGAGCAATGCCTCGATCCAGTGTTTCGACAGAAACCGCGGCTCGCAAAGCGCTCCCGTATGCCATGCGGCGATGAACGACGCGTCGTCGGATCGGTCGATGCGGGCGAGGCGCAATACGGGCTGCTCCTGCAGGCTGCTCTGGTGTGGCGGGGGCGAGCAGTCGGTCGGATTGAATTGGTGCGTCAGGCCACCATATCCGATAAACCGGTGTTGGCGAGGCTCATGCGCACAGTCGGATGGGCAAGAATGTGTTACACTTTCGGCCCTATACCGAGTGTTAATTGGGAGGCCTGCCTATGCAACCGATCTCACGCCGTCAGTTAATCCAATCGAGCGCAGCGTTACTTGTCGCCTCAAGTGTGCCTTGGACGGTGCCGGCCAGAGCCAAGGCGCCCGCTGGCGTATATGTGCGGGAGCAAGACCTGCCAGTGCTAGAGATGGACGTCGCCGCCTCCATCGAAAAGACAACGTTCATCACCAAAAGCGGGCGTTTCGACCAGATGGCGAACGGCGCGATTATCATGATCCCGGCGGGTATCGATATTCCGGTGTCGTGGTGGCGATTGAATATACGCAAAAACCACAAGATGAATGACGGCGCCCGGGTCATCTTGAAAGGGGCAGATCGCAACCGACGGCCTCGCCTGATGTCTTCGGGCAACAAGGGGGTTCTGATTACCCGCAATCAATCCGACCGTCGGGTGTCAGTTGAACTGGAGAACATGGTGCTGAAGGGCGGCATTGGCGGCAACGCGCTGCATGTGCTCAAAACCAGCAGGCTGCGACTTGTCAACGTCTTGATTTCCGGCGGGAAAAACGGCCTCTTCGTTCCCACGCATCCGACTGATATCGAGATAATCGATAGCGAGATGAAACACTGCGGCTATGGCGGCGGCTTCACGCACAATTTGTACACCTCCTACATCAATAGCTTAACGGTTCGGAATTCGAAATTTCATTCTGCTAGGGCGCAAGGGCACGCATTCAAAGACTATGCGAAGCATCTGGACGTCCGGGACAGCTATTTCGCGCACTACGAGACCGATGCAGACCTGGCTGACGGCTTCTTTGGCGAGTTGCCGGTGTTGGACCGGGGTGCGTGGGGTACGACGATTGCCGTCGGCAACACGTTCGTCCGCCGTGGCCCGGTGCGCCCGAAAGTGATCGAGATCCGCAACCGTGGCTATCCGCCCGGCTACAATAAATACGTGCCGAAGGGCTGGGGCACCCAGGAGGTGGACTATCACTTGGTGGATAATCGCGACCCGTCCAATCCATACCTGTTCAAGCATCTATTCTACGACAACACCTTCAAGAACGGCATCCTGCCTGACGGCCGTCTGGACCCATTGATCGAACAAAAACCTGGCTCGATGATCCGCAACAATGGCAGCGCGCCCTGGGGTGTCCGGGTCAAAGGCGAGGGCGGCGATGCACCGGCGCCGAGCGATTGGCAACCCCACTATGAGCGTGCCGTGGTTTATCTGGCGAAGAACCGGATGGAGGGCGTGCCGTTCGTGCCGTTGGCCGACCGTTCGCCCTATCGTTACCCGAATCTTACAACGCCGATCCGCGAATCGGATGATCTGCCGGAGTGGGCTGAGGACGTGATTAAGGCATAGGGTTGCGCCGCATCCGGTGGAACGCACAATTGAATCTGGAGCACTCTTGCCCGGCCCAAAAGGTCGGCGAGTGCTCTAGCGCTTGCAGTTGAGCCTTCCGTAGAACAAGTCGATGACCTGCTCTGCATTGTGATGCCAGGTCAGGTTGCGGGATTGCAGCAGGCCCAGCGCCGCCTGGCCAAGCGCCTCGCGTAGCGGCGTGTCGTTGGCGAGACGGACAATCGCCTCCGCGAAGGCAACGGTGTCGCCTGGTTCGAACAGCAGGCCCGTGGCGCCATCCGTCAGGATTTCGCGGATGTTGGGCGTCGACGGCGCAACGATAGCGCGGCCCAGCGCCAGATACTCGATCAGCTTCAGAGGAGAGGCATAGGCAACCACGTGCGGCTGCAAGGCGATGTCGAAGGCTGCCACGTAGTGCGGCACCGCATCGCGCTGTACCACGCCGGTGAAGGTTACCCGGTCGGTCACGCCGAGGCGGGCGGCCTGCGCCTCCAACTCAGGTCTTGCCGGGCCGTCGCCGACCATCAGCAGGTGCGCATCGGCCGGCAGCCGGTCGCCGGCCAGCAGGTCGATGACCTTGTCGATGCCATGCCATGGCCGCACGAAACCGGTAAAGCCCAGCACCAACCGATCGTCCAGGCCATGCCGCTGCCGCACTGAGGCGCCATCGGCGGACCCGTCCAGGAACGCCTCGCCCGCGCCATTCGGGATCACCACGATGTGCCGTTCCGCAACACCGGCGGCGCGCACATAGTCCGCCAGCACATCGGTAACCGGCAGGCATACGTCGGCGGCGCGCCAGGCGGAATCCTCGGTCCATTTCGCCAGGCTCTTCAGCGCCAGCGTGCCGTGGGTCGAGCGTTCTTCGAACAGCGGCGCGTTGACCTCCAGCGCCATCGGCAGGCCGGTCAGCCGCGTCAGCCAGACCCCTGCCAGGCAATACAGATTATAGCGCTCGTAGAGCACGTCGGGCCGGTGGCGGCGATAAGCCCGCCACAACTTGGCAAACGCCAGCGCGTTGTAGCCGAATTCCAGCAGCTCATACAGCCAACCGGGCAGGCGGTCGCGCAGGCCCGGAGCATCGTCCGTTCCCGCATCCATCCGGCGCTTTTCGCCGCCGCCAGGTCCCACCATGATGATTTCGTGACCGAGCAATTCGAGTGCATGCGTCAGTTCGCTGATATGCACGTATTGGCCGTCGGCGGCCTGGGTGCGGTGGTGGTAGAGAATCTTCATGGGAGCGAACCGGCCAGGGCTTGCGGGGGACTGCAACCGCACGCGCGGCAAGGGCAGACAGGGGCGAGCAACGCACGGCGGCGACGACTCGGCGCACGCGGTTTTAGCCGTAGGGTTGTTGCAATTGTGTTATCGCGGCTTTCGTTCCCGGTAGAACGGCGAAAGACACGATGGATAGCACGGACGGCGCTTCCCTGCCTGTGACAGAACACCCGCTGGCAGCCCTCGCCACCGCCTATGCCGACGCCGGCATGGAGCCGAGCGAGTTGGACTATTATTCTACGGAAGGCTGGTTCCGGAACCTCGCGGCGAACTGTCTGCAACCGTCTGAGCGGACTATGGTTTTAAGGGCAGCGGACGTGGTGTTGCCATTGCGGCTGCGGCCGTCCCGATTCGGACCTCTGCGCGGCTGGACGGCGCGCGGCCTGTCCAATTTCTACAGTTGCCGCTTTACGCCGCCGGGCCTGGAGGGGGGCGGAGATTCCGTCCGGGCGGTCATGGCGCTCGGCCTCGCACTGCGGCAGCGCGGCTTTGCCACTATAAGGTTCGATGCGCTGGACGACGCGCCAAAGAACGCGCTGGCAGCTGGATTGCGCCGCGCCGGGTGGGTCGTCGAGCCGTTCGAGCAGTTCGGCAACTGGTACCTGGACACACGCGATCTCGATTTCGATACCTATTGGCGAGCCCGGCCCGGCGCCCTGCGCAATACTGGAAACCGCCGCTATCGCGCGCTGGTGGACCGCGGTGGTGCCTGCGTCACCTGTTTCGCCGCGCCTGCCGTGGCCGAGGCGGCGATTGCAGCCTATGAATCCGTCTACACCCGCAGTTGGCAGCCGGCAGAGCCGTTTCCAGGCTATATGCCGGGCCTGATTCGCGACGGACTGGCGGCTGGAGAGGCGCAGGTTTGGGTGCTGACAGCAGGTGACCAACCGGTTGCCGCGCAAGTTTGGGTGCGGCGGCACAACCGCGCCACGATCTTCAAGCTCGCCTACGATCAGGATTGGGCGAAGCACTCAGCCGGCACTGTCCTGACCATGGCGGCCATGCGGCAGGCATTGAGCGATCCCTCCATCGAGGAGATCGACTTCGGTTGGGGCGACGACCCGTACAAGCAGGAGTGGCTGCCACTGCGGCGGCAACGCTATGGTATCGCCGCTTACAATCTGCGATCCGCTATTGGCCTCGCCCAGGCAGTGCGTAACCTGGGGCCACGCAAGCTGCGGGCGCTTTTTGGCGGAACCAAAAAAATCTGACTATTTCCTTAACCAAATTTTTAAAGCATTGCGGCGATTTTGAGCGGAAGGATGGAATTCTTCGAGGAAAGGGTCGCACGATGACTGACATACGCCATGACCAAACAGTTGCGGCTATGAATTTTTCGACTGAAGACAAAACAGCCGATTGGGCCTGGGGCCCTGTGGGCGGGCGATGGTCGGTAGCCCATGCCATGTCGGTTCTGGCCGGTCTTTCCTTGACCCTATGGGTTGGAGTTCTGATCGTGCTGCTGTGGTAGATCGAACCGCCATCACTCGGAAACTGTTCGGCGTTGTTCAGGTTAGAGCTTGGCAGGCGGTCGATTATTGCAGCGCGAATCATCGAATCCCGATACCATGGCAGTTGTCTATAGTACCGCCCGGCTGAATGGCTCTTGCCGGGTAGTTGCGTCTGCTAGGTGGAAGGTTCGGCCCATGTCTCCCGAAACCAAGGTGCTTGTCATCGATCTGGTCGCCTGGATCGCCGAGGCTCCCCGGCCCTATGCCGATGTCATGGATGCATGGCGAACTTCCTGCCCGCGCTTGCCGGTGTGGGAGGAGGCGAATGATCTAGGAGCGGTCCGCCGTCACAACGGCTATGTCGAGGTGACGGACAAGGGCCTGGAATTCCTCGCCTGCAACGGCCGGCGCATCGTAGCGATAGCTTGAGAGGGCCGCGGCCCTGAAGCCTCCAGAAACCCTTTCTTTCGGGCCGCTAGACGAAAATTCACATCCCCGTGCCGCCAGTTCTGCGCGGCGAGAGCCTGTATGCGCTGGTTAATCTGCTTGCTGCTGTTCCTCGCCGGGTGCGCCCCCTCCTCGGAGCAGCGCGATGCTTCTTCGTCGGCGCCAGCAAAGGATTGGAGCGTCCGGGTCGATGGACGGCTGGTGCCGGTCCACGTTGTGCAGCCGAAAACGCCGCCGCCCTGGCCGACAGCCATGCTCTTGCACGGCTCCAGCGGGCTCGGGCGCGGCTATCTGGTCTGGCCGGTGGCGTACGCACTCGCGGCGCGCGGGGTCGCGAGTGCCGTAGTCGAGTATTTCGATGCGCTCCCCGATCAGGTCGGACACAAGGGTGCGGTCCAGTATTTTTCTGTGCGCGAACGGCAATTGGATGCGGTTGTCGATGGAATCTTGGCACAATCGGAGGTTATGGGGCCTCAAATCGGCGTCTACGGTTATTCGCTGGGCGGATTTCATGGGCTGGCGCTGGCGGTGACGAACCCGCGAGTGGCGGCTGTCGTATCGCTGGCCGGCGGACTGCCGCGGCATGTACCCTTGAGCCGGATCGAACGGGCGTCCCCGGTGCTGCTGGTGCACGGTACCCGCGACAAGATCGTGCCTTTCGCCCGTGCAGCAGAGACGCAGGCCGCCTGGCGGCGTCACGGACGCCCGGTTCGATTGCTGGCCTTGCAGGATATTGGTCACGTGCCCCGTGGCGCGGATCGCGCGCAACTGGTGGAGGCCGCAGCCGATTTTATCGCGAAAGAACTGTTCTACCGCACCGCGCTGCGTTAACGACTTTGAGCCGCGCCGCGCTTAACTCGGCACCAGCCCGCCATCGACGTTGTAGCACTGCGCCGTGATGTTGCGGGCGCCCGGGCCGGCCAGGAACACGGCCATCGCGGCGATATCGGACGGCTCATTGCCGCGGCCGATAGGGATGGGCTTCTCGATCCGCGCGCGCATCTCCGCGACTGTCGCACCCTGTTCCTTGGCGCGCGTTTCCAGGAGATCGTCGACGATGGCAGTGAAGGTCACACCCGGACAGATCGAGTTGACGTTGATGTCGTGCTGGCCCAATTGCTGCGCTGCGGTCTTGGTCAGCGCGATCACCGCGCCCTTGCTGGCGGCATAGGCAGCGTTCGAGGTGTCCTTGAAGCCGCGGCCGGCCACCGACGCGATGTTGATGATGCGGCCGCCCGTGCCCTGCTGGATCATCTGGCGGGCGGCGGCTTGCAGGCAGAAGAACACGCCCTTGGCGTTGACACGGTGCATGCGGTCCCAGTCCGCCTCCGTCAGGTCCATGATGTAGGCCGCCCGCGTCACGCCGGCATTGTTGACGATGATATCGAGCCGGCCATAGCGGGCGACCACTTGGCTGACCATGCCGTCGATGGCCGCGACATCGCCGCAATCGGCCTCCACCGCCATGCTCGGCACTTGGAAGCCGCCGGCCTTTGCGGCAGTCGCGGCAGCGGCAGCGGCGTTGATGTCGGCGCAGGCGACGGTCGCGCCGGCCTCCGCCAATGCGACGGCGATAGCCTCGCCGATGCCGTTGCCGGCTCCGGTAACGAGGGTGATTTTTCCTTCCAGACTCATGGGCGGTTTTCCTCGGCTTTTCTGGTTAGCGCGGCGCGCAGGCGCGGATGGCGTCTTCGAAGATGGCCGCGGATTCGGGGCCCCGGGCAAAGGGGCTGATGATCGGCTCGTCCAGGCCGGAATCGCGGTAGGCCTGGATTTTCTCGCGGCATTCCTCAGGCGTGCCGGCGACGCTGGTGGCGTCGACCATGGCGTCGGAGACGGCAGCGATGGCGGTCTTCTGGTCGCCGCGGCCCCAGGCTTCGGCGATCTTCGCGCACTCGTCTTCGAACCCGTAGGATGCGATCAGCTTGTTGTAGCGCGGGAAGAAACCGGCATAGAGCGCCAGCCCGGGCCGCATCCGGTCCAAAGCTTCGGCGCGGGTTTTATCGACGGCGGTAGGCAGCAGCGAGGTCACGGCGATCTTGGCCGGGTCGCGCCCGGCTTTGGCCGCGCCCGTTGCCAATTGCTGGCGGATTTCGCTGGCGGTTTGCAGCGTGCTGCGGGTCAGGATGATGCCGTCCGCAACCTCCCCCGTCGCCTCGACCATTTTGGGAAAGAGGCCGGCGGCGTAGATTGGGATCTCCTTCCGCAATGGCTGGAACCAGAGGTCGAAATTCTTGATGGTCACGGTCTGGCCCTGGAAGGAGACGCGACCCTCGCGCAGCAAAGTGCGCACGATTTCCACTGTCTCGCGCACCCGGGTGATCGGCTTGGAATAGGTGACACCGTGCTCCGGCTCGACCTGCACCTTGTGGCTGGAGCCGAGGCCCAGGATAAATCGCCCGCCCGAAAGCTGGTCAACGGTCGCTGCCGCCATGGCGATGGTCGGGATCGTGCGCACGAACACGCTGGTGATGGATGTGCCGAGTTGCATGTTGGAAGTCGCGGTGGCGACGGCGCCCAGCACGGCGAACTGGTCGCCGCCATGCCCTTCCGCCACCCATGCGGACGTGTAGCCCAGGTCTTCCGCCAGCTTCGAGAGATGAACGATCTGGCTGGCGTTCGGGCCGCCGGAAATGGCAATGCCGAGGGTTTGGGACATGAATCATCACTCTCGAAGGTGAGGGGCACATGGTGCGTATGCTGCGGCAAACGAAAGGGCCGGGCAAGCCTGCGGGTCGCGGCTAGGCGGTCGCATCGCCTTGCTGGAACAAAGCCACCAGTTCCAGATGCGGCGTGTAGACGAACTGGTCGACGGGGATCACCTGCCGCAAGACATAGCCGCCGTCTGCCAGCACTGCCGCGTCGCGGGCGAAGCTGGCCGGGTTGCAGGAGACGTAGACCACCGCGGGCACGGCGCTGTCGGCGATCTGCTCTACCTGGTCGGCGGCACCGTTGCGCGGCGGGTCCAGCAGGATGACGTCGGCGCCCTCCAACTCCTCGGGGCGGAGCGGCTGACGCACCAGATCGCGGACATGGCCGGTGACGCGCCCACCCAGGCCGGCGCGGCCTGCGGCGAGGCCCAGCGCCTGGATCATCGCTTCTTCGGCCTCGTAGGCTGCAACGCGGAAGCCGGCGGCGGCCAGCGGCAGGCCGAATGCGCCGCAACCGCTGAACAGTTCGACGACCCGCATACTGCCAGGCGGGATCAGCAATTGCACCGCTTCGCGCAGCGCCTGCTCGCCGGCGGCGCTCGGCTGCAGGAAGGCACCGGGCGGAAAGGGGACTGAAGTCTCGCCGAATCGGACAATCGGGGCTTCGAACTGGATGATGGTCTCCGGCTGGAAACGCTCGTCCTGCTGAAAGGCGACCCGCGCGACGCCGTGCTGGCCGGCGAAGTCGATCAGCCGCTGGCGGCGCTTGCCGTTCATCGAGACGCGGGAGACCAGCAGCAGGTCGAGGCCGCTTTCCGCCGCCACAATTTCCACGTCGCAAGCCATCTTTGGCGTCAAGACATCGCCCAAAGCCTCCCGCAAGGCAGGCAGGATAGCGACGATGCGCGGGTCGGCGGTGCTGCACATCTCCAGATCGATCACCTGATTGGAGCCGCGGGCGTTGAAGCCCAGCACCGCATCGCCCTTGCGCCCGATGGCAGCGAAGCGAACGCGGCGGCGCTGTGGCGGGCAGAGCACCAGGTCAGCGACGATACTCGCATCGTCAAAGCCGCGGCGGGCCAGTATTTCCAGCAGCAGATCGCGCTTCCACACTGCGTAGGCCGGCTGTGCCAGATGCTGGATGGCGCAACCGCCGCAACGGCCGAAGTGCTTGCAGACCGGCTCAATCCGGTCAGCGGAGTCGGTGCGACGCTCGACGACGCGGGCCGCCAGACCCTCGGCGCGCGGTTTGCCGAGGCGCACCAGGACTTCCTCGCCGGGCAGGGCGTTCGGCACGTAGACCGGGCCGGCGGGCGTCGTGGCAATGCCGTCGCCGCGGCCGCCGAGGCGCTCGATGGTGACGTCTAGAGCCCGATCAGGGCGTGCGGTGAGCGACAAGCAAAAACTCCACGTTTCCTTCGGGGCCCGTGATTGGGCTCTCGATAACACCTTGCACGGTCCAGCCTTGCGCCTCCGTCCAATCGCGCACTCGCTCGCAGACGGCCTGGTGCACCGCGGGGTCGCGGACGACGCCGCCCTTGCCGACCTGCTCGCGCCCCGCCTCGAACTGCGGTTTGATCAGCGCCACCAGTTGCGCCATGGGCTTCGCCAAGGCCAAAGCCGCCGGCAGCACGGTGGCGAGGCCGATGAAGCTGGCGTCGCAGACGATCCAATCGACCGGCTCCGGAACGTGCTCTGCGGTCAGGTGGCGGGCGTTGGTGCGCTCCAGCACGACGACGCGCTCATCCTGGCGCAGTGACCAAGCCAGCTGGCCATGGCCCACATCTACCGCGTAGACCCGCGCCGCGCCATGCTCCAATAGCACGTGGGTGAAGCCGCCGGTCGACGCGCCGACGTCGATGCAAATGGCGTCCTTGGGCGAGAGGCTATAGGTTTCCAGCGCGTGCGCCAGCTTCAGCCCGCCGCGGCTGACCCAGGGATGGTCGCGGCCGCGCACCTCCAGCGCAGTGTCGGGTTTGAGCGCGGTGCCCGGCTTGTTCAGACGCTGCTCGCCGGAAAAGACCTTGCCGGCGATGATTAGCGCCTGGGCGCGGCTGCGGCTCTCCACCAGGC
>CAXBDI010000060.1:0-22948 GCA_963974445.1 uncultured Alphaproteobacteria bacterium
CCCTCACCATCCGGCGATACGAAATATGACCGAAGATGAATTCCACGCTTATGCTCAAGCTGAAGGCTACCGCCAACCGCAGGCGCGTACGCAGCCTGCTCACAAGCTGTTCGACACCCATGCTCATCGCGATGACTTGATCGTCTTGGTCACGGAAGGCAGCCTGACAGTAAAGTACGCTGACCGGACCGAGGTGTTTGGGCCAGGCGACATGTGCTATGTGAGCCCGGGCGTCGATCATACCGATCAGGCAGGGCCGAACGGTGCCAGCTATGTTTTGGCTTGGCGCTCCGTAGACAGCGCGGCTGCCTGAGCCTATATCACGGCGCTATGACGATAGCGCCTATTCCGTTCCGCAAGATGCATGGCCTCGGCAATGATTTTGTCGTGCTGGATGCGCGCGTGCGGCCCCTGAATCTGAGCGAGGCGCAGGTGCGCAGTATCAGCGACAGGCACACCGGTGTCGGTTGCGACCAATTCATCATCATCCGCCCCCCTATAAACCCGCAAGCCGATGCGTTTATGGAAATCCGCAATGCGGACGGCGCGGAGGTCGAAGCTTGCGGCAACGCTACCCGATGCGTTGCCAAGCTTCTGATCGCGGAGACAGGGCGGCACCGGGTGACGATAGAAACTATCGCCGGTCAACTGCACGGAGTTGCCGACGCCTGCGGGTACACCGTCGACATGGGAGTGGCGCGCACGGACTGGCAGTCTATTCCGCTTGCGCGAGAGTGCGACACGCTTACGGTCCCGCTTGGTCGGGACGACGTGCCACCTCCGGTCGCGACCAATATCGGCAACCCGCACGCCACATTCTTTGTCGAAGACGCGGAAGCCATCGATCTGGCAAGCGTGGGTCCAGAATTAGAGCATGACCCGATGTTTCCCGCCCGGGCCAATATCGGTTTCGCGAGTGTGACCGCGCGCAATACTCTGCGTCTGCGAGTGTGGGAGCGTGGCGTCGGCATCACCCGCGCCTGCGGCTCCGCGGCCTGCGCTGCCGTCGTCGCAAGCGTACGGCGCGGCCTGACAGACCGGTCGATCCGGATCGACATGGACGGCGGACCGCTGTTCATGCAATGGCTGGAGACCGGACATGTCCTGATGACCGGTGCTGCGACAGAAGTCTATCAAGGCACGCTATCCCCTTCCCTTCTGCAAGAGGCGGCGCCGTGAGCCGCCCGCAAGTGCTGAATTTCGGTTGCCGTCTCAACGCCTATGAAGCGGAGGTCATGCGGAACCTGGCACCGGATCACGGTGCCGAGGCGATCATCGTGAACACCTGTGCCGTAACGGCAGAGGCGGAACGGCAGGCCCGGCAATCCATCCGCAGGGCGCGCCGCGAACACCCGAGCGCCCGCATCGTCGTTACTGGCTGCGCCGCACAGATTGCTCCGGCAGGCTGGGCTGCGATGCCGGAAGTCGATGCGGTCCTCGGCAATCAAGAGAAGCTTTCCGCCGACGCGCTATCCAAAGCTCTGGAACCGAATGGGCCGAGGGTTCAGGTCAATGACATCCAAATGGCAAGAGAAACCGCCGCACACCTGATCGATGGGTTTGACGGGCGCACGCGGGCATTTGTCGAAGTCCAACAAGGCTGCGACCACCGTTGCACATTTTGCATTATCCCGTTCGGACGCGGCCCCAATCGCTCCGTTCCTATCGGTGTGCTGGTCGAGCAGGTGCGCGGCCTAGTGGAGAAGGGATTCCAGGAGGTAGTTCTGACGGGGGTCGACGTCACCGCTTACGGCGCCGACCTGCCTGGCCAACCCCGCCTCGGGCAGATGATCCGCCGGCTGCTGGCCTGTGTGCCGGAGTTACCGCGCCTGCGCCTCTCATCGCTGGATGTTGCGGAAGTCGATCCCGATCTATGGCGCCTGATCGCCGACGAGCCTCGGCTGATGCCGCATCTGCATCTGTCGCTTCAGGCCGGCGCCGATATGATCCTGAAGCGCATGAAACGCCGGCACTCGCGCACGCAAGCGATCGACTTTTGTCGGCAGGCACGGCGCCTGCGCCCAGACATCACATTTGGAGCCGACCTGATTGCCGGCTTCCCCACCGAAACCGACGAGCACTTCGCCGATAGCCTGGGGCTCGTTGAGGAATGCGAGTTGACCTGGCTGCACGTCTTCCCCTATTCGGCTCGCGAAGGCACGCCAGCCGCCCGCATGCCGCAAGTGTCCGGCAACCTGCGGAAAGAGCGCGCGGCACGCCTGCGCGCGGCGGGCGAGGTCAGCGTCACCCGATACCTTTCCTCACGTATTGGGCGGCAGGAGCGAATTCTGATCGAGCGCGATGGCTTCGGCCGAACCGAAAGCTTTGCGCCGGTTTACACCAGCCGGGGCCTGGCCGAAGGAGCGATTGTCTCGGCTACGATATCGCACGTCTCGAACCAACACCTAATCACAGGTCCGGCCTGAGGATGGCAGACGAACCGACGCGGCGCGGATTTTTTGGCCGGCTGAAAGCCGGACTGTCGCGTTCAACCGAGCGCTTAACCACCGGCATTACCGGTGTCTTCTCGGCAAAGCGGCGCCTCGACGACGACGTATTGGAGGAATTGGAGGAGGTGCTGATCGCCGCCGACCTCGGACCAGCGACGGCGGCGGCGCTAACCGCCAATCTGGCGCGCACACGCTTCGATAAAGAGGTCTCCGACGTGGAGGTACGCGAGGCTTTCGCCCATGATATCGCCTCCATGCTGGAGGACGTCGCAAAGCCGCTGGAGTTGGAGCTTGCCCGAAAGCCGCATGTAATCCTGGTGGTCGGCGTGAACGGGGTCGGAAAAACCACGACCATCGGGAAACTGGCTCAGCATTTCCGAACCGGGGGGAAGTCGGTGGTGATGGCGGCCGGCGATACCTTCCGGGCCGCGGCCGTCGAGCAGTTGCAGGTTTGGAGCGAGCGCACCGGGGCTCAGTTCGTCTCCGGCAAGCCTGGTGCAGATGCTGCGGGGCTGGCTTTCGATGCCCTGAAGCAAGCTCGGGCCGCACAGGCCGATGTCTTACTGATCGACACTGCCGGGCGGTTACAAAACAAAGATAACTTGATGACGGAATTGCAGAAGATCGCGCGCGTCATCAAGAAACTCGATCCGGACGCGCCGCATGACACGGTTCTGATCCTGGATGCCACAACTGGCCAGAACGCGCACGCTCAGGTCGAGATTTTTCAGAAAATGGTCAACATCTCCGGCCTGATTGTCACCAAATTGGACGGCACGGCCCGTGGCGGCGTGCTTGTCGCGCTTGCCCAACGCTTTGGCCTGCCAGTGCATGCCATCGGTGTGGGCGAGACCGCCGACGATATGCGGCCCTTTCAACCTGCGGACTTCGCGCGCTCGCTCATGGGCCTGGATTAACAATGGGCGGGATCAGCCAAACCCCTGGGTTTGCATGGCTGCTGCTTGGTGTGACGGTCTTGCTGGAAGTGGCTGGCACGACACTGCTCAAACTCTCCAACGGCCCAACCGAGCGGCCTTGGACGTTTGCAGGCGCACTCGTCAGCTACGGGCTTTGCTTTTGGGCTTTGTCGCTGGCGTTCCGGCATATTCCGTTTACCGTCGCCTATGCCATCTGGGCCGGTGCCGGCATCGCATTGATCGTACTCGTCGGTGTCTTTTGGTTCCGAGAACCCATGTCGGCTCTAAAACTGCTTTTCCTCGCCTTTATCGCCATCGGAACAGTCGGCCTGCAACTCCTGTCCGACCGCTAGGTTCTATCAGCCAGCCTCGGACGGTAGCAAACGCCGGACAACCGCCTCTGGATCGCCGGACAGCGGGTCGCTGGCCGTGATCGCAGCTCGGATCGCAGCCATCAGGTCCTGGTAGAATTGCAGGTTGTGCCAGGTCAGCAGCATCATCCCCAAAATCTCGTCCGCCTTTACAAGATGGCGCAGGTAGGCTCGGGAATAACGGGTACAGGCGGGGCATGAACAACCTGAGTCCAGCGGTGCCGGATCGTCTGCATGCCGGGCATTCCGCAGGTTCAACTCGCCTTCGCGCGTAAAAGCTTGCGCAGTTCGGCCTGAACGTGTGGGCATGACGCAATCGAACATGTCGATGCCACGGGCAACCGCGCCGACGATGTCCACCGGACGTCCCACACCCATCAGGTAGCGGGGTTTATCGGCCGGCAGATGCAGGGTAGTGAACCCCAGCGCCTCGAACATTTGCGCCTGCCCCTCGCCGACTGCAAGGCCGCCGATGGCATAGCCTTCGAAGCCGATGTCTTTGAGCGCCGCGGCCGAATCCGCCCGCAAGTCAGGAAAGATACCGCCTTGCACAATACCGAAAAGGCCATAGCCTTCACGCTCCCGGAATGCATCGGACGAGCGCTTGGCCCAGCGCATGGAGAGATGCATGCTCTGGGCCGCCTGCGCGTGCGTGGCGGGGTACGGCGTGCATTCGTCGAAGGCCATGGTGATCGTTGCATCCAGCATATGCTGAATTTCAACGGAGCGCTCCGGCGTCAGCATATGATAGCTGCCGTCAATATGAGAGCGAAAGCGCACGCCTTCTTCGGTCATCTTGCGCAACTCAGTCAGACTCATGACCTGGAAACCGCCGGAATCCGTCAGGATCGGGCCTGGCCAATTCATGAACTTGCGTAACCCGCCATGCCGCGCAATCAACTCCGCAGTCGGGCGCAGCATCAAGTGGTAGGTATTTCCGAGAATAATCTCCGCCCCGGTGGAGCGTACATCCTCTGGCCGCATCGCTTTGACCGTCGCAGCAGTGCCCACAGGCATGAAGACAGGTGTCTCGATGGAGCCATGGGCTGTCGTTATGCGCCCGCGGCGGGCCGAGCCGGCTGTGGCGAGGAGATCGAATGATAAAGTCATACGCGCTCCAGGAAGCTCGCGTCGCCGTAGGAGAAAAACCGATATTCATGGGCGATAGCGTGTGCGTACGCCGTGCGCATGCGCTCCACGCCAGCAAAGGCACTGACTAGCATGAACAGCGTCGATCCGGGCAGGTGGAAATTGGTGAGCAGCGCGTCGATGCGCTTGAACCTATAGCCGGGAAGGATGAACAGGTCCGTATCGCCCCCCCAGGCTTCAAGCTTGCCCTCATCGCTGGCGGCACTTTCGATCAAGCGGAGCGCTGTCGTACCCGCAGCAACCACCCTGCCCTCGCAGGCGTTGATTCTTGTGGCGGCGGCGGCTGTCGCCTCGCCCCATTCGCTATGCATTTTGTGGTCAGACAAATTCTCGACTTTGACGGGCAAGAACGTGCCAGCGCCAACGTGCAGCGTGACGGTCACGATCTCAACACCGCGCGCACGAATGTCTTCAATCAACGCCGGCGTAAAGTGGAGCGATGCGGTTGGCGCCGCCACAGCGCCATCCCGTGTGGCGAACATGGTTTGGTAGCTTGAGCGGTCTTTCGCTTCCCCATCTGCTGGGCGTTTGATGTACGGCGGCAGTGGCATTACCCCGTACTTTGCCAAGCCAGCTGCCACGTAAACATCGTCACCATCGAAGGTCAGCACCACTTCCCCGGCCTCGCGCGCCTCCACCGTCGCGGCAAAGTCTTCAGCGAATACGATCTGGTCGCCCGGCTTGAGCCGCCGCGCAGGCTTGGCAAATGATGCCCAGCGAGACGGCGCTATGCGCTTATGCAAGGTCACCTCGACCTTCGCCTCACCGCGTTTCCCGGTCAGGCGGGCAGGAATAACGCGGGTGTCGTTCACGACCAGAACATCGCCGGGCCGCAGCAGTCTCGTCAGGTCGAGCATACCCAAGTCGGCAAACGGGCCGGCTGGTGGCACATGCAGGAGTCGCGCAGAATCCCGCGGGTCAGCGGGTTCCTGGGCAATCAGGTGCTCGGGCAGATCGAATTGGAAATCGGACAGCTTCATTTCCCATGGTATTTGCGGCAGACTGGTGACAATCGCAAGCCAAAGGAGCGCCGCACGATGGCCGTCTCGACCCTTCGCCCCGATATTCACGCCAGCCGCCATGCAGTTTCCGCGGGACACTACCTCGCCAGCGGCGCCGCCTTGGCTATCCTCGAGGCTGGCGGCAATGCCATCGACGCCGGCGTTTGCGGCGGCATCGCGCTTGGTGTGCTGCAAAGCGACTTGGTCGGTGTGGCTGGCGTCGCGCCGATCATGGTGTGGCTGGAGGAGCAGCAGAAGGTCGTCACAATCTCCGGCCTTGGTTGGTGGCCGACCGCAGCGAGTTCGGCATACTTCCGTGACAACCATGGCGGCAAACAGCCGAAAGGGGTGATGTCGATGGTCGTCCCCGCCGCTCCGGACGCCTGGATCACCGCGCTGGAAATGTGGGGAACCATGAGCTTCGGCGACGTTGCCGCCGCTGCGGCTCGCTTTGCAAGCGAGGGGTTCGCGATGAACCCTCTCCTGCACCAAACGATTGCGCAAAATGTCGAGACCTACCGCGGCTTCCCATCCAGCGCTGCCATCTATCTCAAGGACGGCGAGGCGCCGCCCGTCGGCTCTCGATTCGTTCAAGCCGATCTCGGGCGGACGTTGCAGTACATGATCGACGTCGAAAAGGCTGCCGCCCTCAAAGGCGGCCGAATGGCGGGATTGGCAGCGGTTCGCGAGGTCTTCTACAAGGGCGATATTGCCAAGACCATGGTGGATTTCATCCAGAGCCAGGGCGGCTGGATGACGCGCGAAGACGTCGCCGGCTTCCGCGTTGGAATTGAGGAGCCGGTCTCGACCCGCTTCGGCGATACCGAAGTGTTCACCTGCGGACCCTGGTGCCAGGGGCCGGCGTTGCTGGAAATTCTCAATATCGTCGAGCGCTTCGACCTGCATGGCCTGGGCCACAACAGCCCGGAATACGTGCACCTGCTGACAGAGGCGACCAAGCTCGCCATGGCTGACCGCGAGGTCTGGATCGGCGATCCACGGCACATGGACGTGCCGATTAGGGCGTTAACATCGAAGGAATTCGCGGCAAAGCGTACGACACAGTTTGAATGGAACAAGGCTTGGCCAGGACGCCCGCCCGCAGCGACTGGCAGAGACCTGGGCGTAAACGGGGATCGGCCGCGCCTCCACGAGCCGCCGCTGGCGCTGCCGAATGAGATGGAAACGCTTAGCAGTCTCGACACCTCTTACCTTTGCGTGACCGATTCCCAAGGCAATGTCTTTTCGGCAACGCCGAGTGACGGCTCCTACAATGGGCCGGTGGTGCCGGGCTTGGGCTTTGTCCCATCTTGCCGTGGCATTCAGAACTGGGCGGAAGAAGGGCACGCTTCGGAAATCGGGCCGTACCGGCGCCCTCGCCTAACACCAAATCCGGCTCTCGCCATTCAGTGCCGCAAGTTCATGCCGTTTGGGACACCCGGCGGCGATGTTCAGACTCAAGCCATGCTACAGACGCTACTGAATCTGGTGGTTTGGGGCAAAGGTCCGCAGGAGGCGGTGGAGGCGCCCCGCTTCGCCAGCTACAGCTTCCCCTCCAGCTTTGAACCGCATGGAGAGAACCCCGGATTGCTGCGGCTGGAAGGCAGAATTGAGAGAGACACGGGCGATGCCCTCGCGGAATTGGGTCACAAGGTAGAGTGGTGGCCGGATATGACCTGGCTGGCGGGCTCAATGGGCCTGATCGTCGATGACCGTGACACCGGCTTCAAATCCGCCGCCGCCGACCCGCGCCGGATGGCATTTGCCGTGGGTGTCTAGCGGCGCACTGAGGCATTGGCCGCTGCCCGTGCATCAATGTCGTGGGCAGCGGGCAGCGGCATGGCTAAAGTGTTTCAGGTCATAAGAAACTGTACCGGAAGCCACATCGCCCATGACTGACGAAACATCCAAGCCCTCCGGCATGCGCCAGGGCCTCGCCCAATATGGCGACGCTCAATTCTCACTGTTCATGCGCAAGGCCTTCATCAAGGCCATGGGCTACACGGACGACGCGTTGGAACGGCCGATCATCGGCATCACCAACACCTTCAGCGGTTACAATGCCTGTCACCGCAACGTTCCGGACATTGTCGAGGCGATTAAGCGCGGCGTGATGCTGGCGGGCGGCCTACCCGTTGAGTTTCCAATCATCAGCGTGCACGAGAGCTTCTCGCATCCGACATCCATGTTCCTGCGCAACCTGATGAGCATGGATACAGAGGAGATGGTTCGCGCCCAGCCGATGGATGCGGTCGTCCTGATCGGTGGTTGTGACAAGACCGTACCGGCCCTATTGATGGGTGCTGCCAGTGTCAACAAGCCCGCCATCCTGGAAGTCACCGGGCCGATGATGACCGGCCATTTCCGTGGGGAGCGGCTTGGTGCATGCACCGACTGCCGGCGCCTTTGGGGTATGCACCGGGCTGGCGAGATCTCGGAAGACGACATTGACGAGCTCGGCAATCGCCTGATGCCGACCGCCGGCACCTGCATGGTGATGGGCACTGCCTCGACCATGGCGCTGATGGCGGAGGCGTTGGGCATGATGCTGCCGGGTGGCGCTGCCATTCCCGCTGTGATGGCTGATCGTCTTCGCCATGCCGAAGACACTGGCGCCCGCGCCGTCGGTCTGGCGCTGGAGGGCACCAAGCCCGACCAGATCATGACGAAAGAAGCCTTCGAGAACGCGCTCCGCACTCTGCTGGCCGTCGGTGGCTCGACCAATGGGTTGGTGCATATTGCGGCGGTGGCGGGGCGGCTAGGCATCGATATCGACCTGGAGGCGTTCGATGCCATGGGCGCTGATACGCCGGTGCTGGTCGATCTGAAACCCAGCGGCCAGCATTACATGGAGGACCTCTACCGCGCCGGCGGCCTGGCGCCGATCCTGCGTGCGTTGGGGGACTCGCTGAACCTGGATTGCCTAACGGTCTCCGGCCGGACCCTCCGCGAAGATATCGACAGTGCAGAGCCGGACTGGGGTCAGCAGGTGGTCAAGACCAAGGCCGCCCCGATCTACAAGGAAGGCGGCATCGCCGTGCTGCGCGGCAACCTCGCGCCCGGCGGGGCAATCATCAAGCAATCCGCCGCCGAAATCCTGCGACATGAGGGCCGGGCCGTGGTGTTCTCCTCGCTGGAGGACATGGCCGACCGCCTAGACTCGCCTGACCTGGACGTGAAGGCCAACGACGTGCTGGTGCTGCAGAACGCCGGGCCGAAGGGCGCGCCGGGCATGCCGGAATCTGGCTATATCCCGATCCCGAAAAAGCTGGCGCAGGCTGGCGTCAAGGACATGGTCCGAATCTCCGACGCCCGCATGAGCGGCACGGCGTTCGGCTCCATCGTTTTGCACTGCACGCCGGAAGCCGCGGTAGGCGGGCCTTTGGGCCTGGTCCGCAACGGCGACCGCATCCGGCTCGACGTCGCCAACCGTTCGCTGATGCTCCTGGTGGATGACGCCGAACTGGAAAAGCGCAAGGCGGATTTCCAAGCGCCCTACCATGAAGGCCAGGACCGCGGCTACCTGAAGCTCTACCTAGACCAAGTCACCCAGGCCGACACCGGGGCCGATTTCGAGTTCCTGCGGGCAGTGAAGAGGGACTAGTCGGTCCTGGCAAAATACCCGGCGATCCCAGGCCCGTGCCACGTGCCTCCCTGGTGGCAGAACTGGACCGGCCGCGCCGATCCCCTATACTCTCCGCGACGGACCCTCTATCGAAAACAGGACGCTCAAAAATGAAAATGAAAGCCGCCGTGCTGCGCCAATTCAATGCGCCGCAGCCTTTTGCCGATTCTCGCCCGCTGTCGATTGAGGAAGTGGAACTGCTGCCGCCTGAACATGGCGAGGTGCTGGTAAAGATGGGCGGCGGCGGCATTTGCCATTCCGATCTCTCGGTCATCAACGCCGACCGTCCGCGCTCGACCCCCGTCGTCATGGGGCATGAGGGTGCCGGCGAGATCGTCGAATGTGGGCCGGGCGTGAAAGACATGAAGCCGGGCGATCATGTGGTGTTTCAGTTCTCCCCCTCCTGTGGCCGCTGCCGTCGTTGCCTGGAGGGCCGCCCGCAGATTTGCGAATTAGGCGCGGCAACCAAGGCGCAAGGGCATTTGATGGGCGGCGGCTCCCGCCTACGCGATGCGGATGGCAACGAGCTGGCTCACCACACCGGTGTCTCCTGCTTCGCCGAATATGGCGTGCTAGACCGCGGTTCGATTGTGAAGGTCGATAACGACCTGCCGCTGCATGAGGCGGCGCTGTTCGGGTGTGCGGTGATGACCGGCGCCGGCGCAGTGATCAACACAGCCCGGATCCGCACCGGCGACTCGGTTGCGATTGTCGGCCTCGGCGGCGTCGGTCTCAGCGGCCTGTTGGGTGCAGTTGTCGGCGGTGCCGAGAAGATTGTCGCCATCGACCTCTCGGACGAGAAGCTGGGTCTGGCCCGGCAGCTTGGGGCGACTCATGCGGTCAACGCGACCGACCCCAATCATGTGGAGCAGGTACGCGACATCACCAATGGCGGCGTCGATTTCGCCTTTGATTTGGCCGGCACGATCAAAGCGATGGAAACCGCCTACAACGTCACCCGCTATGGCGGCAGTGTTGTGACGGCGGGCCTCAGCCCTAGCTCGGCCAATTTCTCCTTCAACCAGAGCAATCTGGTGAGCCAGGAGAAGTCGATCCGAGGGTCGTACATGGGTTCCTGCGTGCCGGTGCGCGACATCCCGCGTTTCATCGACCTGTATCGCCAGGGCCGCCTGCCGGTGGATCGCTTGGTCGACCGTACCATCGGGTTCGAGGAAATCAACGCCGCATTCGACCGGTTGCAAAGCAACGCCACTGTGCGACAGATCCTGGTACCGCACGGCACGGCCTAGCATTACAGTTGCGCTTTTGTTTGACTTCTGAATCTCCGGGTTTCCATGCTTCGGAGGTCATGGATGATGGGTGCCTCGATTGAGGCAACGCTTGAGCTTTGGGCGTCTTCGTTGCGGGATGTGAAAGCGTGGACGCGACCGCTTTTCACACAGGAACGGATTGCGCTTTCGGCTGAACGGTTTGTGGACGGGTTGCCGAGGGTGGCGCGGCAATACACCGGCTCGGCCGGCAAGATCACCAATTGCCGGATCGCCGGATCGAAGGCGAAGAACGGGATCACTTCCTGCCAAGCCCGCCGCCAGGCCGGGGCGATGGAGGCGTATTTGCCGGCCCATTTTTCCTCGAATGCATCCAGCCTGGCGGCGGCCTGGCCGGCTGTAGCAGCCCCGTAAATCCGGCGCAGGTCGCCCGCCACGGACTTGCGGTCCTTACTAGGCGCAGAAGTTCAGGGAATGGCGCACCAGGTGAACGGTGCAGGTCTTGCAGGGAAGGCCGCCGTGATCGCCTCCAGAAGCTTTTGAGCCCATCCACGACAGCGATCAGGATATCGGCCACGCCACGGTTCTTCAGTTCGGTCATCACCGAAAGCCAGAATTTGGCGCTCTCATTGTCGGCAATCCAGAGGTCGAGACTCTCGCGCACCCCATCGCGAGATACGCCCAGGGCCACAAAGACGACCTTATTCTTGACCATGCGGCTGTCCTGGTCGCGGATTTTGACCCGGAGCGCATCGAAAATGACGATGGGATACATCCGCTCCGGTGCACGGGACTGCCAGTCGCGAACCTCGTCCAGGACCGTGTCGGTTACGCGGCTGATCAGACCGGCCGAGACCTTCAAGCCGTACAGCTCTTCCAGGTGGACCCGGATATCACGGATCGTCAGCCCGTGGGCGTAAAGTCCGATGATCTTGTCATCGATCCCGTCGATCCGGGTCTGGTCTTTCCTGATCGGTTCGGGTTCGAGACTACCAGGCACGGATATCGGCATCTCGCCATCCTGGCCTTTCAGCCGTTTGCCCGCAGTGCCGTTACGCCGGTTCGGCTGGCCCGGCGGCGCGTCCTTGCCTGCCTCATAGCCCAGATGCGCCGTCAACTCAGCCCCCAGCATCCGTTCCATGAGCTTGATCTTCAGTTCTTTCATCAACCCGGCATCGCCGAGCAAATCCTCAGGCCGCTCGTAGCCTTTCAGAAGTTCGTCCGGTAGTTCGTTGGAAATCGTCATCGTCCGTGCTCCTCTCACGAAGCATGGAACAAATCAAAGATACACAGACAATCGGACACTCTCGCTCGTAGGCTCTTGGGGAATGACGGCTTTGCCGGACCCGGTGCGCATTCCGGATCAAATCGGAATCGCTGTCCGCCTGTCCCAGCGCCCGGGCGCCGCTCGATGCGACCAGGCAGCCTATCAACAGGCCCTGAGCCAATGCGAACAAGACGCTGGTCACGGCGGCGGCTGCGCCGAACCAGGCCAACTGTTCGATTGCGTAGCGGCCAATGACGACGGAATCGCCTACAAACAGCAGATGCAGGCTGACCCGGCTGACAAATGTCGACAGCGTCAGCCGGGAAATTGTATGGAGGTGGGCGAGCATTCGGGTTCCTCTCGCCGCGCCCTTTTCAAGGTCATCGGGACCCGGTCATACGCCGCAGCATTCAGGATTGCGATGCCGGATTTTAGCTTGGAGCGGAGATTGGCTGCCCTCCACGGCGACCCTATTGCCGGCGTGGACGAGGTTGGCCGAGGCCCCTGGGCCGGCCCGGTCGTGGCGGCCGCGGTCATCCTATCGCCCTCCTGCCCTCTGCTGCTGTGCGACGCCATTGACGATTCGAAAGCCCTGACGATTGTCCAGCGACAAGCGATTGCAACGATGCTGCCCGGCTATGCGGCAATAGGAATCGGCGCCGCCTCGATCCGCGAAATCGAACACCTGAATATCCTGGGCGCAACTATGTTGGCGATGACCCGGGCCGTAGCAGCGCTCACGCAGCAGCCCGCCGCCGTGCTGGTGGATGGCAACCGGCTGCCTCCCCTGCCCTGCCCCTGCGAAACCGTTGTAAAAGGCGATGGGCGCAGCCTTTCCATAGCTGCTGCGTCGATTGTCGCGAAAGTTTTCAGAGACCGCCTGATGGCCAGGTTGGCGGTACGCTATCCCGATTATGCATGGCATACGAACGCCGGATACGGCACCGCGGCACATCGTGACGGACTGGATGCGGTTGGCGTCAGCCCGCATCACCGCCGCTCCTTCGCGCCGATCCGTCTGCGCCTGAGTCAAGTTGACCATTGACGGCGAATCACGAGCGAATCAGAGTGGGCTCCCATAGTGATGTAACGTTATGGGCCCGTTGTGGAAATACCTCTCAATCGACTACTCATCGGCGACAGCCACGAGACTCTGGCGCAATTGCCGGATGCCTCGGTCGATCTCGTCTTTGCCGATCCACCGTACAATTTGCAACTCCGCGGCGAGTTGCGGCGGCCGAACAACAGTGTCGTCGATGGCGTCAGCGAGGATTGGGACAAGTTCGAATCCCTGACAGCCTATGACGCCTTCACCCGTGCCTGGCTGCAACAGGCGAAGCGGGTGCTGAAGCCATCGGGCTCCATCTGGGTGATCGGCACCTATCACAACATCTACCGCCTGGGCACAGCGATGCAGGACCTGGGGTTCTGGGTGCTGAACGAGGTGGTATGGCGCAAGACCAACCCGATGCCGAACTTCCGCGGCACCCGTTTCACCAATGCCCACGAGACCCTGATCTGGTGCGCAGTCAGCGAGCAGTCGCGCTACACCTTCAACTATGACGCCATGAAGGCGCTGAACGACGATCTACAAATGCGCAGCGACTGGTTGCTGCCGATTTGCAGCGGGCCGGAGCGGCTAAAGGACGAAGACGGCCACAAGGCACATCCGACGCAAAAACCGGAGGCGCTGTTGCACCGGGTCATCCTGGCCTCGACCAATCCGGGCGACGTGGTGCTGGATCCGTTCTTCGGCACTGGCACCACCGGCGTTGTCGCCAAGCGGCTGGGCCGTCAATGGATCGGCATCGAGCGCGACAATACTTATGCGAAGATGGCAATGCATCGCATCACCAAGACGGCGGTAGCCGATGACCCCTCTGTTATCGAAACGCCATCGAAGCGGAACGCGCCACGGGTACCGTTCGGCGCGGTGGTGGAGCGCGGGCTGCTGCATCCCGGTGCGGTACTGACTGACGCGCTCGGCAAGCACCGGGCCAAGGTTCGGGCCGACGGCACGTTGATTACCGGCGAGCACCGGGGTTCGATCCATCAGGTCGGTGCAGCGGTACAGGGTGCACCCGCCTGCAACGGCTGGACGTTCTGGCACTTCAAGCCGGGCAAGAAGGGCAGCGAGCGAACGCCGATTGATTTGCTGCGCCAACAGGTGCGGGCGGAGATGGCGCTTTGAACGGAGGATCGCGCGATGGCTCTACCATTCGACAGCGGCCTGCAAATTGGCATCCAGACTATTCATCGCCAGCCAGACGACCAGACTGGCCCTTGGCACCCGCGGATCGATGAGTTGGTCAACTTTGTCGAGGCGATAGACAAGGCCGGCTTCGACTCGCTCTGGGTCGGCGATCATCTGTCAATGCCCCTGCCGTTCTTCGACCCGCTGTTGCTGCTGGCGCAGGCAGCGGTCGTCAGCCAGCGTATGACGTTCGGCACCGGCGTCTATCTCCTGCCTCTGCGGCATCCGGGGCCGGTTGCCAAGCAGGCGGCAACTCTGGATCATCTGACCGAAGGCCGCTTCATCTTTGGGGTCGGCATCGGAGGAGAGTTTCCCAAAGAGTACGAGGTCGCGGGCGTGCCGATCAACGAGCGCGGCGCACGCCTCGGCGAGAGCATGCGGGCGATGCGCGCCTTGTGGTCCGGCGAACCAGCGAGCTTCGACGGCAAGCACTATGCCTTCCACGACGTTTTGATGATGCCGCCTCCGCGCCAGACCGGCGGGCCGCCGCTATGGGTCGGCGGGCGGTCAAAGCCAGCATTGCGCCGGGCAGGCCGGCTGGCGGACGGCTATCTTTCCTACGTGGTAACGGCGCAGATGTACGCCGACGCACTGGCGACGATTGCCGAGGCAGCGGACCGCGAGATCAAGCGGTTCGGCACCGGCCACCTGCTGTTCGCCCGGGTCGATGATGACTACGAAAAAGCCCTGAATGTCGCGACCGAGAGCCTGTCAAAGCGCTATGCCATGGACTTCCGCAAAGCGGCCCAGCGCTACGCGGCGCTAGGAACACCGGCACAAGTTGCGGAGGCGATCCTGGAATTTCACGCGGTCGGCGTGCGCCACATTTCCGTCGATCTCGTCGGCCCCTACGAACGCCGGATGGAGCAGATCGAACGCTTTGCCGCGGAGGTGATGCCGCTGGTGCGGAAGGCCGTCGTCTAGACCAGTGTCATTGACCGCCTGCTACCGCTTCAAAGACCCATCATGCATCCACGCCGCATGTTGAGGCGCGCGCTTGGTCTTGGACCATTCCTCCAGCATCGGCCATTTGACCTCGTCCAGCTTCTCCATCACGCCCTCAATGGGGGTGTTGACCGAGAGTTCGAGGCGGTGGCCGTTCGGGTCGAAGAAGTAGATCGACTGGAACAGCGTGTGATCGGTCGGGCCGACGACGCTGATGCCATCCGCCTCCAGCTTGGCCTTGGCGGCGAGCAGTTCGTCCATGCTTTCGATCTCGAAGGCGATGTGCTGCACCCATTCCGGCGTGTTCTCGTCGCGGCCCATCGCGGGCTTGGTCGGCAGTTCGAAGAAGGCCAGAACATTGCCGGCGCCCGCATCCAGAAACACATGCATATAGGGGTCGGGCTCTTTGGTGGAGGGCACCTGATTCTCGGCGAAGGCCAGTTGGTAGGTCATGCCCAGGTATTTCTCATACCACTCAACCGTCTGCTTGGCATCTTTGCAGCGATACGCGACGTGGTGAATGCGCTTGATAGCCATCGGTTGGAACCTCCTCTAGCGGGCTCTGAATTGCTCTGGCGCGATTTTGATCGCTTTAACGGCTAGCCGACAAGCCCTATCTGAACATCGCTGGCAGAGCGTCACGCCCGACTAAGCGGCCTATGACTGGACCGAACGCGATAGGGCAGCCTACATAGACCGTGCACCCTACATTTGTGAAAGAGGACTGAACCCGCTGATGAGCACCCGATTAGACGCGATTGCCCAAGCCCAAGCCCTGGTGGACGATGGCGCCTTCGAGGATGTCATGTCGACCTGGGTCGCAATCCCCTCAACCTCGCAGGAGCCAGAGCGACGCGAGGCACTAGATCAATACCTCCGCGAGGCCATCGTGCCGGCCATTGAGGCGCTGGGGTGCCATTGGGAGGTGCATGAGAACAGCGATCCAGTCGGCGGCCCCTTCCTGATTGCCGAGCGACATGAGAGCCCCGACCTGCAAACCGTTCTGCTCTACGGTCACGGCGATACGGTGCAGGGCCAGGACGACCGCTGGGACGATGACCGCGAGCCATGGGTGACGGCGGTGGAGGGCGACCGGCTCTACGGACGCGGCACCGCCGACAACAAGGGCCAGCATTGCATCAACCTGCTGGCTTTACTGACGGTGTTGGAGACGCGCGGCAGCCTAGGCTTCAACCTGCGGGTGCTGATCGAGATGAGCGAGGAAGTCGGCTCCCGCGGCCTGCGCGAGTTCGCGACGGAGCAGAAAGACAAACTGGCCGCCGACGTGCTGATTGCCTCCGACGGTCCGCGGCTGAAACCGGACCGGCCGACGGTGTTCCTCGGCTCGCGCGGTGTCGCGACCTTCAAGCTGTCGATCAACGCCCGGGAGGGCGCGCACCACTCCGGCAACTGGGGCGGCCTGCTCTCCAATCCCGGCACGCAATTGATGCACGCCATCGGCACTATCGTCGACCGGCGCGGCGCGATCCTGTTGGATGCGCTGAAACCGCCGCCGCTCTCCAACGCGCTGCGTACCGCCATCGCCGATTGCGAGGTGGATGGCGGGCCGGACGCACCGGAGATCGACCCGGAATGGGGCGAGCCCGGCATGACGCCTTGGGAGCGCGTGTTCGGTTGGAACACCTTCGAGGTGCTGGCCTTCGAGACCGGCACCCCGGCCAATCCGGTCAACGCCGTGCCGCCGAACGCCACCGCCTACTGCCAGATCCGCTTCATCGCCGGCAGCGACCAAGCTGGCTTCGAGCAGGCAATCCGCGATCATCTGGAGGCCCAGGGCTTCGACATGGTGCAAGTCGAGGCGACGCGCATGGCTATGGCCGCCACTCGTACCGACCTGGAAAACCCCTGGGTGGAGCGCACGGTTGCCTCCCTGGCCGAAACCCTGGGCGCGCGTCCGGCGGTCCTGCCGAACCTCGGCGGCTCGATCCCTAACGATGTTTTTACCGACATTTTAGAGATGCCCACTATATGGGTGCCACATTCTTATGCAGGATGTAGTCAGCACGCGCCGAACGAGCACCTGCTGCTGCCCTTGGCTCGTGAAGGACTGGGAATAATGGCCGGCCTCTATTGGGATATCGGCGCGATGGAACCGACGTCCAGGGAATAGGTTCAACCTAAGACAATTCCATTCGTTAACACCGGAACAAGGATTCGGCGTTAGGAGTCAGACCAGGAACAATGTGGCTCACGGACGCCGCGACAACAAACACCGACAGGGGTGGATCATGGTCAGTTGGGACGAGTTGGTCGTACCAGCGGTATCGCAAAACGACAATGCCGACGACGCACATTCATCGGTCATCGCAGACTGTTGGGAGGTGCTGAACGACTTGGATGTGGGCGTTGCGCTTTGGAACGAGCGCGGCATCCTTCTGCACTGCAACGCCGTGTTTAAAGACGCTTTCAATGCAAACGCCAACGTCTGCCGGCCGGGCGCTGCGATTCAACAAATGCTGGTCATGTCTGGCCTTGAAACCGGAACCGCCGCGAGGGAGTGGGTCACGGAATTCCTGGAGGCACACCGCAACAGCGGCTCGGTCGAATGGCGCACACGGTCCGGCAAATGGCTGCACGCGCAGATTTGGCGCCGGTCCGATGGACACCGCCTGTGCCGGTTGCGCGATGTCTCGACCGAAAAGCGTCTGGAGCAGGAATGCCGCCAGTTGGCCCAGGTCTCGACGGCAGGATCGCCGATGGCCAAGGGGCTGGCGCACATGGGTCATGAATTGCGGACGCCGCTGAACGCCATCATGGGATTTTCCGACCTGATCCGTTCGGAGGCCATCGGGCCGGTCGGCCACGCGAGCTATGCCGAGTATGCCCAAGATATCTATAACAGCGGCGCCGTTCTCCTGACCGCCGTCGACAGGATTTCCCTGCTGGTCAAGCTGGAAGCCGGGTTGATCCGGCCGCAATCGGTTGCTGTCCCGTGCAGTGCCATTGGCGCGAGCGCGGTGGAAGCTGTTCGCGTGATGGCCGACGAAGCCGGCGTCGATATCGTCGACGCAACCGGCGCGGAGCGGCACCAGGTATTTATCGACCGCGACCTGGCATCGTCGACCCTGGTCTACCTGCTGGAAAATGCGGTGGCCGCGACCCCTCCCGACGGTTCTGTCGATTTGCGCTGCCAGATGGACGAGGCTGGAGACGTCGTTTTCCGTGTCTGCGACCGCGGCACCGGCATCGCGCCGGATCAATTGACCGCCATCCTCGAGCCATTCGTACGCCTCGACAGCGCCAATCCGCACTGCACCCCCGGCGTCGGCATGGGGCTGCCGCTGGCAGACCGTACCGCCGAGTTGCTGACCTGCTCTATCGAATTGACGAGCGAGCCCGGCGCCGGAACCATCGCCGAACTGCGCATCCCCGCCGACCGCATCGTCGCCGAGTAAATGTTTGCGTTGTTCCGTTAACACTCTGACCGCTATGCTCAACGTCCGGATTGAGAATTGCCGGTGCCGTTTGACCCGTGCGGCCGCCTCACACAAACGGCATCAAATGGCCACCTTCTGACAATTGCGAGGAGCCCTTGGGCGACATGACTATCCAGGAGTGCACGATGTTCGCCCATAGGCTGGCCTGGATTACTTCGCCCGCTGCGCGGACTCGCAATGACGGCGGCGAGTTGGGCGTTCCATGTAGCGCCATCGCCGGAGGTATCCTCACATGACCCATGGCCTTGATCCGATTACCCTCGAAATCTTCTCCAACGCGCTACGCTCGATCACGGACGAGACGTTTATCGCGCTGATGAAGTCGTCCTATTCCACCAATATCAAGGAGCGGCACGACCACTCCACCGCCATCATGGACGCCTGGGGGCGGCTGGTGGCGCAGGCGGAGAACTCGTTGCCGATCCATGTGGCCAGCATGGAAGGCCTGATGCGTTCGCTGCTGGCGAAGTATGGCGACGACATCCATGCGGGCGACCTGTTCCTGGCCAACGACCCGCACACCGCGGGCGGCACGCATCTGCCGGATATCAACCTGGCGGTGCCGGTGTTCGCCGAGGGGCGGCTGGTCGGCTTCGTCGCCAACATCGCCCATCACGCCGACGTCGGCGGCATGGCCGCGGGCTCGATGTCCGGCGGCATGACCGAGATCTATCAGGAGGGCCTGCGCATTCCGGTGCTGCGCCTGTTCGACCGCGGCAAGCTCGACGACGAATTGCTGGAGTTGATCTTGCTAAACGTCCGCCTGCCAATAGAGCGCCGCGGCGACTACTACGCCCAGATCGCCGCCTGCCGGCTGGGGGAGCGCCGAATGGGCGAGGTGATCCAGCGCTACGGCGCGTCGGCTGTCGCTTCCGGCATGGACCAGATCATCGAGCGCTCGGCGGAGCGGATGGCCGCCGCCCTCGCTCGCATTCCTGTCGGAGTCTACCGGTTCGAAGACGCCATGGACGACGACGGCGTCGGCAACGAGAATCTTGTCATCGCCGTTACAGTCACAGCGAAGGCCGGTAATGTGACCTTCGACTTTGCAGGCACCTGTCCGCAGACGCCCGGCAACGTCAACTGCACCCACAACGCGACCGTGGCCGCCGTCACCTATGCCATCAAGGCTTTGCTCGACCCGAACGCGCCGAACACCCAGGCGGTGATCGATTCGGTACAGGTGGACGCGCCCGAAGGTTGCCTGATCAATTGCGTCTTCCCGGCACCGGTCGCCGGCCGCGCTCACACCTGCCAACGCATCATCGACGTGGTGTTCGGGGCGCTGGCGCCCGCATTGCCGGAGCAGGTGACCGCCGCGCCGAACGGGGCGAACACCATGGCGGTGTTCAGCGGCACCGACCCGCGCACCGGCCAAGGCTATGTCTATCTGGAGACCGTCGGCGGCGGCGGTGGAGCGCGCGCAACGAAGCATGGCAAGGATGGCGTGCAGACCGGCATCACCAACACCTCCAACCTGCCGGTCGAGGCCATCGAACAGGAATACCCGCTGCTGGTCGAGGAATACGGGCTGGTGCCGAACTCCGGCGGCCGGGGCCAATTCAACGGCGGCCGCGGCATCCGGCGAGTGGTTAGGCCCGTGGGGCACACCTGCGTCTTCAACGGCGTGGGCGAGCGGTTTCTTCTGCAGCCGTGGGGCGTGTTCGGCGGCGAGGACGGCAAATCCGGCCGCTTCGCGTTGCGCGAGGCCGATGGCAGCGAGAAGGCGCTACCTCCCAAAACTGGCAACCTGACGCTGAAAGCCAATCAGGCCGCGATCTTCGAGAGCCCAGGCGCGGGGGGCTACGGCAAGGCGTCGTAACACCTGTTTCCCGGCCGCCGCGAAGGCGTGAGCCGGGACCGCCTGATCTCGCGAACGCCGGCGGGAGCAGAGTTCGCGCGAAGATGGGGACTTCGGATGGCGGCTCCGCCACCTCCGAGGACTATCAGGCGATTGCCCCTCCAACGCCTCCGTGCTTTGCTGTTGCCCGCCCGTTCAAACGCTCGCCCGTCCCGGAGGACGCTCGCCCATGTCCGAAGAACCCGTCGATGTACTGATCATTGGCGCCGGAGCCTCCGGCGCCGCCATGGCCTGGAGCCTGGCGGAGACCAAGATGCACATCGTCTGCCTGGAGCAGGGCGGCCTGATGAACCCGCTGGCATATCCCAGCACCGACCGGGATTGGGAGGCGCGGGCGCTCACCGATTTCGCCACTAACCCGAACGTGCGCGACCTGCCGACCGACTACCCGATCAACGAGGACGACTCGCCGATCAAGGTGGCCAACTTCAACGGCGTCGGCGGCGGCACCGTTTTATACGCAGGCCACTTTCCGCGCTTTCACCCCAGCGATTTCCGGGTCAAGAGCCTGGACGGCGTCGCCGACGATTGGCCCATCGACTACAACCAACTCGCCCCCTACTACGCCGAGAACGAACGGATGACTGGTGTCTCCGGTCTGGCGGGCGATCCGGCTTATCCGCAGGACAATGCCCACAAACTGCCGCCGCTGCCGCTCGGTCAATCCGGTGAGATATTGGCCAAGGGCTTTAACAAGCTCGGCTGGCACTGGTGGCCCTCCGACACGGCGATCATCTCCGAAGACTATGACGGCCGGGCGCGCTGCATCAATCTGGGAGCCTGCGGAGCCGGTTGCGCGCAAGGGGCCAAGGGCAGCGCCGACGTCACCTACTGGCCGCACGCCCAGCGCGCCGGCGTTGAACTGCGCACCCGCTGCCGGGTGCGCGAGATCACGGTGGGTGCGGACGGTATGGCCACCGGCGCGATCTACTACGACGCCCACGGCCAGGAGCACGAGATCAAGGCGCATGTGGTGGTCATGGCCTGCAACGGCATCGGCACGCCGCGCATGCTGCTGAACTCCAAGTCGCCGCAACATCCGGATGGGCTGGCGAACAGCAGCGGTCTGGTCGGCAAGAACCTCATGTTCCATCCCTATGCCTGGATCCAGGGCATTTTCGACGAGGAAACCGACGGCTTTGCCGGGCCATTCAAGGCGATCCGCAGCCAGCAATTCTACGAGACCGATCCCTCCCGCGATTTCGTTCGCGGCTACACTCTGGAAATCCAGCGCGGCGCGCCGCCGGTGCGCACGGCCCAGATCGGCCTGCGCCATGGCCGCATTCCCTGGGGCAAGGGCCATCACGAGGCCTACCGCCGGATGTTCAACCGCGTCACCGGCATGGTCGCAGTCTGCGAGGACCTGCCGGAGGAGCATAACCGCGTGACGCTCGACCCGGTGCTGAAAGACGGCGACGGCATCCCGGCACCAAAGCTCAGCTACACCCTCAGCGAGAACAGCCTGAAGATGCTGGACCATGGCGTTGCCCGGGCGACCGAGATCTTGCGGGCGGCGGGCGCGCACGACGTGCTCAGCGAGTCGCCGCTATCCTACGGCGGTTGGCACCTGATGGGCACAGCGCGGATGGGGACAGACCCTCGGCGCTCCGTCGTAAACGAGTGGGGCAGGGCGCACGATTGCCGCAACCTGTTCGTGATCGACGGCAGCGTGTTCGTGACCAGCGCCGGCCTGAACCCGACGAACACCATCCAGGCGCTGGCGCTGTACGTGGCGGATAAGATGAAATCCCGCCTCGCCGACGGCGTTCTGTTCGATTGAAGGCGCAAGACCGATGACCCACACTCCACCCACCGACGGCCATCTGCTGAACGAGACTGAATGGCTGACGCTGCGTGCGCTCGCCGACACTGTGATTCCGCCGAGCGAAGAATACGGCGTACCCGGCGCCGGCGATGAGGCGATCTGCAAGGACTTGGTGAAAACCGCCGGCAAGCGGCTGGCTCGCCTGATCGAGGCGTTGGAGGAGCTGAACCGTATGGCCGACGCTCAGGTAGGTTCGGACTTTGCGGCGCTCGGCGAGGAGCAGCGCGAGACCGTTGCGCTGGCTTTCCGCGCGGCGCATCCGGGCCACGCCCATCATGTCGAGATCCTGGCGAGCCAATGCTATTACCGTGATACGCGCGTTATGATCTCGCTCGGCATGGAGCCGCGTCCACCACATCCCCAGGGCTACGACATCAAGCAAGGCGACTGGTCGCTGCTCGACTTGGTACGGACACGGACGGCATTTCATCGGGCTGTCGAATAGGCCTATGCTGTTAGCTTGGCGCCGGACGGCGTTTCTCCGATTGCGCGAAACATTTTGGCAGGTTGCTGAAAAACCATCTGATGAGCGTCAACCATCTTGTCCGTCGTATTGCCTCATGAAGAAATGTTCCCGAGGCGTTGGCTGTCGCCTC
>CAXBDI010000061.1:0-22100 GCA_963974445.1 uncultured Alphaproteobacteria bacterium
ACCAGAGAATCAGACATCGCCCAATGCGTCCAGGACAGACTTCGTCAACGGCCTGATATAATTCATGCCAGTATCTGATAGCTGCCCGGCGTCTAAACCGACGGATACTTGGCGTCTCGAGAGGCGAGATGGTTCTTGATCAGCGCGACATTGCGCCGGTTGGCCTTGAAGCCGACGAGCGCGTTCCTCATGGTGAGGCGGACGAGCAAACCTTCCGGGGAATGGTTTGCCCGACAAAAGCGCGCGCAGGGCCGCTGTCTCCGATAGTTTGTCTTTGGTCATGGGTGGCCTCCTTGGTCAAAGGCCGGTGTGCAAACCAAACCTTGGCCGGAGAACAGCCCTGGCCGCCAAGCAGCCCGCGCGGGCTTCGCCTGAGCTACGCGAGGCTCCGCTCAGCCCGGCACTACCTACGGAAGTTACACCACACGCCGGGACAATGGGGGAGCCTCAAGCCAGCACCCCTACCTTCTTCCGCTCCACCAGATCGAAGTCGATCTCCGCACCGAGACCCGGCTTCTCGATAGCGTGGACGAGGCCGTTGGCGTCGGGCTCGATATCCTGGATCAGACCGTATTTCTGCGCTTCCGCCGGCAGCAGCACTTCGAACAGTTCGCAGTTTGGGATGGCCATGGTCACGTGCAGGTTGGCGACGTTGTTCAGCGAGTTGCCGCCGTGGTGGATTTCGTAGTTCATCTTGAACGCCTCGGCCAAATGCGCCGCCTTCAGGATGCCGGTGATGCCGCCCTTCACCGCCACATCGCCGCGCAAGTAGTCCGTCGCCTGGGCCATCAGCCAGGGCGCGTAGGAGTAGAGGCCGCCCGGCGAGTACTCGGTCGCCATGATTGGGATATTCAGCTTCTGGCGTAGCTTGACGTAGTTGGTCTGGTCTTCCTCGTCCAACGGGTCCTCGTACCAGTAAAAGCCCATGTCCTGGATCGCCAGACCGACCCGCAGCGCCTGCGGGTAGTCGTAAGCCCAGGTCGAATCCAGCATCAGTTGATAGTCGTCGCCCACCGCCTCGCGCACGGCCCGGCACACCTCGATATCGTCGACCGGATTGGTCGGCGGGTGGATCTTGTAGGCCTTCCAGCCGGCCTCGCGGATCGACACCGCCTCCTGCGCATAGGCTTGCGGCGAGGACAACACCGCCGACGAGGCATAGGCCGGGCAGGACGAGCGATAGCGGCCGATCAGGTCGCAGATCGGCAATCCGGCAACCTGCCCGGCGATATCCCACAGCGCCACGTCAACCGCACCGATGGCCCGCAGCGTCGTCATGCGGGCCCGGCGGTACATCAGCTTATAGAGCCGCTCGCGTTCCAACGGGTTCTGGCCCATGACGATGGGCTTCAGGTAGCTAATCAGCGACTGCCCATCCATCTGGCCGCCACGGCTGGAGGAGCCGAGAAAGGCGTGGCCGGTGACGCCCTGGTCGGTCTCGACCCGCAGCAACCCCATCTGCGACGAGCCGCTGAACTTGCCGGTGTGCAGGCCGTATTGCGTCGCCGGGATGTCGTCCCAAGCGAACAGGGTCAGGGTGACGTCGGTGATTTTCATGGGGCTTTCCTCCGTTTATGCGCGGATCGCCATTCAAGATGGTTTAGGGTGGCGGCTCCAGCGAAAACGCATGTCACCCAGAGGAAACGCCGCCGATGACCTTCACCATCATGGCTCACGACCCAGACGCCGATCAGGTCGGCATCGGCATCGCGACGGCGTCGCTGGCGGTGGGCGGGCTATGCTTGTTCACGACTCTGGCAGGCGATATCGTCACGTCGCAGGCGTTCGCCCGCCCCGAGCTTGGCCTGCTGGTCGCACGGCATCTGAGCGAGGAGCTGGACATGGGCGCACTCGAAGCTGCCTTGACCGAGGCGGACCCGCACATCGGCCACCGGCAGATTGGCATTATTCACCGCGACGGCTCTCTGCACGCCTTCTCCGGCCCGAACTGCCGGCCGTGGAGCGGGCATCACCTGGCCGAGGGGCACCTGGTGATGGGCAATTTTCTGGCAGGCGAGCACATTCTGGACGCCATGGCCGAAGCCTTCCGCATGAGCGACGGCGAACCGCTGGCCGAGCGGTTGTTGCAGGCGCTGGAGGCCGGCCGCGACGCCGGCGGGCAGGCGGATGGCGAGGGACGGCGCTACACGGAGCGCTCCGCCGCGCTGAAGGTCATCGGCGCGGGCCAGATCGCGGGCATCGCCGACCCCGCGGTCGCACCGATCGACCTGCGGGTCGATATGCACGAGCGGGCCGTCGATGAAATGCGCCGTCTCTACCAGACGCTGCGGCTATTGCCGGACTACAACGCACTGCGGTCCTCTCAGCCCGAGGACACACCGGCCCTGGCCGATTGGGAGGCAGAGCATTACAGTGGCGATGCTCTGCCCAACCCGCTTGTCTAGGCTGGCCGGCGGGCGCGCCCCCGTTGCCGTCACTGTCGGTCCCGTCGCGCGCTGCCGGCGCTTTTTCATAGGTACCCAGCGCCGGCCGCGATATATTCCGCGCCGGCACAGTCCCTTCCCCGACCGAGGAGCGCCCGGCATGGGCAATCCGACCATCTGTAGCGCTCCTTCAAACCCCTTGCCTGGGGCAGGCGCACTTTGAGCAACGCCGCCATCGGCAGAAGACTTGCAAACCATGCGGACGTTCAGCGCCCCGAAAATCGCCAGCGAGATGTGGGGCTATTCCATGACATCTGAGGAAATAGCGGGATGAGCAAGGCATTGACGCTGCACGGCATCGAAAAAGCATTCGGCGACAACAAGGTGCTGCTCGGCGTCGACCTGGCTCTGGCAGGCGGCTCCACCACGGCTTTGGTCGGCCCATCGGGCGGCGGCAAGACCGTATTGCTAAAATGCGCCGCTGGGCTGGAGCGTCCGGACGCCGGCGCTATCGACGCCCTCGGCGAGACGGGTGTCGAAGACTGGTCGGACCTGCGGCCGCGCATCGGCGTCCTGTTTCAGCGCAACGCCTTGTTCGACAGCATGAACGTCTGGCAGAACGTCGCGTTTCCGCTGCAACGCCGCGGCATGGCGCTGGCGCCGGCACGAGAGGAGGCGCTGCGGCTGCTCGGCCTTGTCGGCCTCGACGAACGCGCCGGCAACTCGCCGCCGAACGCGCTGTCCGGCGGCATGCGCAAGCGGGCGGCGCTGGCGCGCGCCGTCGCTGGCTCCCCGGATTTACTGCTGCTGGATGATCCGACCGCCGGCCTCGATCCGGTGTTGGCGTCGAGCATGGAGCAACTGATCCGCCATCTGGTGAAGACAGAGCACGCTGCCGCCCTGATCGTTACCGCGGACGTTCAGGACCTGGGCGAGCGCTTCGATTGCGTCGCCCTGTTGGATGAGGGCCGCATTCTCTGGCAAGGGCCGGCGGGCGAGGCGAAGCCGGATCTGCACCCACTGCTGGCGGCGGCTTAACCGCCTGGGTGGACCTGGACCGGGCCAGCTTAGACCGGTTCATAGCAGCCAAGCAGCCAAATTCGAGAGGAACTGCGCATCGACAGGATCCGCTGAAAACGGGGCGAGGCCCGGCGCTTGCCATCGGCCGCGCTTCCTGCTTTTCTACGACGAAAGTATCAGTTACCAGGATGTTTGCGATGCCTCGAATTGCCGTTGGCGGTTTCCATCACGAGACGAACACGTTCGCCCCCACCAAGGCCGCCTTCGCTCATTTCGAGCGCGCCGATGGCTGGCCCGGTCTGCAACGCGGCGATGGCGTGCTGAAAGCACTGGCCGGCAAGAATATCGGCCTCGCGGGCTTTGCGGCGGCGGCGGCGGAGAACTGGGAATTGTTGCCGACGGTCTGGTGCAACGCCAGCCCCTCCGCGCATGTCGAGGAAAGCGCGTTTGAAACCATTGCTGGCATGATGATCGAAGACTTGACCGCGCTGGGCAGCATCGACGCGGTATTTCTCGACCTGCATGGCGCGATGGTCTGCGAGCATCTGGAAGATGGCGAGGGCGAGCTGTTGCGGCGGGTGCGGGCCGCAATCGGCTCGGAGACGCCGATTGTCGCCAGCCTCGACCTGCACGCCAATGTGACGGAAGCGATGGTTCAGAACAGCGATCTGCTGGTCGCCTACCGCACCTATCCACACGTCGACATGGCCGACACCGGCGCACGGGCTGCGGCCTTATTGGCGCGGATCCTGGAGGACGGCAAACCGGCAAAGGCTTGGCGCAAGCTGGATTTTCTAGTCTCGATCAACTGGCAATGCTCGCTGATCGAGCCGGCGCGGACCATCTATAACGATCTGGTGGCCCTTGAGACGGATCCCGTCTGGAGCCTGTCGTTCACGCCGGGATTCCCGCCCGCCGATATCGCCGACTGCGGCCCGGCAGTGCTCGCCTACGGTGCCGACCAAGCCGCGGTCGATGCGGCGGCAGACCAGTCCGCCAGCGCCATTGCCGAGCGCGAAGGCGAGTTCGACGGCGGCTATTTCACGCCGTGCGGCGCTATTGCCGAAGCCAAGCGCCTGTTGAACGAGGGCAAGCGGCCAGTGGTCATCGCCGACACGCAGGATAACCCGGGCGGCGGCGGGGACGGCAATACGGCGGGAATGCTGGCGGCTTTGGTCGCAGAAGGTGCGACCGAGGCGGTATTCGGTCTTTACTGCGACGCCGATCTGGCGGCCGCAGCGCATGCGGCGGGAAAAGGCGAGGAGATCGCTGCAAATTTTGGCGGCCATTGGCCCGGCGACGAGGCCATTACGTTGCGGGCCACCGTCGAAGCCATTGGCAACGGCCAATTTCACTGCACCGGTGGCTTCTATGGCGGCAACGACATGAACCTGGGGCCGATGGCGTTGCTGCGCCTCGCCGGCCATGACATCCGGGTGGTTATTGCCAGCCGCAAAGTGCAGGCCGCCGATCAGGAGATGTTTCGCCACTTGGGCGTGGAGTCGGGCGACTCCGCCATCCTGGTGCTGAAATCGTCCGTACATTTCCGTGCCGACTTCACCTTCGACAACAGCGAAATCCTGATCGCTACCGCTCCAGGCCCGGTGACCGCCGACCCTGCCGAACTCGCCTATCGCAATCTGCGCCCCGGCATCCGGTTGGGCGCGAACGGCCCGGTGCACCGCGGCTAAGGTATTGCCTGATCGGGTTCGATCAATGACGCGCGCGAGCCGCTACCGCCCGAAAATCAGCTCCGCCTGATCCTCCGGCACATAGAAGTACGAGCCAGGGCGGAAGTCATACCCCAGATCGCCCATCAGCCGGCGTTGCCGCGGGCTGCCGCGTTGGGCGAGCGGGTGGACGCCATCGTAGTCGTAGGCGCGCATGAACAACTGGCTGTAGTTATAGAGCAACGTCTTGCGCGCCCTGCCCGAGTTGTTCGGCGCGGGGCCGTGCCAGAGCGCGTGGCTGAAGATGAAGCAGTCGCCGGCCTTACCCTCCAATTGCACACAGCCGGGCGATTGCGGGCCGAGCGGCGGGTCGCGGTCGAACGGGATTTGGTGAGCATGGCTGCCGGGGTAGACCGTGAAGTTACCGTTGTCCCGCCCCGACACATCGGACAGCAGGTAGAGCGCCTTGACCGCAATCGGCCGGCTGCTCTCTGTCACCCGCACCTCGCGCTGGCCTTCGCCGCCGTCGGTGTGCGTGTAGCCGGGAAAGCCGTCATTGGCCGGGCGGACGATTGCTTGACTCATGGAGAACGCAATGTTCGGCCCCATCAGGTCGACGATCAGGTCGAACACCGGCGAGTGGTCGATCAGGTCGATGAACTCCTGCCCGTAAGGGAGAACGTCGCGCCGATCCATGAAGCCTTCGGGATCGAGGTCCGTGGCATGCTCCTGCCACTTGTAGTGGCCGCGCGGCAGCATGCCCGACGCCGGTTCATAGCCGGGGCGGGTGCGGATCTCATCTAACTTGTTGCTGAGATGGCTGACCTGACCGGGCGAGAGCGCCCGCTCCAGGCAAAAATAGCCGTAAATGGTCCAATCCTGGCGTTGGCGGTCGGTCAGTTTCTGCATCGGGCGTATTCCTCAAAATGGGCTTTGACCAGATGGTGCGACAAGGCGCGGCGGAGTGCAACTAACTGTGCGATACTTCCGGCGCAATCGCGCGCAGGGCGGCAGCCGCGCCAACCCCGACTGCAAAGCCGGCCAGATGCGCCAGCCAGGCGACGCTGCCCTCACCATAGTAGAGCATGACGATATCGTAGAGCAGCCACGCGCCGATGACGAACCAGGCTCTGACGGCGACCGAGATGAAAATCGGCAGCAGGATTGCGATTTTCGCTCTGGGGAACAGCACGATATAGGCGCCCAACACGCCGGCGACGGCGCCGCTGGCGCCGATCAGCACATTGGTCGTCGTTGGCGCCCAAAGCCCTTCGGCCAGCGCGGCGACGATTGCCGAGCCGATATACAGCGCCGCAAACCCCCAGTGGCCGAACCGGTCTTCTACGACGCTGGCGAACACGAACAGCACGACCATGTTGCCGATCAGGTGGGCGTTCGACCCGTGCAGGAAGGCGTAAGTCACCAGGGTTGCCGACGATGGCAACCCGAATGGCAGCGCCGGTTGCGGCGCCGAGCCGAAGAACGCGCCGGCGATGAAACCGAAGCGGTGCAGGGCTTCGGCCCTGGCGTAGGGGCTCAGTTCGAACATGGCGATGTAGGCCGACACACAGACCAGGATTACGCCCCAGTTCAAATAGGGCGCGGCAATCCGCTGGATCATCTGGTCGCTGTGCACCGGCAAAAGAGGCATAAAGATGGCAACCTGTGCTTGGTGAGAGCCCTGCTAGAGCGGGCGCCGCTCCAGAGACATAGAGTTGGAACACTATTAGCCGAGACCCGAAGGTCGGCAAGTGCCCTAGGGCGTCAACAGCGGCCGCGGCGGCGCGGCGGCCAGTTCGCACCAGACCGGCGTGTGATCGCTGGCCTTTGGCTTGCCGCGGGGTTCCGTGTCAATGCCAGCGTCGACCAGCCGGTCTGCGGCAGACGGCGACAGCAGCAAGTGATCGATGCGGATGCCCTCGCCCCGATGCCAGCGGCCCTTCTGATAGTCAAAGAAACTGTAGGCTGAGAGCTTATCCGGATGTACCGCGCGGAAGGCATCGGTGAGGCCCAGGTTGACGATACGGCGGAAGGCCTGCCTGGTTGGCAGGCGATACAAAGCATCGTCCAGCCACTCTGCCTCGTCCCAACAATCGTTCGCGGTCGGGATGACGTTGTAGTCGCCGGCCAGCACGACCGGGCCGCCTTGATCGAGCAGGCGTTGCGCATGCGCCTCCAGCCGGCGCATCCAATCGAGCTTGTAGCCGTACTTGGCGGGATCGTCGGGGGGATTGCCGTTCGGCAGGTAGAGGCAGCCGATCCGGACGCCTTCCACGGTTGCCTGCACATAACGGGCTTGCTCGTCGGCGTCATCGCCGGGCAGGCCCTCCTGCACATCGGTCAGGCCGAGTTTGGACAACAGAGCGACGCCGTTATAGGCGCGCTGCCCGACAACGGCGCATTCGAAGCCGATGTCCTTGAAGACATCGGCCGGAAAGGCATCCGCCTCGCACTTGGTCTCTTGCAAGCACAAAACGTCCGCATGACCGGCCTCCAGCCAGTTGCGGACCGCGTCGGCGCGTTGCTTGATCGAGTTGACGTTCCAGGTGGCGATGCGCATCAGCAACGCCTTTCAGATTGGGCGGCGTCCGGCCGCCGAAGAGACGCCCGGATGGCGTCTAGGCTGCGGCGTCTGCGAATTCTTCGGCATCCTGGTCGGCGGTCGGGCCGGAATCCACACCCTTTGCATCGGGATCGCGGTCTACCAGTTCGATCACCGCCATCGGTGCCTGATCGCCATAGCGGAAGCCGGCCTTCATGATCCGGATATAGCCGCCGGGGCGCTCCGCGTAGCGCGGGCCGATGACGTCGAACAGCTTCTTGGCCACGCCCTCGTCACGCAGGGTCGATGCCGCCTGACGGCGGGCGTGCAGGTCGCCGCGCTTGCCGAGCGAGATGAGCTTTTCGGTATAGGGCCGCAACTCCTTCGCCTTCGGCAAGGTCGTCACGATCTGTTCGTGCTTCAGCAACGCCGCCGCCATATTGGCCAACATGGCGCGGCGGTGTTCGCGGGTCCGGTTGAGTTTGCGACCGGCTAGACGGTGGCGCATCGATCAGCTTCCTTTAATCTCGTCTCTTGGCGGCAGTCCCTTTGCGAACGGGATGCTCTAGTAGGGCTCTTCCAAACGCTTGGCCAGCTCTTCGATATTGTCCGGCGGCCAGTTCGGGATTTCCATTCCCAGATGCAGGCCCATTTGCTCCAGCACCTGCTTGATCTCGGTCAGCGATTTGCGGCCGAAGTTCGGCGTGCGCAGCATCTCACCCTCGGTCTTTTGCACCAGATCGCCGATATAGACAATGTTGTCGTTCTTGAGGCAGTTGGCCGAACGGACCGAGAGTTCCAGCTCGTCCACCTTGCGCAGCAGGTTCTTGTTGAACGGCAAATCGGCGGGCGCTTCGTGCTCGACCACCGGGCGCGGCTCGTCGAAGTTGATGAACAACTGCAACTGATCCTGCAGAATGCGCGCGGCAACGGCCACGGCGTCTTCCGGGGAAATCGCGCCATTGGTTTCCAGCGTCAGCGAAAGCTTGTCGTAGTCCGTGACCTGGCCGACGCGGGTGTTCTCCACCTTATAGGCGACGCGGCGCACCGGCGAGAAAATTGCGTCCACCGGGATCACACCGATCACCGCGTCTTCACCGCGGTTGGTGGCGGCAGCGACATAGCCTTTGCCGTTTTCGACCGTCATTTCCATGTGCACATGCGCGCCCTGGTCGAGGGTGCAAATCACCAAATCCGGGTCCATCACCTCGATATCGGCGCCCGTCTCGATCATGCCGGCGGTCGCAGTGCCCGGACCGGTCGCATCCAGCGTGATGCGCTTGGGTCCCTCCGCATGCATACGCAGGCCCATGGCTTTGATATTCAGGATGATATCGGTCACGTCCTCGCGGACGCCGGGGATCGACGAAAACTCGTGCAGAACGCCGTCGATCTGCACCGCAGTCACCGCCGCGCCCTGCAGCGAGGACAGCAGGATCCGCCGTAGTGAATTACCGAGCGTAATGCCGAAGCCACGCTCCAGCGGTTCGGCGACCGCGGTGGCCACTCGGCTCTTGTCGGTTCCCGGATCGAGCGCCAACTTGGTCGGCTTGATCAGGTCTATCCAGTTGCGTTGTAAGGTAGAGTTTGACATAGCTCGCCCCATCTCCGATTGAGCATAGCCGTATAGGCGGGGAGCCAGATACGGCCGGCGGGTTTCGACCCTATAGGGGGTGCGTGCTTCCTAGACGCGGCGCCGCTTGCGTGGCCGGCAACCATTATGCGGGATCGGCGTCACATCGCGGATAGCGGTGATGACGAAGCCTGCGGCCTGCAGCGCACGCAGAGCCGACTCACGTCCTGAGCCAGGGCCGCGGACCTCGACTTCCAGCGTCTTCATGCCGTGGTCTTGCGCCTTGCGAGCCGCATCTTCAGCCGCGACCTGCGCCGCAAACGGCGTCGACTTGCGCGAACCTTTGAACCCTTGCGAACCAGCCGAAGACCAGGAAATCGTATTGCCCTGGGCGTCGGTAATGGTAATCATGGTGTTGTTAAAGGTAGCGCTGACATGAGCGACACCAGAGGAAATGTTCTTACGCTCCGCACGGCGGACGCGTGTCGTCGTTGCTTGACGAGCCATATGGCTATCGATCCCGTTTCTTTATTTCTTCTTACCAGCGATCGGACGGGCTTTACCCTTCCGCGTGCGGGCATTGGTATGGGTCCGTTGACCGCGGGTCGGCAGGCTGCGACGATGGCGCAAGCCACGGTAGCAGGCCATATCCATCAGCCGTTTGATCGCCATTGCCCGCTCACGGCGAAGGTCACCCTCCACCGTATGCTCGGCATCGATGATCTCGCGGATGCGGATAACCTCATCCTCGGTCAATTCATTAACGCGGCGTTCCGCCGGAACCGCCAACTTTTCGCAGATATTCTGCGAGGTCGGCGCCCCGATGCCATGGATATAGGTCAGTGCGATCACAACACGCTTGTTCGTCGGTATATTGACGCCGGCAATACGCGCCACTAGCAATCCTCCTGTCACCCTATTTCACTGGACGTGAGATAGGCATGTCTCATTAAGTGATACGCCTGGAAAGGCGTGAGTTATAGTCGCAGTAACGCGACTGTCAAGATATCTTTGCGAAACCGCCGCTTCGCGTCACTATGCCACGGCCCTAGGCGAGCCCCAGCACAGATTCCAATGCCGCGGTGACCTGCTCGATCTCCATCATGCCATCGACACGCTTCAGCATTCCCTTGGCTTTGTAATAGGGAATGATCGGCGCGGTCTGCTCATGATAGACTTCGAGGCGTTTGCGCAGCGTTTCGACATTATCATCGGCCCGCGCGCCCAGTGTCTCCTCCGCACGTTTCTCGATCCGGTCGACGAGAATCGCCTCGTCGACCGTCAATTCGACGACGGCATCCAACACACGGCCTTGCTCCGCCAGCATCGCGTCCAGCGCTTCCGCCTGCGACGTGGTCCGCGGAAAGCCATCCAAGGTCACGCCACGCGACGTATCCGGAGCGTCCAAACGCTCCGATATGATCTGCACCACGACCGCGTCGGGGACCAGGTCGCCCGCCTCCATGATGGCTTTGGCCGTCATGCCGATCTCGCTGCCGGAGGCGACGGCGGCCCGCAGCATGTCGCCGGTCGAAAGCTGCACCAGGCCATGCTTTTCCTGCAACCGCCGTGCTTGCGTCCCTTTGCCGGCCCCCGGGGGGCCAAGCAGAATGATGTTCATCGCCTACGACCTCGTAACTTCGACTTCTTGATCAGCCCTTCATACTGATGCGCGAGCAGATGCGACTGGATCTGAGCCACCGTATCCATCGTCACGTTCACTACGATCAGCAGGCTGGTGCCGCCGAAATAAAACGGAACCGCGTATTGCGATATAAGCAATTCGGGTAACAAACTGACCGCCGCCAGATAGGCCGCACCCACAACGGTCAACCGGGTAAGCACATAGTCGAGGTACTGCGCCGTGTTCTTGCCAGGGCGGATTCCGGGAATGAAGCCGCCATACCGCTTCAGGTTGTCTGCTGTTTCCTCCGGATTGAACACGATGGCCGTGTAGAAAAAACAGAAGAACACGATCATCCCGATATAGAGCGCCAGATACAGCGGCTGCCCGTGCCCCAGATAGGCCGAAATGAAGTTCAGCCATTCCGAATTGCCGGAGTCGCCGAAACTCGCGACCGTGGCCGGCATCAGCAACAGCGAACTGGCAAAGATCGGCGGGATCACGCCCGCGGTATTCAGCTTCAGCGGCAGGTGCGAGCTGTCGCCGCCGTACATCTTGTTGCCCTGCTGGCGCTTCGGATACTGCACGATGAGCCGGCGCTGCGCCCGCTCCATGAAGACGATGAACGCAATCGTAGCGACGGCCAACAGCAGCAGAATGACAATAAACCCGGCCGACACCGCGCCGGTGCGCGAGAGCTCGAAAAGGCTCGCAAGGGCCGTCGGCAGGTTGGCGACAATGCCGGCGAAAATGATCAGCGAGATGCCGTTGCCGATGCCGCGCGACGTGATCTGCTCACCCAGCCACATCAGGAACATGGTGCCACCTACGATGGTGATCACCGTGGTGATGCGGAAGAACATGCCGGGATCGATCACTGCGCTGCCGCTGGCGCCGCGCATACCCTCTACACCCACCGCCAGGCCGTAGGCCTGCACAGCCGCCAACAGCACGGTGCCATAGCGGGTATATTGGTTGATCTTTTTCCGGCCCTGATCGCCCTCTTTCTTCAGCGCCTCCAGCTTCGGCGAGACCGCCGTCATCAACTGCATGATGATCGATGCCGAGATATACGGCATGATGTTCAGGGCAAAGATGGTCATGCGCCCGAGAGCGCCGCCGGAGAACATGTCGAACATGCCCAGCAGGCCGGACGATTGCTGATCGAAGATCTCGGCCAGTATCGATGCGTCGATGCCGGGAATTGGGATATAGGTGCCAAGCCGGTACACCACCAGCGCCGCCAGGGTGAACCAAATTCGCTGCTTGAGTTCGGTCGCCTTTGAGAACGCACCGAAGTTGACGTTACTGGCCAGGCGTTCTGCGGCGGAAACCATGAGGTGCCTCGTACTTCTCGGCTATTGCTGGATCGACATCAGACCCGCTTTTGGCGTCATGCGTTGGCTTGCGATTCGCCCTCTGCCGCGGCAGCCCCCGTCAACGTAATCTTGCCGCCGGCTTTCTCCACCGCGGCGATGGCCTGGCGCGAGGCGCTATCGACGGAAATCTGCACGCTCGCCGACAACTCTCCGGTCGCCAACAGACGCACCGGCGCGCCGTTGCGGCGGGCAAGACCGGCGGCCACAAGAGCGTTCCGGTCAATGGCCGACGTATCGATGCCGCCGGCGTCAATCGCCTTCTGTAACCGGCCGATATTGACCACTTGGTGGTGAACCTTGTTCAACGGGTTGAAGCCGCGGCGCGGCATGCGCCGATAGATTGGCATCTGGCCGCCTTCGAAGCCGTTGATGGCAACGCCAGAACGCGCCTTCTGACCCTTCTGGCCGTGGGTGGACGTCTTGCCCATACCAGAGCCGATGCCCCGGCCAACGCGCGAGCGCTTTTTGCGGGCGCCCGGGTTGTCTGCGATCTCGTTTAAACGCATGCGATTGATCCTTGACTGAGGCCCCCAGCCTGCCTTCGGCAGACCAGGCTACGCTCAGGAAACTTCTTCGACTTTCACCATATGGTGCACTTTGCGCAGCATGCCACGAATTGCTGGAGTGTCGTCCAGCACGCTGGTGCGGCGCAGCTTGTTCAAACCCAAGCCGACCAGCGTCGCGCGCTGGTCTTTCGGACGCCGCGACGGGCTGCCGATCTGGGTGACTTTGAGGCGGTTAGTCGCGGCCATGTTCCTACTCCTGCGGGTTCGATGCCTGCGCATCGACACCATCGGTTGATGCCGAGTCGATAACAGCGGCATCCGGCGTGGGGGCGTCGCCATCACGCCCAGGGCGGCGACCCAAGACCTCGGCAACTTTCTTGCCGCGGCGCGACGCAACCATGCGAGGCGACTGCGTCGAAAGTAATGCGTTGAACGTCGCCTTCACCATATTGTGCGGGTTGGACGTGCCGGTCGATTTCGCGACCACATCGTGCACGCCCAACGCCTCGAACACGGCGCGCATCGGACCGCCGGCGATCACGCCGGTGCCGGCGGGAGCCGCTCGAACCACCACTTTGCCAGCGCCGAAATGGCCGCGCATGTCGTGGTGCAGCGTCCGGCCTTCGCGCAGTGGCACCCGCACCATGTTGCGCTTCGCCTGTTCAGTCGCCTTGCGAATCGCTTCCGGCACCTCGCGCGCCTTGCCGGCGCCATAGCCAACACGGCCGTTGCCGTCGCCCAGCACCACGAGTGCGGCAAAGCCAAAGCGCTTGCCGCCCTTCACCACCTTGGCGACGCGGTTGATGGAGACCAATTTCTCGACGAATTCCGGGTTTTCGCGTTCGCGTTCGCGCCGGTCGCCACGGGGACCTCTAGCCATCGGTCTCTCCTTAGAACTGTAGGCCGGCGTCGCGCGCGGCATCCGCCAACGCCTTCACCCGGCCATGATAACGATAGGCACCGCGGTCGAAGACGACGGCGTTGACACCGGCGGCAAGGGCGCGCTCGGCAACGATCTTACCGACCGCCGATGCCGCGTCCTTGTCGGCGCCGCTCTTGTGAGACGAGCGCAGGTCTTTTTCCACCGACGACGCCGCGGCGAGCGTTCGCCCAGCCCGGTCGTCGATCACCTGCGCATAGATGTGGCGGCCTGACCGGAAGATGGACAACCGCAAACGGTCGCTGTTTTTGCGGATCGCATTGCGAACCCGCAGCCGGCGCCGTTGTGTTTGATCGCGTTGAGTAGGCATGACTATTTCTTCTTGCCCTCTTTGCGGAAGATGTATTCGCCCGCGTATTTCACACCCTTGCCCTTGTAGGGTTCCGGTGGCCGCCAGCCGCGGATTTCCGATGCGACCTGGCCGACCTGCTGCTTGTCATGGCCAGAGATGGTGATTGCCGTTGGCCGCTCGCACTTGATGTCGATGCCGTCCGGAATCGGGAACAGCACGTCGTGGCTATAGCCCAATTGCAGCTTCAGGTTCTTGCCTTCGATCGCGGCGCGATAGCCAACGCCATTGATCTCCAGGTTTTTGGTGAAGCCTTCGGAGACGCCCTCAACGATATTTGCCGCCCGGGCGCGGTAGGTGCCCCACATCGCCCGCGCCCGCTGGTGCGTACCAATCGGACGAATGACGATCTGGTCGTCCTCGATCTTGCCTTCGACATCGTCATGCAGGGTAAGGGAAAGCTCGCCGAGCTTGCCTTTCGCCTTCAGGACCTTGCCGTTCAAGGTCACCTCGGTGCCTTTTGGAATCGGCACTGAATTCTTGCCTACGCGAGACATGGTTTTGCTTCCTTACGCTCGCTTTAGAATACTTCGCAGAGCACTTCGCCACCGACATTCAGCGCACGCGCTTCGTGATCGGAGACAACGCCACGGGGCGTCGATAGGATCGAAATGCCCAAGCCGCCGCGGTGCGGCTTCAGGTCTTTGATCTTCGAGTACACGCGGCGTCCGGGTTTGGAGACCCGCTGGATCTCCTGAATCACCGGTGCGCCTTCGTCGTACTTCAACTCAATCGTCAACTCGCCGATTCCGGTGCGTATGTCGCCCTCGGAGTAGCCGCGGATATAGCCTTCTCGCTGCAACACGTCGAGCACGTTGATCCGAAGCTGCGAATGCGGCGAGCGCACGGCCGGCATACGCCGGTGCTGCCCGTTCCGAATCCGTGTGAGCATATCGGCTAAAGGATCGCTGATTGCCATATGAAACCGCCTCCTTCGCCGTTACCAGCTAGACTTCACGAGGCCCGGCAGAGCGCCGACGGACCCAAGATCGCGCATCGCAATACGCGATATGCCGAATTTCCGGTAGAAACCGCGCGGCCGGCCCGTGACGCGGCAACGGTTGCGCACCCGGGTCGGCGAGCTGTTGCGCGGCAGTTCGGCCAAGCGCAATTGCGCCATGAACCGATCTTCCGGTGGCAATGACCGGTCTTGAATGACGCTCTTCAACTCCTTGCGCTGCTCGGAGTATTTTTTGACCAGGCGCCGGCGCTTCTGGTTCTTCTGGATCGCACTTTCTTTAGCCATAGCGAAACGCTCCCTCGGCCCTAGCTCGTGAACGGCATTTTGAATGCGGCGAGCAAGGCTTTTGCTTCCGCATCCGTTTTTGCCGTCGTGCAAATGGTGATGTTCATCCCCCGGATTTCATCGATCTTGTCGTATTCGATCTCGGGAAAAACGAGCTGCTCGTGCAGACCCATATTATAGTTGCCGCGGCGGTCGAACCCCTTTGCCGAGACACCGCGAAAATCGCGGACCCGCGGCAGAGCGATCGTGACCAGACGGTCGAGGAATTCGTACATGCGCACGCTGCGCAAGGTGACCTTACAGCCAATCGGCATGCCCTCGCGCAGCTTGAAGCCGGCGATAGAGTTGCGCGCCTTGGTCACCACCGGCTTCTGACCGGCGATCTTGGTCATGTCGCCGACAGCGGCATCGACCTTCTTCGAGTCGGCAACCGCCTCGCCCACACCCATATTCAGCACGATCTTATCGAGCTTCGGGATCTGGTGGACGTTGACGTAGCCGAATTCCTTTTGCAGCGCCGGTCGAATGGTTTCGACATACTGCTCTTGGAGACGAGTTGGCATCTGTTTTTCCTTTCCCGTCCCTAGTCGATTTGCTCGCCGGAGCGTTTGGCGACGCGGACTTTGCGGCCATCCTCCAGCACTTTATAGCCGATGCGCGTGGCCTTGCCGGAGTCGGCATCCCAGTGGGCTACGTTCGAGACGTGGATTGTAGCCTCTTTCTCGACGATACCGCCCGGCTCGCCCATTTGCGGCTTGGTATGACGCTTCACCAGATTGATGCCCTGCACCAGAACCCGGCTGTCGGCCGGCAGGACGCGCAGCACCTCGCCGGTGCGGCCCTTATCCTTGCCGGTCGTCACAACGACCGTATCGCCCTTGCGAATCCGTTGCATGGCTACAGCACCTCCGGCGCCAGGCTGATGATCTTCATGAAGCCCTTCGCCCGCAATTCACGGGTTACCGGGCCGAAGATGCGTGTCCCGACCGGCTCGTTATTGGGGCTCAGGATGACCGCGGCGTTGCGGTCGAAGCGGATCGACGTGCCGTCGGCGCGATGCACCTCTTTTGAGGTGCGGACAATGACCGCGCGATGCACGTTGCCCTTTTTCACGCGGCCGCGCGGGATCGCATCCTTCACGGATACGATGATGATATCGCCGACGCTCGCGGTACGGCGGCCAGTGCCGCCCAGGACGCGGATGCATTGCACCCGTTTCGCGCCTGAGTTATCCGCTACATCGAGATTGGTTTCCGTCTGAATCATGGACCTAATCTCCTCAAATTTCTAACAACCGGGCGGCGCCCGGCACTTAACAGATCAAGCAGGCAAGAGCGTCTCAGGTCTGAGGGCTGCCGGCGTCTGACAATTCTTCCAAGATGTCGTCTGCGGTCTCGACGTCGAGCTCTTCGACCTCGGACGCAACGCCCAGAGCCGTACGCTCGATCGCGACCCACCGCTTTCGCTTTGACAGTGGCCGGCTTTCTTCGATCCGCACCACGTCGCCGATGTGGTAGAGGTTGCCCTCGTCGTGGGCCATGAACTTCTTCGACCGGGTGATGATCTTCTTATAGACCGGATGGGTCACGCGGCGATCGACGCGGACGATGATCGTCTTGTCGCCTTTATCACTGACCACTTGGCCTTGCAGGATGCGTTTTGGCATAGTTTACAGATACTTCCTAGAGAGCCTTAAGCAGCGGCCGTGTTGGCGCGGCGGCGTTCGGCCAAAATGGTCAGGATGCGCGCGATATCGCGGCGCACCAGCCGCACGCGCGCCGTGCTTTCCAACTGGCCGGACGCCCGTTGAAAGCGAAGGTTGAAAGCTTCACGGCGCAGCGAGGACAGGTTTTCCTGCAACTGATCGTCGGAAAGGGCACGGACATCGCCGGACTTCATCACTCGTCGTCCTTTTCGTCTTCGTCAGCCGCGTCGCCATCCGCCTCAGCGGTTTCAGCGGCGGTATCCTCTTCTTCCCAAGCCTCCATCTCGGCTTCGAATTCTTCGATGGAGCGCTCTTCGTAGATCACCTCTTCGCGGATTGGCAGATACGCGGGGCGAGTTACGAACTTCACACGGATCGGCAGCTTGGCCGCGGCAAGCTCGAACGCCTCCCGCGCCAGGCTTTCCGGCACGCCATCCAACTCGAACATCACCCGGCCCGGCTTCACCTTGGCAACCCAGAACTCCGGCGAACCCTTGCCCTTGCCCATGCGGACCTCGGCAGGTTTCGACGACACGGGCACGTCCGGAAAAACGCGGATCCAGACCTTGCCGATGCGGCGCATCTTGCGAGTCATCGCCCGGCGTGCCGCCTCGATCTGGCGCGCGGTGATCCGCTCCGGCTCCATGGCTTTCAGGCCATAGGAGCCAAAGCTGACCTCCGTCCCGCTCTTCGCGTTGCCGTGAATGCGGCCTTTGTGCTGCTTGCGAAACTTTGTGCGTTTCGGGCTAAGCATGATCCGTTTTCCTCGTCGCTATTCTATGGTCGGGACTGACGGCGCTAGCCACGGCCCAACGCGACCTGCTGTTCGTTAACCCGGCGGTCTTGCGCCATCGGGTCGTGCGCCAGGATTTCGCCCTTGAACACCCAAACCTTGATGCCGCAGACGCCATAGGTCGTGTGCGCTTCCGATTGGCCGTAGTCGATCTCGGCCCGCAACGTGTGCAAAGGCACGCGGCCCTCGCGATACCACTCGGTCCGCGCGATTTCCGCGCCGCCCAAGCGGCCGGCGGCGTTGATCCGGATACCCAGGGCGCCCAGCCGCATCGCCGACTGCACCGCACGCTTCAGCGCCCGGCGGAACGCCACGCGGCGCTCCAACTGCTGGGCGATGTTGTCGGCCACCAGTTTCGCATCAATTTCCGGCTTGCGGATCTCGACGATGTTCAGAGACACCTCGCCGGAGCAACGCTTCGACAACTCCTGACGCAACCGCTCGATATCCGCGCCCTTCTTGCCGATGATCACACCGGGGCGAGCCGAATGAATGGTCACCCGCGCCCGCTTGGCTGGCCGCTCAATGACGATCTTGGCGACGCCGGCCTGCTTCAGCCTGGTCGTCAGGTAAGAGCGGATCTTCAGATCCTCTTCCAACAGGTCGGCATAATCACGGTCCGCATACCAACGCGAATCCCAGGTGCGATTGATCCCGAGACGCAGGCCGATCGGATTGACTTTATGACCCATTAGTTTTCTTCCTCTACCTGCTCACGCACGATGATTGTCAGGTGCGCGAACGGCTTTTCCACCCGGGCGCCGCGGCCGCGAGCCCGAGCATGAAAGCGCTTCATGATCAATGCCTTGCCCACGTGCGCTTCCGACACGACCAAACGGTCAACGTCGAGTTCGTGATTGTTTTCCGCATTGGCGACGGCGGAAAGCAGCGCCTTGCGCACCTCCGCCGCGATGCGCTTTTTGGAGTATTTCAGCGCCAGCAACGCCCGCTCCGCCGGCATACCGCGGATGCTGGCCGCGACCAGGTTGAGCTTGCGCGGGCTGGTGCGGATATTGCGCAGGATGGCCTTTGCCTCATTGTCCGGCAAAGCGCGCGCAGCAGATGGCTTGCCCATTAGCGCCGCCTCGCTTTCTTGTCGGCCTCATGGCCATAGAACGTGCGGGTGGGGGCGAATTCGCCGAGCTTGTGCCCGACCATCTGCTCGTTCACCTGCACCGGAATGAATTTGTGGCCGTTGTAAACGCCGAAGGTCAGGCCGACGAATTGCGGCAGGATCGTCGAGCGTCGCGACCAGGTTCGAATGATGTCATTGCGGCTCGATTCGCGTGCGGCGTCTGCTTTCTTCAGCAGATACCCGTCCACGAACGGACCCTTCCATACAGAGCGTGCCATCGCTTATTCGCCCTTTCTTATCGTTTGTGCCGCGAGCGGACGATCATTTTATCCGACGGCTTCTTCGGCGTGCGGGTGCGGTGGCCCTTGGTCGGCTTGCCCCACGGCGTCACCGGATGACGGCCGCCGGAGGTTCGGCCTTCACCACCGCCATGCGGGTGATCGACCGGGTTCATGACGACGCCGCGCACATGCGGCCTACGGCCGAGCCAGCGGTTGCGGCCCGCTTTGCCCAGGTTGATGTTGCTGTGATCCGGGTTCGAAACCGCACCAATCGTCGCCGCACATTCCTGTGGGACGTTCCGCATCTCGCCGGAGGACAGCCGCAACAGCGCCAGACCGGCATCGCGGCCGACCAACTGCGCATAAGTGCCGGCCGACCGGGCGATCTGCCCGCCTTTGCCGACCTTCAGCTCAACATTGTGCACGATGGTGCCGACCGGAATCCGGCGCAGCGGCAACGCGTTGCCGGGCTTGATGTCGGAGCCATAGCCGGAGCGGACCGTGTCGCCCACCGCCAGACGCTGCGGCGCCAGGATGTAGGCGAGTTCGCCGTCCTCGTATTTCAGCAGCGCGATGAAGGCGGTGCGGTTCGGGTCGTATTCGATCCGCTCCACTGTCGCATTCATATCCTGCTTGCTGCGCTTGAAGTCGATCTTGCGGTAGCGCCGCTTGTGGCCGCCGCCGCGCCAGAAAGACGTGGTGTGGCCATGGTGGTTGCGGCCGCCCGACGAGCTCAAGCCCTCGGTCAGCGCCTTGACCGGCTTGCCCTTATAGAGCGCGGAGCGGTTGACCAGCACCAGGCCGCGTTGGCCGGGCGTCATCGGTTTGTATTGTTTCAATGCCATCGTGCTTCGTCCTCGTCAGCGGGGCTCAGCGGGCCGGAATGCCGGTGGTTACGTCGATGGAATGTCCTTCCTCCAACGTCACCATAGCCTTTTTCCAATCGGCGCGGCGGCCAAGGATACCCTTAAACCGCTTGACCTTGCCGTCCATCCGCACGGTGTTGACGGCCTTGACCTTCACCTTGAACAGATGCTCCACCGCAGCGGCAATCGCCGGCTTGGTCGCATCCACCGCCACCTTGAAGGTGACCTGGTTGTGTTCGCTGATCAGGGTCGCTTTTTCCGTGATATGTGGCGAGCGCAAGACGCGCAGCATCTCGGCCTCGCTGGGTGCGACTGTGGGTCGAATTCGGCGTCCGCGGCTCATGCCCCCACTCCTTTGCCTAGGCGCTCCTGCAAATGCTGAATCGCCTCGCGGGTCATCACCAGGTTCTCGCGGCGTAGAATGTCATACACATTGGCGCCCTGCTGTGGCAGCACGTCGATGCCGATGATGTTCGAAGCCGCGCGGCGCAAATTGTCATCGACCGACGCGCCGGAGACCACCAGCGCCGAGCGGATGCCCATGGCGTCCAGCTTGGCCTGCAGGTCCTTGGTGCGGTGCGAGCCCGCGTCGGCGGAGTCGATAACGATCAACTGACCGGACTTCGCCTTGGCAGATAGCGCACAGCGCATGCCCATCGCCCGAATTTTCTTCGGCAGGGAGAAGCCATGGTCGCGAACCCGCGGGCCGTGAGCGACACCGCCGCCCCGGAAAATATGCGCGTTCTGCGACCCGTGCCGCGCCCGGCCAGAGCCCTTCTGGCGGAACCATTTCGACTTGGTCCGATTGACCTCGCCGCGTTCCTTCACCTTGTGGGTGCCGGCCCGGCGCTTGGCCAATTGCCAAGTGACAACGCGATTGAGGATGTCCGCGCGCACGTCGGCGCCGAACACGGCATCGCTGACTTCCAGCGAGCCGACCTCCGCATTATCCCAATTTTTGACTTTGAGCTCCATCAAACCTTACTCTTCGCTGGTCTCGGCGCCGTTGTCATCGGCCGGAGTTTCTTCGGCGGCAGCGTCCGCAGCCGCGGCGGCGTTGCGGATGGCAGCCGGGAACGGTACGCCCTGCGGCAATTGCCGCTTGATCGCATCGCTCACCAACACATAACCGCCCTTGGCGCCGGGCACCGCGCCGCGGACCAGGATGACGTCGTGCTCCAAATCGGTGGCGACCACTTCCAGGTTCTGAGCCGTCACTTGCTCGTCGCCCATCTGGCCGGCCATCTTCTTGCCCTTGAACACCTTGCCGGGATCCTGGCAATGGCCGGTCGAACCGTGCGAGCGATGGGAGACCGAGACGCCGTGGCTGGCGCGCAGGCCATGGAAGCCATGCCGCTTCATCACACCGGCAAAGCCCTTGCCCTTGGTTGTGCCGATCAGATCGACGAACTGGCCAGCGACGAAATGGTCCGCACCGATTTCCAGCCCGACATCGACGAACGCATCGGCTGGAACCCGGAATTCCGCCACTTTCTGCGGCGGCTCAACGTTGCGGTTGCCGAAAGCGGTACGGTTCGCCTTGGAGACCCGCTTGGTCTTGGCGAGGCCATAGCCGATCTGCAGCGCGGAGTAGCCATCACGATCTTCGGTGCGGTGGCCGACGACGCGGCAATTGTCCAGTTTCAGGACAGTCACCGGGACGTGCTGGCCGGTCTCGCTAAAGACCCGGGTCATGCCCAATTTGGTGGCGACAACGCCGGTACGGGTGGCAGGCGTGCTCATACTTTGATCTCCACATCTACGCCGGAGGCGAGGTCGAGTTTCATCAGGGCGTCCACCGTCTGTGGTGTCGGATCGACGATGTCGAGGACACGGCGATGGGTGCGGACTTCGAACTGCTCGCGAGACTTCTTGTCGATATGCGGCCCGCGCAGCACGGTGTATTTCTGGATCCGCGTCGGCAGCGGGATCGGCCCCCGGACGGCGGCGCCGGTGCGCTTGGCCGTCGAGACGATCTCGCTGGTCGATTGGTCCAGAATCCGGTGATCAAAGGCTTTGAGCCGGATTCGTATGTTTTGATGATCCATCGCGTCTTTACCGTTCTGCGCAGGCTGCTGTTATTCGTTATTCGACGCTGTTATTCGACGATGCTGGCGACGACGCCGGCGCCGACGGTGCGGCCGCCT
>CAXBDI010000062.1:0-22089 GCA_963974445.1 uncultured Alphaproteobacteria bacterium
AAGTACATCACATCGACCGGGCCGCCATCCGGCGCCGTGACCAGCGACACAACCCCGCCGAGGGCCCCTTCGGTGCCGGACTTCAGGATGGCGATTGCCGGGACGATGGTCAGGAAGATCCCGGCAAACAGCTTGCCCACCTCCATAATCGGGAACCAGGTGAAGCCGTTCGCCTCGCGATTGGCCCGGTCGGTGACGACCCAGGAGGTATAAGCGATGGCCAATAGCAGAACGTCGCGCGCGATATTCTGCAACTCCCAATTCACATAATAGACGTTGAGCGCAATGCCCGGTTTCCAAATACCGCTCATCAACACGACGCCGACAACCCCGGCGAGCAATAGGAAATTGACCGATCCGGTAATGCCCAACGCCGCCTCACGGGTATTGCCGATTTGATGCGCCATCACCGGCCCCTCCCGCCGGTACAGCACACTATCGGCGATGTAGTAGAGCACCAGCAGGATGACCGCGACCAGGATCATCGGCAGCAACATGTGCGTCGTTGGCCAGAAGAACGAGACGCCTTTCAGGAAGCCCAGGAACAGCGGCGGATCGCCCAGCGGTGTCAGCGAGCCGCCGACATTGGCCACCAGAAAGATGAAGAAGACGACGGTGTGTACCTTGTACCGGCGATCTTCGTTGGCGCGCAGCAACGGCCGGATCAACAGCATCGCGGCGCCCGTGGTTCCCATCCAACTCGCCAGCACGGTACCGAGCAGCAGGATCGCCGTATTGACGACCGGCGAGCCGACCAGCCGTCCGGTCAGGCGCACGCCGCCCGCCACGGTGAACAGCGTCAGCAGCAGAATGATAAACGGGATGTATTCCAGCAGCAGCACGTAAACCACTTCGAACACGGTGAGCGACAGGCCGTAGACCGCCAGAAACGGGATCAGAAACGCCGCTGCCCAAAACGCCGAAACCTTGCCGAAATGATGGTGCCAGAATTCGGGAGCAAGCAGCGGGAACAGCGCAATCGACAGCAGGATGCCGACGAACGGCACAATCCAGACCAGGTGTAATTCCCCGCCATTCAAATGCGGCGCGCCTTCGACGGCTGCTAACGCCGGGCTTGCGATTGCCATCGCGGCGGCTATCGCCAATCCAATAATACGCAATGCGGTCATGGTAGACCGTCCTCCCGGTTCAAGTCTTTAAAGCGGATTAGCATCGAGCGTGACTGCGCGGCGCCGCTATGGATTACCATGGGGTTTACGAAGGACCCACCATGTAATGCAATGCCTTTGTGTAGGCCAGTCGCCCGCCGGAACGCAACGGAAGTCCGATTGCGCCGGACGCCACGGCTCGCTAGGGTCCGGACATGCTGCGCACGCAACCCGAGCCCAGAGTGCTTTTGCGGCTCGCAACATGAGGGAGCCAAGCTATGGAAATGGCCGGCGAATATCGTATTTCCGCCCCCAGGCAAGCAGTTTGGGAAGCGCTGAACGATCCCGAGATCCTCAAGGCTGCCTTGCCTGGATGCGAGGAGTTGGAGAAAGACGGCGAAGACGGCTTTACTGCCAAGGTCCGGGCCAAGGTCGGGCCGGTTAGCGCCCGATTTTCCGGCAAGGTCAAGTTGCTGGACCTCGACCCGCCGAACGGTTACCGCATCGAAGGCGAAGGCACCGGCGGCGCTGCCGGCTTCGCCAAGGGCGGCGCCAACGTGCACCTGGCCGAGGACGGTAATGAGACTGTCCTGACCTACGATGCCAATGCGTCGGTTGGCGGCAAGCTGGCGCAGATCGGCTCACGGCTCATCGACGGCACTGCGCGCAAGATGGCCGATGAGTTTTTTGCCAAGTTCTCGGCAATTGTCGCCGAACGCAACGGCGGAGGCAAGGGCGATAGCGAGGCGGAGGCGGTTGCGGAATCGGGTGGCGCGACGGCGGTGCAACCGGCACAGGCGCCCTCCACCGCGCCGGCGCAACGCGGCATGCCCCAATGGGTTTGGATTGGCGGCGCCGCGGTCGCTCTGGCCGTCCTGATTTACCTGTTCACCTGAGGCCGACCGACAGCAGTTCGCGCGCTTTCACGCACCATAGGGCCGTTGACCGCTTAGCAGTCCACCGCCAAACTCTGCGTCAATACGATGAGAATTTCCTTATGTCTGGGAGAAGCACGTTTATGCCTTCCGTCTCCATGACCGTTAACGGCAAGCCGGTTTCCGGCGAGGTCGAGGGCCGCACGCTGCTGGTCCAGTTTCTGCGTGAGCATTTGGGGCTGACCGGCACGCATGTCGGCTGCGACACCAGCCAGTGCGGCGCGTGCACCGTGCACGTGAATGGCGAGGCCGTGAAATCCTGCACCTTTCTGGCGCTGATGGCCGAGGGCGCGGACATTGTGACGGTCGAGGGCCTCGCCGCCGGCGACGAGTTGCACCCGATGCAGGAGGCTTTCCGGCAAAACCACGGCTTGCAATGCGGCTTCTGCACACCCGGGATGATCATGGCCGGCGTGGCGCTCGCCAACCGCAACGGCGCGCCCAGTGAGCATGAAACGCGGGAGTGGCTGGAGGGCAATTTTTGCCGCTGCACCGGCTACCACAACATCGTCAAGTCGATCATGGCAGGCGCCCGCGCCATGTCCGGCCAGTCCTGAACGCCGTCGGATAGGAAGCAGAACAGATGTACGAGTTCACCTATCACCGCGCCACGTCGCTGGACGATGCACAGGCCAAGCTGAGCGCCGGCGACGACGCCACGCTGATAGCCGGCGGCATGACCCTGATCCCGACCCTGAAACAGCGCCTGGCAATGCCCAGTGACGTGGTGGACCTGGCCGGTGTCCGCGATCTGACGGCCCTCGGCGATACCGGCAGCGCTATCGCCATCGGCGCGATGTGCACCCACGATAAGGTCGCCAATTCCGACATCGTAAAGGCTCAGATCCCGGCATTAGCCGAGCTTGCCGGGCTGATCGGCGACCCGATGGTCCGCAACCGCGGCACCATCGGCGGCTCGGTTGCCAACAACGATCCCGCCGCGGACTATCCGGCGGCATTGCTAGCCCTCGGCGCGACTGTCGTCACGACCTCGCGGGAGATCGCGGCCGACGATTTCTTCACCGGCATGTTCGAGACCGCGTTGGAGGAAGGTGAGATCATCCGCGAAATCCACTTTCCGAAGCCAAAGCGCGCCGCCTACTCGAAATTCCCGAACCCGGCCAGCCGCTATGCCATCGTCGGCGTCTTCGTGGCGGAAATGCAGGACGAGGTCCGCGTCGCGGTCACCGGTGCCGCGGCCAGCGTCTTCCGCCATGCAGAGATGGAACAGGCGCTGAGCGGCAATTTCTCCGCCGACGCGATTGGCGGCATGAAGGGCGATGCGGGGCAGATGAACAGCGATATTCACGCCAGCGCCGAATACCGCGCGCACCTGGTCGGCGTCATGGCCCGCCGCGCCGTCGCCGCCATCGCTTGAAGTTACGAGAGACGGCACGCAGGATGGATTTACCCGAAACGGTCGACGGCGTCGCCGACCTGTTGGCCGGCGGCAACTACGTCGCCGACCGGTCGCTGGCGACCTCGCTTTATCTGGCGCTGAAGCTGGGCCGGCCGCTGTTTCTGGAGGGTGAGGCCGGCGTCGGCAAGACCGAGATCGCCAAGGTGCTGTCGGAGCAACTGGGCCGCCGCCTGATCCGCCTGCAATGCTATGAGGGGCTGGACGTCGCCAGCGCCGTCTACGAGTGGAACTACGCCCGCCAGATGATCGAGATTCGGCTGGCCGAAGCCATGGGCGACGCCAGCCGCGAGGCGCTCTCCGACGACATCTTCCGCCGCGAATTCCTGATCGAGCGGCCCTTGCTGCAAGCCATGGAAAGCGGCGTTGGCGGCCCGCCCGTCCTGCTGATCGACGAACTCGACCGCACCGACGAACCGTTCGAGGCCTACCTGCTGGAGGTGCTGAGCGACTTCCAGGTCACCATCCCCGAACTGGGCACGATCAAGGCGGAAAAGCCGCCCATCGTCATCATCACCTCGAACCGCACGCGCGAGATTCATGACGCGCTGAAGCGGCGCTGCTTCTATCACTGGGTCGACTACCCGGACGCCAAGCGCGAGGCCGAAATCCTGCGCCTTAAGGCCCCGGGCGCATCGGAAGAACTGACCCAACAGATCGTCGGCTTTATCCAGCGGGTGCGCGGGCTCGACCTGTTCAAGCTGCCAGGCGTCGCCGAAAGCATCGACTGGACCAACGCCCTGATGCAGCTCAACGCCCTGGTGCTCGACCCTGCCGTGGTCAACGACACGCTGGGCGTGCTGCTGAAATACCAGGACGACATCCAACGCCTGCAAGGCTCAGAAGCCGCCCGCATCCTGGCCGAGGTCAACGCCAACCTGGCCACCGCCCGGCGGGAGGGGTTGTAGGCATGTCCCTCCCCGGAAGTGCGCAGCACTACCCGGGGCCTCCTTGGGAGCCAGCCTCTGGAGGAGACCCCGGCTCAAGGCCGGGGAACGGCGTCTCGCCACCGCCCGGCGGGAGGGATTGTGACATGTTCCCCGGAAGTGCGCAGCACTACCCGGGGCCTCCTTGGGAGCCTGCCTCTGGAGGAGACCCTGGCTCAAGGCCGGGGAACGGCGGGTGGTTCGATGGCTTCTGAAGCCCCCACCGCCGGCCGCATCCCGGAAAACATCATGCATTTCGTGCGCACCCTGCGCGCCGCTGGCCTGCCGCTCGGGCCGGGGCAGATGCTGCGGGCGATTGAGGCCGTCCGCGCCATCGACATCACCAACCGGCGCGATTTCTACTGGGCCTTGCGGGCGTCCCTGGTCAATCGGCGCGATCAGATCGAGTTGTTCGATCAAGCGTTTCAGGTGTTCTGGCGCAACCCCGATCTGCTGAACCGCATGATCGACATGATGCTGCCGACCCTCGCCGTCGACCTGCCGCCGGACGAGGACCCCGGCGAGCCGCTGCAACGCCGTCTGGCCGAGGCGATGCTGCCGCAGAACCAATCGCAACAGGAGCAGGAAGAGCAGGAGATCGAGATCCAGGCCGACATGACCTGGTCCGCCCGCGAACAGCTCCAGACCAAAGACTTCGAGCAGATGAGCGGCGACGAGCTCAATCTCGCCAAGCGCGCCATGGCCAGGCTGGCGCTACCGCTCGCCGCCGTCGAAGTCCGCCGCTACGAGCCGACCAACCGCATCGCCCGCGCCGACCTGCGCCGCACCATGCAGAAGGCGTTGCGCGGTGGTGGCGGCTCGATCCCGCTGCAATTCCGCAAACACAAGACCCGGCCGCCGCCGCTGGTGGTGCTCTGCGATATTTCCGGCTCGATGGAGCGGTATGCGCGCATGCTGCTGCACTTCCTGCACGCGCTGACCAACGACCGCGACCGGGTGCATACCTTCCTGTTCGGCACGCGCCTGACCAACATCACCCGCTATCTGCGCGACCGGGAGGTGGACCGGGCGCTGGCGAAGATCGGGGCGGAGGTGGCGGACTGGTCCGGCGGCACCCGCATCGGCGCCTCGCTGGAGACCTTTAATCGCCTCTGGTCGCGCCGGGTCTTGGGCCAGGGCGCAGTCGTCCTGCTGATCACCGACGGTCTCGACCGCGAGGCGGCAGAGGGGGTCGAGGAGCAGATGCAGCGCCTGCACAAGTCCTGCCGCAGATTGATTTGGCTGAACCCGCTCTTGCGCTATGATGCCTTCCAGCCCAAATCTTCTGGAGCACGGGCGATGTTGCCCCATGTCGATGATTTTCGGGCGGTCCACAATCTGGAGAGCCTGGGCGATCTGGCCGGCGCGCTCTCGGCATCGGATGTCTCCTTACAGAAAGGCATGAGAGAATGGCGGAACATGATCTGACGAATGCGGAGGCCGACACCATCCTGGCACAAGCCCGCGACTGGCGCAGCGCCGGCAAGGGCGTCGCGATTGCGACGGTGGTCTCCACCTGGGGCTCAGCCCCGCGCGGCGTTGGCTCGCAATTGGCGCTGACCGATGACGGCGCGTTCGTCGGCTCCGTCTCCGGCGGTTGCGTCGAAGGCGCTGTCGTGACCGAGGGCCAGGACGTCATTGCCGACGGTAAGCCGCGTCTGCTGGATTTCGGCATTTCCGACGATCAGGCCTGGGAAGTCGGCCTCGCCTGCGGCGGCAAGCTGGAAATCTTTATCGAGCGGGTGGAGCAAGCCTGATGCGAGCCAATCTCTTTGATAGAGCGGTCGCCCTGCGCGCCGAAAACCAGCCGGTGGTCCGCATCGTCCGGCTCGGCGACGGCGTCGACTGGCTGCTGACCGCGAGCGGGATCGAGGGCGCGAGCGACCTGCCACCCGATCTGGTCGAGACCGCGCGCGAGGCGCAGCGGCACGACCGCAGCCATGATACAAAGGATGGCGACCAGCGCTATTTTCTACACGTCTACAACCCGCCGCGCCGCCTGATCATCGTCGGCGCGGTGCATATCACGCAGCCACTGGTGCAGATCGCCAGCGCCGCCGGCTATGCCATCACGGTCATCGACCCGCGCGGCGCTTTTGCAACGGCAGAGCGCTTCCCCGGCGTCGACCTGAACGAGGATTGGCCGGACGAGGCGATGGAGGCTTTAAAGCCCGACCGCCGCACCGCCGTCGTCACCCTCACCCACGACCCGAAGCTGGACGACCCGGCGTTGGAAGTGGCGTTGCGCAGCGAGGCCTTCTACATCGGCTCGCTCGGCAGCCGCAAAACCCATGCCTCCCGCGTCGAGCGCCTGACCGCCGCGGGCCTGACGCCAGCCGAGATCGGGCGGATTCATGCGCCGATCGGCCTGAATCTCGGGGGCCGCGCGCCGGCAGAGATCGCCATCGCCATTATGGCGCAGATCACGCAAGTGCTGCATCTGGGCGAGGGCGAGGTAGTCAAGGCCAAGGCTGCCTGAAGACAGCGCATGCAACACCGCCCCTCCTTTTCCCCGGGCTTGACCCGGGGTCCATGCCAGGGACTGCACCGCAAGGCGATGCTTTGTTTTCGCTGCTCCGGCATGGGTCCCGCATCAAGCCCGGGACAATGGTGCTTCTCATGATCTTCGGCCCCACACCAGTTGCCGACGCGGCAGGCGCTCTGCTGGCCCATTCGGTGCGCGCCGGCAAGCTGCGCCTGAAAAAGGGCCGCCTGCTGAGTGCGGCAGACACCGACGCGCTGGCCGAAGCGGGAGTGGAATCCGTTATCGCCGTTCGCCTCGAACCCGGCGAGGTCGGCGAGGACAAGGCGGCGGAGCGGATCGCGCAATCGCTGCTGGGCAAGGGCATCCGCGCCAATGCGCCGTTCACCGGCCGCGTCAACCTGTTCGCCGAGCATGCGGGCGTGCTCGACCTGGATCAGGGCCGGATCGACCGCATCAACCTGGTCGACGAAAGCGCCACCGTCGCCACTCTGCCGGCATTCGCCAATGTCGAGGCGGGGCAGATGGTGGCGACGGTCAAGATTATCCCCTTCGCCACAACCGACAGCGTGCTGCGCCGTATCGAAACCATCGCTGCACTCAGCCATCAACGCTTGCTGCGAGTCGCAAACTTCCGCCCGAAGCAAGTCGCGTTGATCCAGAGCACCTTGCCCGCCGTCAAAGACAGCGTGCTGGACAAGACCGTCGGCATCACCCGCAACCGCCTCGACGCGCTCGGCGCCACCCTAACGGGGGAGCGCCGCTGCGCCCACACGGCAGACGCCATCGCCGAGTCCCTGCGCGAAGCCCTCGCCGACGAACCGGACTTCGTGCTGATCGCCGGCGCGTCGGCCATCGTAGACCGCCAGGATGCTCTGCCGGCAGGAATCGTCGAGGCCGGTGGCGAGGTGCACCATTTCGGCATGCCCGTCGATCCCGGCAACCTGATCCTGATGGGAGAGATTGAAGGCCTGCCGGTGATCGGCCTGCCCGGTTGCGCCCGCTCTCCCAAACTCAACGGTTTCGACTGGGTGCTGGAGCGCCTCTGCGCCGACCTGCCCGTCGGCCCGCAGCAGATCATGGCGATGGGCGTTGGCGGGCTGCTGGCGGAGATCCCCTCCCGCGGCCACCCGCGCGCCACGCAGCCGGATGGCACTGCGACAGAGGCACCGCGTGCGCCCAGGATCGCCGCCTTGATCCTGGCGGCAGGGCAATCGCGGCGTATGGGCAAGGCCAACAAGCTGACCCAGCCAGTCGGCGGCCAGCCGATGCTGACGCACACGCTGGACGCGGTCGCGGCCTCCGATTGCGGGGCGACCGTGGTCGTGACCGGGCACGAGACCGATGCGATCAGCCCGCTGCTTGCCGGCCGCGACCTGCTGGCTGTGCACAATCCGAACTTCGCCGACGGTCTCAGCACTTCGCTGAAGGCCGGTCTGCGAGCGCTGCCGCGGGATATCGACGGCGTGCTCGTCTGTCTCGGCGACATGCCGCAGGTCACGGCGGCCCACCTGAACCGCCTGATCGCCGCCTTCAACCCGCTGGAGGGCCGCGCCCTGGTTGTGCCGACCTTCGAGGGCCAACGCGGCAACCCCGTGCTGTGGAGCGCCGAGTTCCTACCGGCCATGCAGGCGCTGAGCGGAGACCAGGGCGCAAAACCCCTTTTCGCCGAACACGCCGACCGCCTGGCCGAAGTGGAAATGAGCGACGCCGCCGTCCTGCTCGACATCGACACACCCGCGAAGCTGGCGGAAGTGACCGGGCGGGTTGCTTGAGGTGAGCGCGTCTTCCACCCTTCGATACGCCGCGCTGCGGCTACTCAGGATGAGACGTGCAGCAGAATGTTCAGCTGGCTGAGCCACTACGGTTGCCCCTGGCTACCTTCTCACCCTGAATGGCGCCTGCAAGGCGCGTATCGAAGGGCGTTTACCCCCACTCCATACGCTGCGCCGGCACCACGCCCTGCGGTGCAACGATGGCGTCCTGGGCCGGAATCAGGGCGAGGTCGCGCCCGGTCTTCGCCAAGATGCCCGCGACCGACGCCGACGCCAGGCTTAGGGCTCGGGCGGGGTCGGGCGTCTCCAGGTAACGGCCGAGGAAGATCGCGGCGAAGGTATCGCCCGCTCCGTAAGCCGGTGCATCGACCCGTGGCTGCTTCACGCTCCACACGGCGTCAGTGGTCAAAGCCAATGTCTCGACCACCCCCGGCTCGAACGCCAATCCCGTGATCACCACCAGCCGCGGCCCCCAGTCCAGCAACCTGTGGGCTGCGCTGAGCACGGCCGTACGGCTGTCGCACGGCTGGCCGGTCAGGGTCTGCAACTCAAAGCGGTTCGGCGTGACGATATCCGCCACCGGCACCAGCACCTCGCGCATTACCTCCGGGATGTCTGCGGCGACGAACAAGCCCTTCGGGTCGTCGCCCATCACCGGGTCGCACGCGAACAGCACGCCGGGGGCCACGCCGCGAGCCGTCTGCACCGCTCGCGCGACCGCCAGGCCGTTTTCCGCCGTGCCCAGATAGCCGGAGAGCACGGCATCGCAGCCGTCGAGAAATCCGCGCTCCGCCACGCCGGCAACCAGCGTGTCGATCTCCGCCGCAGGAGCCGGGCCGCCGGCATAGCCGCCGCGGGCCGGGTGGTTGGAGAAGCGCACGGTGTCGATCCGCGTCACGGCGCAACCCAACCGCTCCAGCGCGAACACCGCAGCGCTGTTGCCTACATGGCCATGCGCGACACTGGATTGAATCGATAAGACGTGACGCATGCGGCGGTTCCGATGCTGCGAAGGCGGGCCTGCTGGGTTATAGAGTTCCCGTATTGTAATTGCCAAAGGAACCCACGCCGCCATGTGTGCCTCCGCCGCCCCATCCATCCGCCCGCGCCGCAGCGTGCTCTACATGCCAGCCAGCCGCACCAGTGCGTTGGAGAAGGCCAAGAGCCTGGCCGCCGACGCGCTGATCTTCGACCTGGAGGATGCGGTCGCGCCGGACGCAAAGGACGCGGCCCGCGCTCAAGCCTGCGCCGCGGCAGCCTCCGGCGCATACGGCAAGCGGGAGATCGTGATCCGGGCCAACGGCCTCGGCACGCCCTGGGGCTATGCCGATCTGGCTGCTATCGCAGGGTCCGGCGCGCACGCAGCCCTGATCCCGAAGGTGGAGAGCGCCGCCATGTTGGCGCAGGCCGCGCAGGTGCTGGACGAGGCCGGCGCGCCGGCGGAGATGGCGCTCTGGGCTATGGTCGAGACGCCGCTCGCCATGCTGCAAATTCAGGATATCGCCCGGGCGCCGCGCCTTGCCTGTCTGGTGATGGGCACCAGCGACCTGGCGAAGGATTTGCAGGCGGCGCACACACCGGACCGGCTGCCGTTTATCACCGGCCTGGGGCTCTGCCTGCTGGCGGCCCGCGCCTATGGGCTGGCGATCCTGGATGGTGTGCACCTGAACCTGAGCGATGACGCCGAGTTCCGCGCGCACTGCGAGCAGGGCCGTGACATGGGCTTCGACGGCAAGACCCTGATCCATCCGAAGCAGGTCGAGCCAGCCAACGCCGTGTTCGGTCCAACTGAAGCGCAGGTCGAAGACGCCCGCCGCATCATCGCTGCCCACGCGGAGGCGGAGGCTCAAGGCCAGGGCGTGGTCCTTCTCGACGGCCGCCTGATCGAGAACCTGCACGTGATCGGCGCTCATCGCACGGTCGCGCTTGCCGAGGCCATCACCGCGCTCAGCGCTTGATCCCAGGGCGCACTCGCGCGATCTTGGCCCGAACCGATTGCTTATCAAGGAAACGCCCGTTATGGCCCCCAAGCCTCCCATCCGCTCCTTCCTGTTCGTGCCCGCCGATAGCGAGCGGAAGTACGTCAAGGCATCCGGCACCAAGGCCGACGCGCTGATCCTTGACCTGGAGGATTCGGTGGCGCAGGAGAACCTGCCCACCGCCCGCACCATGGCGCGGGAATACCTCATCGCGCAGAAGGCCGACCGCGCCCGCCAACAGCTTTGGGTGCGCTGCAATCCGCTGGATACGGAACTGGCCCTGCCGGATCTGGCGGCTATCATGGCCGGCGCGCCGGACGGCATCATTCTGCCCAAGACCTACTCCGCGGCGGAAGCGATCCAGTGCGACCACTTCCTGTCGGCTCTGGAGGCGCGCGAGGGGCTGGAGATCGGCTCAACCCGCATCCTGGTGGTCGCGACCGAGACCGCCCGCAGCGTGTTCACCATGGAAAGCTATATCGGCGCCAGCCCGCGCATTTACGGCATGACCTGGGGGGCGGAGGACCTGTCGGCGGCCCTGCGCGCCTCGACCAACCGCGCGCCGAGCGGTGTGTATGAGGACGTGTACCGGCTGGTGCGCTCGCTCTGCCTCGCGGCCTGCCATGCGGGCGAGATGGAGCCGGTCGACGTGGTCTATCCAAACTTCCGCGATCTGGAGGGGCTGGAGGCCGAGGCGATCCAGGGCCGCAAGACCGGGTTCACCGGCAAGATCGCCATCCACCCGGACCAGGTCGACATCATCAACAAAGCCTTCACCCCGACAGACGAAGACATCGCCTACGCCAAGCGGGTGATTGCCGCGTTCGGCGATCTCGGCTCCGGCACCGTCGGGCTCGACGGCAAGATGCTGGACATGCCGCATTTAAAACAAGCCCGCCACGTCCTCGCCATCGCCGACATGCTGGCCGCACGCGGCTAGGATACGACGGTGAATGCCGCCGAGTTGGAGGCGCTGCTGATCGGGCTGCTGCGGTTGTGGAGTATCGAAGCCACGGTCGCCGTCACCCGGCAGGATGAGGGGTTAACGGCGCGCGTCGATGGGGCAGAGGGCATCGTTGTAACGGTCGAGCAGAGCCGCCAACCTTTCGGCATCGCCTGGCATGTGCAGGTGGACGGCGAGCGCCGCCGCGCCTACCCCTCCACCATCGGCGTGATCCGGCATCTTCGCTCAGTTTTGGCTCCGGAGCGCGGTGCGGCCCGCGTCTTATTTGCGGCAGGTTCCCGCGCATGAGCGTCGCGCGTGTGCCCCTTACCGTGCTCACCGGCTTCCTCGGCAGCGGCAAGACCACAATCCTGAAGCACGCGCTGCGCGACCCGGCTCTGGCCGGCACCGCGGTCATCGTTAACGAGGTCGGGGCGGTCGGCCTGGATCACGACCTGCTGGAAAGCGCTGAGGAGGACCTGGTTGCGCTCTCCACCGGCTGCCTGTGCTGCGCGGTGCGGGGCGACCTCTCGCGCACCATCGGCGACCTGTTGGCCCGTCGCGCCGCCGGCCAAATCGCGTTCGAGCGGTTGGTGATCGAGACCTCCGGCCTCGCCGATCCCGCACCCATCGTCCAGGCCCTGGCGCTCAACGAGGTGCTGAGCCGGCAGGTGCAGTTGGCGCGGATCGTGACGACCATCGACGCCCTCACCGGCCCGCTAACCCTGGTGAATCACCCGGAGGCGCGCAAGCAGGCGGCTTTTGCCGACATGCTGGTGCTGACCAAGTCCGACCTCGCCGCCATCCAGCCGGCAGCGACCGCCGCCCGCCGCCTGAACGCCAATGCTGCGGTGGTGACGACCGAGCGCGGCCGGCTCGACCCGGCGTACCTGCTGCCGCCGGATCAGCCTTCCGAGGCTCTGGCCGAGACTCTCGCCCGGACAGAGGACAGCGCCGCCGAACACACCGAAGGCATCGCCACCGTGACCCTGGTGCGCAGCGAGCCGGTGCCTGCCATCGCTCTCACCCTGTTTCTGGAGGCGCTGGCCGAGGCGTGCGGCCCCGATCTGTTGCGGGTCAAGGGCCTGGTGCATATCGCCGAGGCACCGGAGACGCCGGCGGTCGTCCACGGCGTTCAGCACGTCTTTCATGCGCTGGAATGGCTGGATGCCTGGCCCGGCGGCGACCGGAACACTCGCATGGTGTTCATCGGCCGCCACCTGATGCCCGGCTGGCCGAGGCTGCTGCTAAACCAGATCGAGCGCGAGGTCGCCGCGGCTTCTTCTTGAAAGATGAGCCGACTAAAAGGCATCTGAACCCCCCGTCAATCAACACCACCTCCCCGGACTTGATCCGGGGTCCATGCCTGAGAGCCGCCCACAACGGACAGAGCCTGCAAGGAACTCTCAGGCATGGGTCCCGCATCAAGTGCGGAACGGCGGGAGAAGCTAGAAGACGGAACGAACCCTCACTCGATCTCAGCCAAAGTCTCGACACCGCCGAGTAGCGTGTCGCGAACGAATTCCAGCCGGTCCTGACCCCAGAACGGCTCGCCATCGATCACATAGAACGGCGCACCAAAGACGGAGACGCTCTTCGCCTCCTCGGTTAACTCTTGGTAGCGCGCACCGATGGCGTCGCCCTCGGCGCTGGCGATCAGCGCGTCGCCGTCGATGCCGACCGCGGCCGCCGTCGCGCGGATATAGTCCGGATCGGCGACGTTGGCGTCATCGCACCAAATGCCGTGCATTAACTTGCCGGCATAGGCCATGGCGTCGAGACCCTCCTCCGCCGCGGCCAACACCGACTTGTTGCCGAGGGTATGATCCGCCGGGAAGTGTTTCGGATGCACGTTCAACGGAATGCCGCGCTTGCGCCGCCACCGCTGCAGCTCGAACAGGCGATAGCGCTGCCGCTGTTTCGAGCGTTTCGGCAGCGGCAGGCCGCCGGAAATCTGAAAAACCGCGCCCAGGTCGACCGGCTTGACGTTAACGGTCACCCCGGCCTCGCGAGTAATCTGCGAAAACTCCTCATGGCCGAGGAATGTCCAGGGTGAGGTGACGGTGAAGTAATAATCGACGACGCGGCTGCTGCTCATCGGATAGCGCTCCTGCGGTAGACTTGGGAAAGACGATGATCCGATGAAAGCCCCTCGCCCAGGGAAACGCAAGCGTCCTTAACGTTTGGTTAAGGAAATGCCCCTTAACTAAACGTTCACGCGAACGGAGCTTGCCGAAGGATTGTGGCGTTTTGAAGGTCTTGGTGACAGGCGGCGCCGGCTTTATCGGCGGTGCGGTGGTGCGCAGGCTGATGCGTGACGGCGCGTCCGTCGTCAACGTCGACAAGCTGACCTACGCCGCGACCCCCGAAGCGCTGGCCGAGTTTGACGCCGATCCGCGCTATGCCTTCGTGCAAGCCGATATCGGCGATGCGGCGGCGATGGGCGCGGCATTCGACCGCCACCGGCCCGAGGCGGTGATCCATCTGGCGGCGGAAAGCCATGTCGATCGATCCATCGACGCGCCCGAAACCTTCATCCAGACCAACGTGCTCGGCACCTACACGATCCTGCAGGCGGCGTTGTCGTACCATGAGCATCAGCCGGCCAGTGAGCGGGCGCAGTTCCGCTTTCTGCATGTCTCGACCGACGAGGTGTTCGGCGCCCTTGCCCCGAATGCCTCTCCATTTACCGAGACTACGCCCTACGCACCGCGCTCGCCCTATGCCGCTTCGAAAGCCGCGAGCGATCACTTGGTGAAGGCTTGGGGAGAGACTTATGGCCTGCCGGTCGTCCTGACCAACTGCACCAACAACTACGGGCCCTGGCAATTCCCGGAGAAACTGATCCCACTGATGATCGCCAAAGCGCTGGATGGGCAGTCGCTGCCGGTCTACGGCGCCGGCGATCAGGTGCGCGACTGGCTGCATGTAGACGATCACGCAGCCGCGCTCTGCCATATTCTGGAGCATGGCCGCACCGGTGAGACCTACGCCATCGGCGCGCGGGCGGAGCGGCGGAATATCGATGTGGTCCGGGCGATTTGCGGGCTGCTGGACAGGCGACGCCCAGGGCCAGTCCCGTATGCAGACCGCATCACTTATGTCGCCGACCGGCCTGGTCACGACCGCCGCTACGCCATCGACCCATCGAAGCTGGAACGGCAGCTCGATTGGCGCCCAGAATGGGGGTTCGAGGCCGGCTTGGCGGCGACGGTCGACTGGTATCTGGCGCATGAAACCTGGTGGCGCGCCATCGTCGCCCACAGTGCAACAGGTAATCGACAGGGGATGTATCAACGGAGAGCAGCGGAATGATCAAAGTTATCGTGTTCGGCGCCGGCGGCCAGGTCGGCCAGGCGCTAAAGGCCAGCAAGTGGCCGGTCGGTTGGCGGTTGCGGTTTCTCGACCGGCGCGCCTGCGATCTGAATGACCGCATGGCGATCCGCACGATCATCGAGAGGTACAGGCCGGCACTGATCGTCAACGCCGCCGCCTATACCGCCGTGGATCAGGCGGAAAGCGACCGGCAGGCTGCATGGTCGATCAACGCGACCGCCGTGCAGGCGATGGCCGAAGCCGCCGTGGCGGCGGGCGCCGCACTGGTGCATTTCTCGACGGACTACGTGTTCGACGGACGCAGCCAGCGGCCATGGCGGGAGGCGGACACGATCGGCCCGCTCAATTTCTATGGCGCCAGCAAGGCCGCCGGCGAGTTGGCGATCCAGGCCTGGCTGACGCGCCACCTGATCGTGCGCACCGGCTGGGTCTATGGCGGCAGCGGCCGCAATTTCGTCAACACGATGCTAAAGCTCGGCCAGTCGCGAGAGCATCTGAGCGTCGTGGACGACCAATGGGGCCGACCGACTGTGGCGCGGGACCTGGCGCCGGCAGTGATTGCCGCGGCGCAATCGGCTCTGGAGAATGACTCTGCCTGGGGCACCTATCATCTGACGAATGGTGGGCCGCCGACCACATGGGCAAGGCTGGCGCAGACGATTTTCGGCACGGTACAATACCGGCAACGAACAGTCCCGACCATCGAACCGGTGGCCTCCATCGACTATCCCACCGCAGCGCGACGGCCGTTGAATAGCGTTCTGGACAACAGAACGGCGGAGCGAACCTTCGGCATCCGTCTGCGCCCCTGGCAGGACGCTTTAGCAGAGTCGCTGCGCGCGCCGCAGCAGGTGAATGCCGCATGAGGCAACGTGTGAAGGGCATTGTCCTCGCCGGCGGCAGCGGCACGCGGCTGCATCCGGCGACCCGCGCCATCTCGAAGCAATTGCTGCCGGTATATGACAAGCCGATGATCTATTACCCGCTGAGCGTGCTGATGCTGGCGGGAATCCGCGACATCCTGGTGATCTCCACCCCGCACGATCTGCCCTTGTTCCGGCATCTGCTGGGCGATGGCTCGGCCTGGGGTCTGTCGCTTACCTATGCCGAGCAGCCGCAGCCAAACGGCCTGGCCGAAGCTTTTATTATCGGCCGCCGGTTTGTCGGCCAGGATCGGGTGGCGATGATCCTGGGGGACAACATTTACTACGGCCACGGCCTGCCACAGTTGATCGGCCGCGGCATGGCCCGTGCCGACGGCGCCACCGTCTTCGGCTACTGGGTGGAGCAGCCGCAGCGATACGGTGTGCTGGGGTTCGATACCCAAGGCCGCGTCAATGCCATCGAGGAAAAGCCTGAGCAGCCAGCCAGTCACTACGCGGTGACCGGTTTCTATATCTACGACAATCACGTGTTGGATATCGCAGCGGCGCTGCAACCGTCCGCCCGTGGTGAGTTGGAGATCACCGACATCAACCGGGCCTATTTGGAGCGCGGCCAGTTGCATGTGGAGTTGATGGGCCGCGGCTTCGCCTGGCTCGACGCCGGCACGCACGAATCGCTGCTCGATTCCGCCGTGTTCATTCGAACGCTGGAGCAGCGGCAGGGCCTCCGCATCGCCTGCTTGGAGGAGATCGCCTGGCGGCAAGGCTGGATAGACGACGCAGCACTGGAGGCATTGGCCACCCCGATGCTGAGCAGCGGCTATGGCGGCTATCTGCTGCGTTTGTTGCGCGAGGATGCGGAGCCGACCAGCGTTAACGGCTTGTTCCGAACAGGAAGCGATAGTGCAGCGCCGTTGCCCCATCCAACTCATCCGCCACCGCATTGGCGGCCGCACTGACCACCGCGCTTTCGCCGCCCTCCAACGCCAGCACCCACTCGACCATTTGATTCGTGGGGATCGGTTGACCCTGCGCGACCAGCGGCGCGTTGGCGATGTCCAGGTCGTTTTCCATCAGGCAGCCGCCGACCATGCCGGACTTATCGATGGCACTTGACAGCAACTCACTGTCGATATGGCTGCGCAGAGCCGCCCGAGCGTCTTCGCCTTCGGGGGCCGTCAGCCGCACTAGGCTGAGCGCACCACCGAACCCGAAAATTTGATCGACGCTCACCTGCAAGGTCAGGCGCTGGAACAGCGAGAACCGGCCCATCACCCGCTTCGACCAATCGGTCTGATCCGCCAGTAAGGCCAAATAACCGGGCGCTGCCAGATCCGCCACAGCCCGGGTCTCATACCACGCCATATATTTCGGCGAAGTGGTGCCCTCGCAGGCCACGTAGCGGCGCGAGCGCAGGAAGCCTGGCAGTTGCGTACGCTCGTCCGTGTGCTCGCGGTTGTACCACTCGTTGAAGTCCTGCTCGTGCTCGTCCGGGACCTCGGTAAAGGTCATCAACATACCGCTTCCCAGCAGAGGCATCGACAGAACTCCTTGCGATAGTGGGGGTTACAGCGCTTTAACGATACCCTCGCACATCTTCTTGGCATCGCCGAACAGCATCATCGTGTTGTCGTTGAAGAACAACGGGTTGTCGACACCGGCATAGCCGCTGGCCATGGAGCGTTTGACGAACATCACCATGCGCGCCTTCTCCACTTCCAGCACAGGCATGCCGTAGATCGGCGAACTCGGGTCGGTGCGGGCCGACGGGTTGGTCGTGTCGTTTGCGCCGATCACGAAGGCCACATCGGTCGAGGCGAAGTCGCGGTTGATGTCGTCCATCTCCAACACCTCGTCATAGGGCACGTTAGCCTCGGCCAGCAGCACATTCATATGGCCCGGCATTCGTCCGGCAACCGGATGGATGGCATAGCGGACCCGCACGCCCTCGGCCTTCAGCAGATCGCACATTTCGCGCAACGCGTGCTGCGCCTGCGCCACCGCCATGCCGTAACCGGGGACGATGATGACGCTGCCGGCGTTCTTCAGCATGAAGGCCGCATCGTCGGCATTGCCCGCCTTGACCGGGCCCAGACCCGCGGCAGCGCCGCCCGCCGGGCCTGCGGTCTCGCCACCGAAGCCACCGATCAACACGCTGATCAGCGAGCGGTTCATGCCTTTGCACATGATGTAGGAGAGGATCGCACCGCTCGCCCCCACCAGCGCGCCGGTGATGATCATCAGCGGGTTGTCCAGGGTAAAGCCGATGCCGGTGGAGGCCCAGCCGGACAGCGAGTTCAACACGCTGATCACAACCGGCATATCGGCGCCGCCGATGGGCAGCACCACCATCGCACCCCAAATCAGGCAAACCAGCGTCAGAGCCCAGAACAAGCCTTCCCCACCCCAGCCGGTAAAGGCTATGGCCGCAAACAGCAGGATCAGCCCGAGAAAGCCGTTCACCGCCTGTTGCATGGGAAAGACGATAGGCGAGCTCGTCACCAGACCTTGCAGCTTGGCGAAAGCGATAACCGAGCCGGTAAAGGTTACCGCGCCGATGGTGGTCGAAAGCATCATCTCCACCAGGCTGGACACCGGCATCGCATCGCCGGAGGGGATGCCGTAGAGTGACGGCGAGTGCAGCGCCGCTCCGGCAATAAACACCGCCGCAAGACCGACCAGCGAGTTGAAGATGGCAACAAGCTGCGGCAGTCCGGTGATCTTGACGCGCAACGCAATGACGGTGCCGATGGCGCCGCCGATGGCGATGCCGCCCAAAACCATGATGAAGGTGGCGATTTGCGGCAGCAGCAAGGTCGCGCCGATGGCGATGGCCATGCCAAGGATGCCGATGATATTGCCGGTGCGCGCCGTCTCTGGAGAGGACAGGCCACGCAACGCCAGGATGAAGCAGATCGCCGAGACTAGATAGGCGATGTTGATCGCATTCGCGCTCATATCCGGCTCAACCCTTCTTCTTAAACATGTCGAGCATGCGGTGCGTAATGATAAAGCCGCCGAAGATATTCACGCTGGCCAGGATCACGGCCAGAAAGCCCATGATCTTCGACCCGCCCATCAGGGCCGGCCCCGCCGCCACCAGGGCGCCGAGCACCACCACGCCGGAAATGGCGTTGGCCACCGACATCAGCGGTGCGTGCAGCGCCGGCGTTACCTTCCAAACGACGTAATAGCCGACGAAACAGGCCATCACGAAGACGGTGATGCCGAAGATAAACGGATCGATGCCGCCGCCGGCTTCCGCCGCCAGACCGGCGGTGCGGTTCGCCAGAGCAGCGACCTCACCGGAAACGCCCTTGGTCTGCGCCGCCAGATCGTTCAGCCGCTCCGCCAGGGAGGCGGCATCGGTGGTCAGTTTCGCAGCACTGTCAGCAGGTGATGTAGCCATCGGCGCTACTCCTTCTTCTCGAGCAGCACGGGATTGGTGATTTTGCCGTCGCGGCAAATCAGGGCGGACGACACGATCTCGTCGTCCCAATCAATCGCCAGCGCTTTGGATTCCGTGTCGATCAGCGGGATCAGGAAATTTACGATATTGCGGGCGTAAAGCGCGCTCGCGTCCGTCGCGACTCTAGCGGGCAGGCCCGGATCGCCGACGATCTTTACGCCGTTGTGCACCACAGTCTCGCCCAGAACCGACGGCTCCACATTGCCGCCGCGCTCCACCGCCATATCGACGATGACGGAACCGGGGCGCATCGCGTCGACCATCTGCGTCGTCATCAGGACCGGCGCCCGACGGCCGGGGATCAGGGCCGTGGTGATCACCATGTCGGTGCGTGGCAGGATCTCCAGCAGCTTCTCCGCCTGGCGCACCCGGTAGTCGCTGGACATCTCCCGCGCATAGCCGCCCTTGGTCTCCGCCATCCGGGCCTCCTCGGATTCGACATCGACGAAGGTCGCGCCCAGGCTTTCCACCTGCTCGCGCGCAATCGGGCGCACGTCCATGGCGGAGACGACGGCGCCCAAGCGGCGGGCGGTCGCAATCGCCTGCAATCCGGCAACACCTGCACCCAGCACAAGCACGCGGGCCGGCGCGATGGTGCCGGCGGCAGTCACCATCATCGGAAATGCCCGCCCGAACTGTGCGGCGGCCTGCACCACTGCGGAGTAGCCGCCGAGGTTGGCTTGCGAGGAGAGCGCGTCCATGGTTTGCGCCCGGCTGATGCGCGGCACGAACTCAAACGCAAATGCGCTGACGCCGGCCTCGGCATAGCTCTCCAGCCGGTCATGGTCTGCGTAGGGCGAGAGCAGCCCGAGCAAGACCGCGCCGCCCCTGGCGCCCTCCAGGCCGTCCGCCGCGGGCGGCTGCACGCAAACCAGAATCTCGGCTTCGGCACGGGCTACCGCAGCGTCCGAGGCGATGCTGGCGCCCGCTTCTTGCAGAACCCGGTCCGGCAACCCAGCCCGGTCGCCAGCGCCGCTTTCGACTACCGTTTCAATTCCAAGGCCGGCCAGCCGCTTAATGGCGTCCGGACTCGTCGCAACACGAGACTCCGTCGCTGGCTCTTTGGCCACGAATAGCTTCATGGCAACTCTTTCAACATTAGGAGTATGACTAGGCTAGGCTTTAACCTTTGCATAGACTAGCACGGATGGCCAGCGTCATGCAGCCGGCGCCTCGGAATGCTGCATTGCACAATCCGCACAAGCCGTTGCCTCGGCAGTTCGATGGAAAGTCGCGATGTCTTTAGAGCACAGCCACTCGCACCACGCCATTCAGGAGCGCATCAGCCGCAAGGACAAAAAAAGCTATGTCAGCGACTGGATTTTGGGCGGGATAGACGGCGCGGTCACGACTTTCGCCATCGTCGCTGGCGTTGTCGGCGCGGCGCTGGAATGGCAGATCATCATTATTCTGGGCCTCGCTAACCTGCTGGCCGACGGCTTTTCCATGGCCGCCAGCAATTACAGCGCCGTCAAGTCCGACGCGGACGACATCAAGCGGCTCTGGGCGATGGAGCAGGAGCATATCCGTCACGTGCCGGAGGGTGAGCGCGAAGAAATCCGGCAAATCCTGATCGCCAAGGGGCTGGCTGGCGAATCGCTGGAACAGGCGGTCGACGCCATCACCGCCAACGAACAAACCTGGATCGAAACCATGCTGGTGGAGGAGTTCGGCGTGCTGCCCGGCAGCCGCGAGCCCTTGAAGGCCGGTATCGCGACGTTCAGCGCGTTTATCGTCTGCGGCGCGGTGCCGTTGGTGCCCTACGTGTTCGACGTCGCCAATCCGTTCGAGTGGGCCGTCGGGGCCACGGCCGCGGTGTTCTTTATCATCGGCGCAGCCAAGTCGCTTTGGGCGCTGGCGCCGTGGTACTATTCCGGCCTGGAGACGCTGGCCATCGGCATGGCCGCCGCCGGCGGCGCCTATGGTGTCGGCTATTGGCTCAAGGGCATTATCGAATAAGCTGGACGGCCAGCAACCATGGGAGATTCGACAGATGGATTCGCACACTGGCCCCTTATTACTGCTGGTCCAGGCCAATATCGCGCCGGAGCACGAAGAGGCGCTCAACCGCTGGTACTATCACCACGTGCCGCGCCTGCTGGAAATCCCCGGCTGGCTCTGGGGCCGCCGCTATGTCGGCGTCAAGGGCGCGACCAAGTATCTGGCGCTCTACGGTGTCGAAAACATGGACGCGATGGTGCGTGTTATGGCCACCGACCCGGCGCTGAAAGACCCGCGGGCGGTGGAGGAACGCGCCTTCTTCGACGCCATCCCCGGCAAGACCGACGTGGTCTCCAACGTCTATGAGCAGGTGAGCGGCACGCATTTGGGGCATCCGCTGCTCTCCCAGGACCACTACCTCAGCGTCGTCATGGCCGACTGCAACGACCCGGCCAAAGAGGCGGAGTGGAATGCCTGGTACGACCACAGCCACGTGCCGAACCTGACGCGGGTGCCCGGCTACCTCTCCGGCGCGCGGTTTCGTGTAAAAACCGACCCGCGGTTCGGGACGAAGGCGATGGGCCCTAAATATCTGGCGCTCTACGAGTGGGAGGGCGCGCATTGCCTGCCGGCCCTGGCGGAATCTGAGACCATGTGTGCCGAGGCCAAGGCGGAACTGGCGGAATGGAACGCCTATGGCGCAAAACTCGCCGCCAACATGGCTTGGAACGTCTATCGCCCGATTGCCAGCCACACGTCCTTCCGCTAGCCACCGCCCGAACCGAAGGGCTCGCTTCGCCGGCCCGCCCCGCAATCCGCCGGTGCGGCGTCTGCTAACGGTAAGCGGTGCGCACGCCCCACAAGTCACTCAGCTTGACGTTGGCGTCCAGTTC
>CAXBDI010000063.1:0-21621 GCA_963974445.1 uncultured Alphaproteobacteria bacterium
CGGCGGAAATCGTTCGGCATGACCAGCACGAACTTGCCGATTGCCGCATCCCAATCGTCCAACAGGCCTTGCGCCACGGTGCTGCCGGTGTAGTGGGCGTGGCGCTCGACCAGGGTGCGCAGGCGCTGGGCATGGTATTTGAGCTGTGGCACGCCCTGCGCCATCACGTCGGCCGCATCCTCGGGTGGCGCCTCGCTCGGGTCGATGCGCTCCAGGGATACCATTTCCATATTGCAGCGCGGTTCGAACCGTTCGTCCGGGTCGTACACGTAAGCGATGCCGCCGCTCATACCCGCAGCGAAGTTTACGCCGGTATGGCCGAGGACAACCATGCAGCCGCCGGTCATATACTCGCCGCCGTGGTCGCCCACACCCTCGACAACGCAGAATGCGCCGGAGTTGCGAACACAAAACCGCTCGCCGGCAACGCCGCGGAAATAGGCTTCGCCGTCGATGGCGCCATAGAGCACTGTGTTGCCGATGACGATGTTTTCTTCCGCAACATAAGGCGATGTTGTCGGCGGATAAATGGCAATGCGTCCGCCGGACAAGCCCTTGCCGACATAGTCATTGGCGACGCCCTCCAACTCGATGGAGATGCCACGGGCCAGGAACGCGCCGAAGCTCTGGCCGCCGACGCCGGTAGCCTTGATGGCGATTGTGTCCTCCGGCAGGCCAACATGGCCGTAGCGCCGTGCCACCTCGCCGGACAGCATGGCGCCGACAGTGCGGTTAATGTTGCGCACCTTGGTTTCGATCCGCACTGGCTCCTTGCGCTCCAGCGCCAGCTTGGCTTTGGCGATCAGGATCTGGTCTAAAGCGTGCTCGAGCCCGTGATCCTGTGTTTCGCAATTATGGGTCGCGATCTCCGGCCCCATTTTCGGGCTGTACATCAGGCGAGCGAGATCGACGCCGTGCGCCTTCCAATGCTGCACCGCTACGCGCATGTCCAACATGTCGGTGCGCCCGATCATTTCGGAGAAGCTGCGGAAGCCCATGGACGCCATCAACTCGCGGATTTCTTCGGCCAGGAAGAAGAAGAAGTTGATGACGTTTTCAGGCGTGCCCTGGAACCGCCTACGCAATTCCGGGTCTTGCGTCGCGACGCCGACCGGGCAGGTGTTCAGATGGCATTTGCGCATCATGATGCAGCCGACGCTGATCAGCGGCGCTGTGGAAAAGCCCATTTCGTCGGCGCCCAGCAGTGCGGCGATAACCACATCGCGCCCAGTGCGCAAGCCGCCGTCGGCCTGTACCGCAATGCGGCCGCGCAGGCCGTTCAGCACCAGGGTCTGGTGCGTTTCAGCCAGGCCGATCTCCCACGGGCTGCCCGCATGGGTCAGCGAGGTAATCGGCGACGCGCCAGTGCCACCCTCGAAGCCTGAAATGGTGACATGATCCGCCTTCGCCTTGGAGACGCCGGCGGCGACCGTGCCGACCCCAACCTCGCTGACCAGCTTGACGCTGATCCGGGCGCGCGGGTTGGCGTTCTTCAGATCGTGGATCAGTTGCGCCAGATCCTCGATCGAGTAGATGTCGTGGTGCGGCGGCGGCGAGATCAGGCCGACGCCGGGGGTCGAATGCCGTACCTTGGCGATGGCGCGATCCACCTTGTGGCCGGGCAGTTGGCCACCTTCGCCAGGCTTCGCGCCCTGCGCCATCTTGATCTGAATGTCGTCGGCGTTCGCCAGATATTCGGCCGTCACACCAAAGCGGCCGGACGCCACCTGTTTGATGCGGCTGCGCATGCTGTCGCCGTTCGGCAATGGCACGAACCGATCCGGCTCCTCGCCGCCTTCGCCGGTGTTGGACCGGCCGCCGATGCGGTTCATCGCGATGGCCAGCGTCGTGTGCGCCTCCCGGCTGATCGAGCCGAAGGACATGGCGCCGGTGGAGAAGCGCTTGACGATCTCCGCCGCCGGTTCGACCTCGTCCAAAGGCACCGCAGTGCTGGTCTTGATGTTAAACAGACCGCGCAGAGTATAGAGTTGCCGCGACTGGTCGTTCATCTGCTCGGCATAAAGACGATATTCGCGGGTGTTATTGCCGCGCACCGCATGTTGCAAGTGGGCGACGCTGGTCGGGTTCCAGGCGTGGTGCTCGCCCCGGAAGCGGAACGCGTATTCGCCGCCGACATCCAGCATGTTCTTCAGGATCGGATCGTTGCCGAAGGCGCGGACATGGCGGACGACGGTTTCCCTGGCGACCTCCGCCAGACCGATGCCCTCCACCATGGTTGCAGTGCCGGTGAAGTAGGCCTCGACGAAGGGCGTCGACAGCCCGACCGCATCGAAAATCTGTGCGCCGCAATACGATTGATAGGTGGAAATCCCCATCTTCGAGCACACTTTGAGAATGCCCTTATTCAGCGCTTTCACATAGTTGGCCGACGCTTTTTCCAACGTCATGCCTTCCGGCAGTTCGTGCAGCCGATCAGCGATGGTTTCGAACGCCAGATAGGGGTTGATCGCCTCCGCGCCATAGCCGGCCAGCACGCACATGTGGTGCACCTCCCGCGCCTCGCCGGTTTCGATCACCAGGCCGGTTTCGGTGCGCAGGCCGGCGCGGATCAGGTGGTGGTGCACGGCTGAACAGGCCAGCAACGCAGGGATCGGGACGCGTGTCGCGCCCATGCCGCGGTCGGACAGAATCAGGATGTTGTACTCTTCGCGGACAGCCAGTTCAGCTGCCTTGCACAGCGCTTTTAACGCGGGCTCCAAGCCCTCCACGCCGGTGTCGGCACTCCAGCAGATATCCAACGTCTTGGTGCGGAACGCGTGGCCCAACAACTCGTCGAACTCGCGGATCTTCTCCAGGTCGTAGTTGGAGAGAATCGGCTGCCGCGCCTCCAGCCGCTTGTGCTCCGCATCTTGGTCGGAGCCCAGCAGATTTGGCCGCGGCCCGATCAGCGTGGTGAGCGACATCACCACCTCTTCGCGGATCGGATCGATGGGCGGATTGGTAACTTGCGCAAAGTTTTGCTTAAAATAGGTGTAGAGCAGCTTCGGCTTATCGGACAGCACGCTGATCGGCGTGTCCTTGCCCATGGACCCGATCGGATCGTCACCGGCCTGCGCCATCGGCTCCAGGAAAAACTTCAGGTCTTCCTGGGTGTATCCAAACGCCTGCTGCCGGTCCAACAGCGGAATATTGCTGGTCGGCGGCTCTTTCTTCGCCGGCGGCAGGTCCTCCAACTGGTACTGGCTGTCGTCTAGCCATTCCTGATAGGGCTTGGCATCGGCCAGTGATGCCTTCAGTTCGGCATCGTCGACGATGCGGCCCTGTTCCATATCGACCAGCAGCATCTTACCGGGTTGCAGCCGCCATTGCGCCTTGATCATCTCCGGCGGGATCGGCAGCACACCGACTTCCGAGCCCATGATGATGCGGTCGTCGGTGGTCACGATATAGCGGGCCGGGCGCAGGCCGTTACGGTCGAGAGTGGCGCCAATCTGCCGGCCATTGGTGAAGCACACGGCCGCAGGGCCGTCCCACGGCTCCATCAGGGCTGCGTTGTATTCGTAGAACGAGCGGCGCTTCGCATCCATCAGCTTGTTGCCGGCCCAGGCTTCCGGGATCATCAGCATCATGGCATGCATCATGGAATAGCCGCCCTGAACCAGCAGTTCCAAGGCGTTGTCGAAGCATGCGGTGTCCGACTGGCCTTCCGGGATCAGCGGCCAGACTTTGGCGATATCGTCGCCGAACAACTCGCTCTTCATCGAGTGCTTGCGAGCGGCCATCCAGTTGATGTTGCCGCGCACCGTATTGATCTCGCCGTTGTGGCAAACCATCCGATAGGGATGAGCCAACCGCCATGAGGGAAAGGTGTTGGTTGAGAAGCGCTGGTGCACCAGCGCGAAAGCGCTCTCGAACCGCTCGTCCGACAGGTCATCATAGTATTCGCCGACCTGGGTCGCCAACAACATGCCTTTGTAGACAATCGTGCGGCTGGAAAAGCTGCAGGGGTAATAATCCTTGATCTGCGGCAGGTCTTCGCCGGTGATGCGGTTGATCAGCACTTTGCGGCCGACGTACAGCTTGCGCTCGAACGTATCCTGATCCCAGTCGGCGGGCTTCTGGATAAACACCTGCTGGTGGAAGGGCTGCACCGCCGCGACGGCCTTGCCGAGGATATCGGACCGCACAGGCACATCGCGCCAGCCGAGCACTTGCATGCCTTCATTACCGAAAGCGGTTTCCAGCCAGCCTTGGATGCTCGCCCGGGTCGAGGCATTCTTGGGCATGAACAGCATGCCGACGCCGTATTCGCCGGCCGGCGGCAGGTCGAAATCGCAGACCGCGCGGAAGAATTTGTCAGGAATCTGGGTCAGAATGCCGGAGCCGTCGCCGGTCAACGGGTCGGCGCCGACCGCGCCGCGATGATCCAGATTCAAAAGGATCAGTAAGCCGTCGCTAATATGTTGATGCGATTTTCGTCCTTTAATGTCGGCGACAAAGCCAACACCGCACGAATCATGCTCGTTGCGCGGATCGTACAAGCCTTGCGCAGCGGGCAGCGACATACTGGTATCCTCCTGGCTGGTGCCCAACCCCGAAACCGAGGTTTAGAGCGTCTGTGGGCCTGCGCGATCTTCTCACCTCCCGGGTGGAAAACCGTGTGCGCTGGTCCGGACTACATGGTGTAACGGAACACACGCGCCCATCGCGACGTCATCTGGAGACGCCAATTTGCTCTGGGCAAAGAGCCGGCTCCGACCCAAACACGGGGTGCGAGCGCAACTCCAACAGCAAAACGTGAACGAGCAAGATGATTTAGCGGATCGCTCCGTTTCGGGCAAGTGCATTGATTCCCCAAGACCGCATCGCAGCTTTGCCCAGAGCGCAAACTTCGACTGAGCGATCCGTCGTGCCGCATCCGGCGATTTGTCCGTTTTCCAGGCCGCGGGGCACAGTGTAGAGCTAGGCGCACAGACCCCGCCGCCCTGCCTGGAGTGTGCCCCTATGACTGCCGCCACCGTCGTTCTACCCGATCTGCTGGCCAAGGCTGCCGATGCATTGGCCGCCGCGGAAATCTTCACCGAACAGGCGCGCCAGAGCGTCAGCGCCATGGTCTCCAAGGATGGCAAGATCTCGGCGGCGTTGCTGGAACGCGAACAGTTGGCGGCACACGGACTCGCCTGGCTGACCACCTACACCGCGGCTCTCCGCGAATCCTTGCATTGGGCCGAGCGGTTGGAGGCGGCGAGCGGTTTGGGAGAGTTGGAGGCGCTGCTGATGCAGGCCGGCTTTGGAGAATACCTGAACCAGATGGCCGGCGGCCTGATGCTCAGCCAGGGGGAGATCGTGCGGCCCGGCGACATGGGGCTCGACGCCTCAGCATTGCAGGCGCCGGCGGCCCAAGCGTTGATCGCCGGCGGCTGCACCACCGCCGTGCGCGCCAGGATTGCGGCATTGCTGGAGGATGCGGCGTCCTCCGGCTCGTTCGGCGATCCGGGGCTGGAGGACGAGGCGCTGGTGATGGTGCGCGACCAGTTCCACCGCTTTGTCGATGAGCAGGTGATTGGCCCGGCGCATGAGTGGCACCGCGCCGACGAGCTCATCCCGATGTCGATCGTCAAGCAGATGGCCGAGATGGGCGTGTTCGGCCTGACCATTCCGGAGGAGAATGGCGGCTTTGGCATGGGCAAGGTCGCCATGTGCGTGGTGACGGAGGAGTTGAGCCGCGGCTATATCGGCGTCGGCTCGCTGGGCACGCGCTCGGAGATTGCCAGCGAACTGATCCGGCTGGGCGGGACAGAGGCGCAGAAGCAGGCATTGCTGCCAAAGATCGCCAGCGGTGAGATTTTGCCGACGGCGGTGTTTACCGAACCCGGCACGGGCTCCGACCTGGGTTCGCTCAGGACGCGGGCGATCCGCGATGGCGACGTCTACCGGGTGCAGGGCAACAAGACCTGGATCACGCACGCGGCCCGCACCGACCTGATGACGCTGCTGGCGCGCACCGACCCGGACCAGCCGGGCTATCGCGGCCTCTCCATGTTCGTTGCCCCAAAGCCGCGCGGCACCGACGCCGAGCCCTTTCCGGCAGCCGGCATGTCCGGCGGTGAGATCAAGGTGCTGGGCTATCGCGGCATGAAGGAATACGAGATCGGCTTCGACGGCTTCGAGATCGCGGCGGAAAACCTGCTGGGCGGCGAGGAAGGGCAGGGGTTCAAGCAACTCATGGCCACGTTCGAAAGCGCCCGCATTCAGACCGCCGCCCGCTCGGTCGGTGTGGCGCAGCGGGCGATGGAGTTGGCGCTCGGCTATGCGACAGAGCGCCAGCAGTTCGGCAAGGCGATCTATGCCTTCCCGCGCGTCCACGGCAAAATTGCGATGATGGCGGTGGAGACGATGATGGCCCGCCAACTCTCCTACTTCGCCGCGCGCGAGAAGGATCAGGACCGGCGTTGCGATATCGAGGCCGGCATGGCGAAATTGCTCGCCGCCCGCGTTGCCTGGGCCAACGCCGACAATGCCGTGCAGGTCCACGGCGGCAATGGCTATGCCGAGGAGTACGAGATCAGCCGCATTCTGTGCGATGCCCGCATCCTGAACATCTTTGAGGGCGCGGCGGAGATCCAGGCGCATGTGATCGCGCGCGGGCTGCTGGAGCGGCGGAACTAGCGGCGCCTAGGCGGCGCGTTTCCCGGAGAAGCCGAAGGCGACATCCGGGACCTCCCTATGAGAGTGCTCCTATGCCATGGAGGCCCCGGATAACGCTGCCGCGTTTCCCGGGAGCAACAACCTACTCCCGCCAGCTAGGGTCGTCGCGGTCGAGCATGCGTTTGATCGCGTCGAAGTGCGATTGCACCTGGGTCAGGTCGCTCTCGTCGTTAATCTGGCGGGCGGTCTGCTCGACGATTTGTTTGGGGATGGCGCGCAATGGTTTGCCATGGGCGCGGGCCAGCGTCTGCACCTGCGCCGCGCGCTCCAGGTAGTAGAGGTCGTCGAACGCCTTGGCGACGGTCGGGCCACTCACGACGATGCCGTGATGGCCGAGGAAGGCGATGGGCCGGTCTGCCATGGCGTCGGCGATGCGCTCGCCCTCCTGGTGGTCCAGCGCCAGACCGCCATAGCTGTCGTCATAGGCGATGCGGTTGTGGAAGCGCAGGGCGCCTTGCTCCACCATTTCCAGCCGTCCATCCTCGACGATGGTCAGTGCCGTGGCGTAGGGCATGTGCGTATGCAGCACGGCGCGGGCGTCCAGACGCTTGGCATGGATCGGCGCGTGGATGTAATAGGCGGTGGCCTCGACAGTGCCTTGCCCATCCAGCACCCGGCCATCGCGGTGGCAGAGCACGATGTCGCTCGCCCTGATCTCCGACCAATGCAGGCCCTGCGGGTTGACCAGGAACTCCTCGCCATCGTCGGAAACGGCCAGCGAGAAGTGATTGCAGATACCTTCGTTCAGGCCGAGTTTCGCGGCGTACCGCAGAGCGGCGGCCAGGTCTTCGCGCGGTTGTTGCAGGTCGTTTCGCATGGGCTATTCCTTAAAGCGTCAAACCGCCATCGGCGACCATGATGGAGCCGGTGGTGTAGGCGCTCTCGTCACTGGCGAGGTAGAGGGCGAGGGCCGCGATCTCCCGCGCTTCGCCCAACCGGCCAAGCGGCTGGCGGGCGATGAAATCCTTGCGGGCCTGCACCGGGTCGGCGAAGGCGTTGATGCGGTCGTCTAGGCTGGGCGATTGCACGGTACCCGGCGCAATGGCGTTGCAGCGGATGCCCTGGCCGATGAAGTCGCGCGCCACCGACTTTGTCAGGCCGATCACCGCTGCCTTGGTCGCGCCATAGACGAAGCGCATGGGCACACCGGAGATCGAGCCGGAGACGCTGGCCATGTTGATGATGCTGGCGCCGCCGGCCGCGATCATGCCGGGCAAAAACGCTTTAATCATATGGAATTGCGAGCGGACGTTCAGGTTAAAGCCGAATTCCCACTGCTCCTCCGTCGCCTCCAGGATAGTGCCGTGATGCACGAAGCCGGCGCAGTTCAGCAGGATGGAGGGCGCGGCGATCTCCGCCGCCAGCGCCTGGATCGCCGTCGGGTCGAGCACGTCCAGGCGGCGGGTGGTGATGCCGGGCGTGCCGTTAAGCTCCGCCAGCTTGGACTCGTTGATGTCGGTGGCCAGCACCTGTGCGCCCTCGGCAGCGAATGTTTCGGCGCAGGCGCGACCGATGCCTTGGGCGGCGGCGGTGACGAGGGCGGTCTTGCCGGCGAGGCGTTGGGGCATGGCGAGGGCTCTTTTCTTATGGTTGGATCGCCCGACCTTAGCGCAGTCGGCAGAGGCCGTTAAGGGACCAGGAACAGGGCTTTTGACAGGGACAGCCAACTAAGCGATGTATCGCCTCTACGCTTCATTCCTCAGGATCCTTTCCATGGCCGCCGACAGCATCGACCCCGTCCAGCTTGAAATCATCCGCAACGCTCTGGTCGCGGCGGCGGAGGAGATGAGTGTCACCGTCTGGCGCACGTCCCGCTCCACCGTGGTGCGGGAAATGCTGGACTATTCGACCCAGATTTTCGACGGGCGCGGCCGGGCAGTGGCGCAGGCGGCGCGCATCCCTGTGCACCTGAACAGCATGAGCGTCTGCCTCGACCGGATCGTCGCCGACTTCATTCCGTTGGAGGATTGGCACGAGGGCGACGTGATCCTAACCAACGACCCCTATTGCGGCGGCCAGCACCTGCCGGACTTCGTGGCCTTCAAGCCGGTGTTTGTCGATGGCGTCCGCGTCGGCATCGCGGCGACTATCGTCCATCACATCGATGTCGGCGGCGGTGCGGCGGGCTCCTACTATCCGCAAGCGCGGGAGGTCTATCACGAGGGCCTGCGCATTCCGCCCTGCAAGGTGGTTGAGGCCGGCAAGCTGAACAAGGCGGTGGTGGCGATCATCCGCCAGAACAGCCGCGAGCCGGAGCAGATCGGCGGCGATTTCTCCAGCCAGTTGGCGGCCATGGAAATCGGCGGCCAGGCGCTGCGCAAATTGGCGGCGCGTTATGGATCGGATGCGTTGCAGGCGGCGATGGATGCCCTACTCGATCAGTCGGACCGCACCATGCGAGCGATGCTGAGCGATTTGCCGGACGGCACCTACCGCTTCACCGACTATGTCGATGACGACGGCATCACCGATGCGCGGCTGAAGCTGGAATGTGCCGTTACCATCGCCGGCGACGAGGCGGTGGTCGACTTCACCGGCTCCAGCCCGCAAGCGGTCGGGCCGGTGAACTGCACGCTGAACATGACGGCTTCCGGCATCTATTGCGCCTTCGCCATGTTGGCCGATGGCAAGGTCATGGCGAATTCCGGCGCCTATCGGGCGATCTCCATCAAGGCGGAGGAGGGGACCGTCGTTTCGGCCCGCGCGCCGGCGCCGGTGGCGAACCGGATGGCGACCGGCCACCGCGTCGTGACAACGGTTTTGGGAGCCCTCGCGCAGGCCGCGCCGGACCGGGTGCCGGCTGCCTATTACGGTGTTTCCTATGTGCAGACCCTGGCGACGCCAGACCCGGAGACCGGCGCGCCGCGGGTCTATTTCGAGATCGAGATCGGCGGATGGGGCGCACATCCGGCCCAGGATGGTGCGGACGCTTTCTCCGCCGGCTTCCACAACTCCTCCAGCACACCGGTGGAATTGAACGAGGCGTATTTCCCGCTGACCTTCATGGAATACAGCCTGATTCCCGGCTCCGGCGGCGATGGCAAGCACCGGGGCGGGACCGGATTGCGGCGGGCCTATCGCGTTGACGCCGCGAGCGGTGGACAGCTATCGGGCAATTTCGAGCGGTTCAAGGTGCCGCCCTATGGCCTGAGCGGTGGCGAACCCGGACGGACCGGCCGCTTTTACCTGGTGCGCGACGGCGAAGCGCGGGCGCTGCCTTCGAAACTGGCCAACCAGCAAGTGGAGCGAGGCGACATCGTCGTTCTGGAGACGGCGGGCGGCGGCGGTTTCGGCTCGCCAGCCGAACGCGGCGACGCCGCCAGAGCCCGCGATATCGCCGGCGGCTATGTGATTGACCCTTCGGCTGAGGCTCGATAAGGCCCGTGGCTGTCGCGTTGGACTATGCAGTCACCCCGTAGCTGTAGCGGCGGGCGCGCAGGCTCATCAACTTGCTGACCAATCGGGTCATCAGCCGGCTGGCCCGGCCGTGCGGTGCAAAGCCGACCGCCTTGAAAATCATGCCCATGGCCCGCTCGACATGCTGCGGGCGATACAACCTGTAGGCCCGTTCTGCATAAGCGCGGGTCGCACGGCGGCGGTCGTACGGCTCGCCTATCGGATTGGCGATGTAGAAAGCATAGGCCAACTCATCATCCTCGGATTCCAGCACTCGGTTGAGGGCGATCCAGGCACGCCGAGCCCGCGGCAGCCGCTCTTGCTTCAGATACCGATGCAGGTATCGATAGAACAAGCCGTAGTGGCGCCACTCGTCGGTGGCGATGCGCCGGCAAATCTCCTTCAGCACCGGCTCGTCGGTCGCTTCGGCGATGGCGGTATAGTAGGAACTGGTTCCGACCTCCACCATACAGCGCGCAATCAACTCCCCCGGCCGCGAACCGCGGATTGAGCTATTGGCTTCCAAAGGAATTTTGTAACCCGCCCGAAACGCGGCGAAGCGTTCTTCATAGTCGAAACTCGGATCGACCATTTTGGCCCAATGCCCCAGCACAACACCATGCTGCACCTCTTCATCGGCCCACGCCTGCGCCGCCTTCCGGAATTCCGGATCGTCGTGAAACACATTGCAGAGATACGTCGCGTAATCCCGCGCGTTCGATTCCACCATCGCGGCTGCCCGAACGATCTTGACCAGATCCTCGTCTACCCGCGTGGGATCGAATTGCTCCCACGAAATATCATCCAAGGTCCACAGATGCGACATGATTCCGCCTTTCTGTACGCCTTACCAACTGCCTCTGACGCCGTACCTCAGCGCCAGTTTTCATTCATATAGCGCATACTATTGTGCCGGCAATGATCCTTGTCATGCACTTTCGTTGCGGTTTTAAGTCTGCTGGAAAGTCAACGCAGGCGCTATCAGAAGGTTCAAATTCAATTGCCCCGGCAGGCAGGTGAAAGTGCAAAAAAAGGCGTCGCAAGGGCTGCGACGCCTGAATGGCTTTAACGAGACGGTTGAGCCTAGTGGATAGACGCCCGCCGCACGGCCTCCAACTTCGCCTGCGCGATGTGTGCCTGTCGCGACGCTATTTCGCGGTCGTGGTCGGTGTTCGCCGCCGCAACATCATCGTTTGCGTCGCTCAATTCCTGCTGCACCTTGCCGGTGTCGATATCGGCGACCGGCATAGCCAGCTCCGCCAGCACGGTGCAGCGCTCGCGCGTCACCTCGGCAAAGCCGCCGGCGACGAAGATGCGCTCGGCGATCTCGCGGCCTTCGTAGACCAGGATAACGCCGGCCCTGACCGTCGACAGCAGCGGCGCATGCCCCGGCAGGACGCCGAAATCGCCCTCTTCGCCGGGAACCACGACCATATCGACAGGTTTAGAGGTGAGTAGCCGTTCCGGCGACACCAACTCGAAATCGACTTTTCCGTCCGCCATAATATGCGACCTCGGCCTTCGTTAGGCTGCGTCAGCGGCCATTTTGCGGGCTTTCGCCATGACCTGATCCATCGGACCGACCATGTAGAACGCGGCTTCCGGCAGGTCGTCGTACTCGCCGTCGACAATGGCTTTGAAGCCCTTGACTGTTTCTTCCAATTCTACGAACTCGCCCGGCGTGCCGGTAAAGACCTCGGCGACGTGGAACGGCTGGCTGAGGAAGCGTTGCAGCTTGCGCGCGCGCGCCACGATCAGTTTCTGGTCTTCGGACAGTTCGTCCATGCCCAGAATGGCGATAATATCCTGCAGTGCCTTGTATTCCTGCAAGGTCTCCTGCACACGGCGCGCGGTCTGGTAGTGCTCGTCGCCGACGATGCGCGGATCCAGAATACGCGAGGTGGAGTCGAGCGGATCGACCGCCGGATAGATGCCCAGCTCGGCAATCGAACGCGACAGCACCGTGGTGGCGTCCAGATGGCTGAAGGTCGTGGCAGGCGCCGGGTCGGTCAAGTCATCGGCCGGCACGTAAACGGCCTGCACCGAGGTGATCGAGCCCTTGTTGGTCGAGGTAATCCGCTCCTGCAAGGCGCCCATGTCGGTGCCCAGCGTCGGCTGATAGCCCACCGCTGAGGGGATACGACCCAGCATGGCCGACACTTCCGAACCGGCTTGGGTAAAGCGGAAGATGTTGTCGACGAACAGCAGCACGTCCTGGCCTTCCTCGTCGCGGAAGTATTCCGCCTGGGTGAGGCCGGAGAGCGCGACGCGGGCGCGGGCGCCCGGTGGCTCGTTCATCTGGCCGTAAACCAGCGCCGCTTTCGAGTTGCCGCCTTCCAGGTCGATAACGCCGGACTCGATCATCTCGTAGTAGAGATCGTTGCCTTCGCGGGTCCGCTCACCGACGCCGGCGAACACGGAGTAGCCACCGTGGCCCTTGGCGATGTTGTTGATCAGCTCCATGATCAGCACGGTTTTGCCGACACCGGCGCCGCCGAACAGGCCGATTTTACCGCCCTTGGCGTAGGGGGTCAGCAGATCTACGACCTTAATGCCGGTGACCAACTGCTCGGTCTCCGTCGCCTGCTCGCTGAACGCGGGGGCAGAACGGTGAATCGGCGCGCGCTTGGCGGTGTTCACCGGCCCGCGATCGTCGATTGGGTCGCCGATCACGTTCATAATGCGCCCCAGCACTTCCGGGCCAACCGGCACGGTGATGGGCGAGCCGGTAGCCTCCGCCTCGTCATTGCGGGTCAGGCCCTCGGTGGTGTCCATCGCGATGGTGCGCACACTGTTCTCGCCCAGATGCTGTGCCACCTCCAGCACCAGCAAGGAGCCGTCACTGCGCTTGACATGCAGAGCATCGAGAATCGACGGGATCTCGCCATCGAATTGTACGTCCACGACCGCGCCCATCACCTGGGTGATCCGGCCGACAGCGTTTTTCGCCATGGGGGTCAACTCCTTACCAAATACGGTCGATTACCGTGACATATCCTATTGTGCCATATCCTGTTGGTTATGACGATTACAGTGCTTCCGCTCCAGAGATGATCTCGATCAACTCGTTGGTGATCATCGCCTGGCGGGTTCGGTTGTAGGTGAGCGTCAGGCCTTTGATGCGGTCGCCGGCATTGCGGGTCGCGTTATCCATGGCCGCCATGCGGGCGCCGTGCTCGCTGGCTGCGTTCTCCAGCAGCGCGCGGTAGATTTGGATCGAGACGTTGCGCGGCAGCAAATCGGCCAGGATCTCCTCCTCGCTCGGCTCGTATTCGTAGACGGCGCCGCCCAGATCATCGTCATCTTCGCTGGCTTCCGGGATCGGAGCCGGGATTAGCTGCTGCGCCTGCACCTCGTTCGAGATCGCCGATTTGAACTTGGCGTAGATCAGGGTGCAGACGTCGAATTCGCCGGCGGCAAACATCTGGCGCAACCGGTCGGCGATGCCGTCGGCCTCGTCAAAGACGACGGCCTTGCGGCCAATGCCTTCGATGGTATCGATGATCAGCGGGCCATAGTCGCGGCGGATCGAATCCCGCCCCTTGCGGCCCACGCACAACACCTGCACGTCTTTGCCATCGGCCTGCAAGTCGCGGATCACCAGGCGGGCGCGGCGCGCCAGATTGGTGTTGAAGCCGCCGCAGAGCCCTCGGTCCGCCGTCGCCAGCACAACCAGATGCCGCTGGTCGCCGCCGGTGCCGGCCAAAAGCGGCGGTGCGCCCGGCGTTCCGCGCACGCTGGCGCCGAGCGAGGCGAGCATCCGCTCCATCCGCTCCGCATAAGGGCGTGCCGCTTCCGCTTGCTCTTGCGCGCGGCGCAGCTTGGCCGCGGCTACCATTTTCATGGCGGACGTGATCTTTTGCGTCGCCTTCACGCTGCCGATCCGGTCGCGCAGGTCCTTCAAGCTGGCCATATTGCCGTTCTCTCCGCTTCTGCTTTATCGCCTATCGCTCGAGAGACTTTAAGCGAAGCTCTTCGCGAAGTGTTCCAGGAACTCGCCCAGCTTCTTGTCGGTGTCGTCGCTCAGCTCACCAGAGGCATTGATAGCGTCCATGATATCCTTGTGCCCATCGCGCAGGGCCGACAGCATCTGGCCTTCGAAGCGAACCACATCGCCGATCGGCACGGTGTCCAGATAGCCGCGCACACCGGCGTAGATCGAGGCGACCTGCTCACCGACGCTGAGCGGCTGGAATTGGCCCTGTTTCAGAACTTCCGTCAGGCGAGCGCCACGGGCCAGCAGCCGCTGGGTCGAGGCATCGAGGTCAGAGGCGAACTGCGAGAACGCCTCCATCTCGCGATATTGCGCCAGTTCCAGCTTAATCGAGCCGGCAACCTTCTTCATTGCCTTGGTCTGGGCTGCGGAGCCAACGCGGCTAACCGACAGGCCGACGTTAATCGCGGGACGAACGCCCTTATAGAAGAGGTTGGTCTCCAGGAAGATCTGGCCGTCGGTGATCGAAATCACGTTGGTCGGAATGAAGGCCGAGACGTCGTTCGCCTGGGTCTCAATCACCGGCAGCGCGGTCAGAGAACCAGCGCCCAGATCGTCGTTCATCTTCGCGGCACGCTCCAGCAGGCGGGAGTGCAGGTAGAACACGTCGCCCGGGAACGCCTCGCGGCCCGGCGGACGGCGCAGCAGCAGCGACATTTGGCGATAAGCCGTCGCCTGCTTCGACAAGTCATCATAAATGATGACGGCGTGCATGCCGTTGTCGCGGAAGTACTCGCCCATGGTGCAGGCGGTGTACGGCGCCAGGAATTGCGTCGGCGCCGGGTCGGAAGCGGTGGCGGCGACGATGATGGTGTAATCCATCGCGCCGTTTTCTTCCAAAATCTTCACGACGTTGGCGACGGACGACCGCTTCTGGCCGATAGCGACATAGATGCAGTAGAGCTTCTTGCTCTCGTCATCGCCGGCGTTGTTCTGTTTTTGGTTGATGATGGTATCGAGCGCCACGGCGGTTTTGCCGGTCTGGCGGTCACCAATGATCAACTCGCGCTGGCCACGGCCAATCGGCACCAGCGCGTCCAGCGCCTTCAGGCCGGTCTGCATCGGCTCGTGCACGGATTTGCGCGGGATGATGCCGGGGGCCTTCACCTCAACCGGGCGGCGTTCGGTGGCTTCCACCGGGCCTTTGCCGTCGATGGGATTGCCGAGGCCGTCGAGTACGCGGCCCAGATAGCCTTTGCCGACGCCGGTGTCGACGATGGTGCCAGTCCGCTTGACCGTGTCGCCCTCGCCAATCGCGCGGTCGTCGCCAAAGATGACGACACCGACATTGTCGGTCTCCAGGTTCAGCGCCATGCCGCGGGTGCCGTCTTCGAACTCCACCATCTCGCCGGCCTGGACGTTGTCGAGGCCGTAGACGCGGGCGACGCCGTCACCGACGGACAGCACCTGCCCGACCTCGGCAACGTCGGCTTCAGCGCCAAAATTGGCGATCTCGTTTTTGAGGATTTCCGAGATTTCGGAGGCGCGGATTTCCATCACTGGACCCCTTTCATGGCAGACTGGAGACGCTGCAGCTTGGTGCGCAGCGAGCTATCATACATACGCGAGCCGAGCTGAACCACCAGGCCGCCCAGCAAGGATTGATCGACATGGGCCTCTAGCGAGACCTTGGCGCCGGCGACTTCGCGCAATGCGGTTTCCAGCCGGGAAATCTGATCGTCGGTGAGGGCGTGCGCCGCGGTGACCTTCGCCTGAACCTCGCCCCGGCGCGTCGCCAGGATGGAGAGATACGACTCGATCATCTCGCCGATGGCGAACAGACGGCGGTTGCGCGCGACCAAACGCAGAAAATTGCCGGTGAGCTTATGGCAGCCGGACTTCTCGGCAATCGCCTCAATGGCGTTTTCCTGATCTTCGCTCTTGATCACGGGCGAACGGACGAGGCGTCGCAAGTCTTCGCTCTCGGCCAGCAAAGTCTTCAGCGCACGCAGGTCTTCTGCGACCTGATCGAGGGCCTTCGCTTCATCCGCAAGCTCATACAAAGCGCCGGCATAGCGCTCCGCAAGTCCGGAAGACGGTCCAGTACTGGTTGCCACGGTCGGAAAACCTCACGGCCGAAGTAACGGGAATTCGATGCGCCTTAGCCCTTGCGCGCCAATAGCGCGCGCCAAACCGCCGTTCAGGACGCGGTTCCGTCCGAACACGGTGGTGACTAGCACACGCCTTGCGCCTGTGGCGAGCCCTCCGAACGCCTTACGCGACATCTGGACGCTTTCGTCGCGCCTGTCGCGGCGGCCGATGGCGTCAGAGGAAGTTGTAGGGATCGACATCGACGGCGAGGCGAACGCTACCCGCCGGCTTTGCGTCGGCCAGCCAGCTCCGCAAGACCGCCGGCACATTCACCGAGCGTTTGGCGTGCAGCAGCAGCCGCACCCGGTGCCGGCCCCGGATCAGCGCCAGCGGTGCGGGAGCGGGGCCGAGCACGCGGACGTCATCGCCGAACGGTGCTGTGGCCGCCAGTTTCTGTGCGAATGTCATGGCGAGGCTGAGGTCGTTGGCCGAAACAATGACTGCCGCCAGCCGGCCATAGGGCGGCATCCCCGCATCCTGCCTCGCCGCTTGCTCCGCCCGGTAAAAGGCGTCGCGGTCGCCGGCGACCAGCGCTTGTAGCACCGGTTGCTCTGGCTCGGCGGTTTGCAGGATCACCCGTCCGGGCCTCTCCGCCCGTCCGGCTCTGCCTGCCACCTGGGTCAGAAGCTGGAAGGTACGCTCCGCCGCACGCAGATCGCCGCCGGCGAGGCCCAAATCCGCATCGACGACGCCGACGACCGTCAGCATCGGGAAGTGATGGCCTTTGGCGATCAATTGCGTGCCGACGATCAGATCGACCTCGTGCCGGGCGATGGAATCGATCAACTCCCGCACCGCCTGCGGCCCGTGCAGCAGGTCGGATGACATCACCGCCAACCGAGCCTCCGGCCAGCGCTCCGCCACTTCCTCGGCGATTCGTTCGACGCCGGGCCCGCAGGCGGCAAGGCTTTCAGTGGCGTTGCAGGTGGGACAGGCGGCGGGCACCCGCTCCTGATGGCCGCAATGGTGGCATTGCAGGCGGCCAGTGTAGCGGTGCTCCACCAGCCAGGCGCTGCATTGCGGGCAGGCAAAGCGGTGGCCGCACGTGCGGCAGAGCGTTAACGGCGCATAGCCGCGGCGGTTGAGGAACAGCAGCGCCTGCTCCCCCTCCGCCAGCGCCTGGGTCACCGCATCGGCGAGCGGCGGCGCCAGCCATTGGTTGCGCGGCGGCGGCGTTTGGATCAGGTCGCAAATTTCGACGCTCGGCATGCTGGCGCCGCCATGGCGTTGCGGCAGCGACAGACGGTTGAAGCGCCCGCGCTCGATATTGGCGACGGTCTCCAGCGACGGGGTGGCGGAGGCGAGGCAGATCGGCACGCCCTCCATCTGTGCGCGCACAATGGCGATGTCGCGAGCGTGGTAGCGCACGCCGTCCTCCTGCTTGAACGCCTGGTCGTGCTCTTCGTCGACGACAATCAGGCGCAGGTCGCGGAACGGCAGGAACAGGGCGGAGCGCGCGCCGACGACGATTCGCGCGGAGCCTTCCGCCACCCAGCGCCAAGTGCGACGGCGGGCCGGCGGGCTGATCTCCGAATGCCAGGCGGTGGGATAGACGCCGAAGCGCTGCCGGAACCGGTCGAGCCACTGCGCCGTCAACGCGATCTCCGGCAACAGCACCAGCACCTGGCCGCCGGCGTCGAGGGCGGCGGCAATGGCCTCGAAATACACCTCGGTCTTGCCGGAGCCGGTGACGCCGTCCAGCACGTCTACCTGAAAGGCTCTCGCCTGCACCGCCTGGATCAGATGAGTTGCCGCCTGTTGTTGCGCGTGGGAGAGCGCCGGACCGGGCAGGGCGGTATCGGGGGCAGGGGGCCTCTCTGGCTGCAGCGACACCCGCTGCAAAAGTCCAACGTCGGCCATGGCACGGACCACAGCGGCGCTGGTGTCAGCGGCGGCGGCCAGAGCATTGGCGGCTAGCGGTTCATCCTGAGCCGCGGCTAGCACACGGGCTCGGGCGGCAGTGACGCGCACATCTTCAGGAGGCTCGCCGGGTGCAGCGCGGTAGGCGACCCGCGGCGCGTCGGCCTGCTGAATCGCCGGCAGGTGTACGGCCATGCGCAAAACCGCCCCGTGCGGCGCCAGGGTGTAGGCCGCGACCCAATCCACCAGCCGGCGCAACGGCCCGCGCATGCGCGGCGCGTTGATGCGGCTCGCGACCGGCTTGAGCTTCGCCGGATCGACTTTTGCGGCCGCATCCGCCTCGCCCGCATCCCAGACGACGCCGACCAGCACGCGCTTGCCCAGCGGCGCCTCAACCCAATCGCCCGGCGCCAGGGCTAGACCATCGGGCACTGCATAGGTTAAGGGGCCTGCGAACGGCAGGTTCGAGGGCAGGCCGACACGCACGGTCTGGACCTCGTCCAGCAGTGCGACCGAACCCGGCCTAGTGCAATGCTCACGCATCCTTTAGACTGTTCCACAATAATTCGAAGCCAGCAGCCTACAGCGCCGACCGCCGGCGGTCACGGGGCCAAGGCAAGACCGAGAGGCCGCGTCCATGAAGTTCTTTGTCGATACCGCAGACCTAACCGAGATTCGCGATCTGGCGGAGACCGGGCTGCTGGACGGCGTCACCACCAACCCGTCGCTGATCGCCAAGTCGGGCGCCAGGATTCTGGACGTGATCGCCGAGATTTGCAGCATCGTCGATGGCCCGGTCTCGGCGGAGGTCGCGGCGACCGACCACGCCACCATGCTGAAGGAAGGCCGTCGCCTGGCCAAAATCGCGCCGAACGTGGCGGTGAAGGTACCGCTGACCGTCGATGGGCTGAAGACCTGCCGTGCGCTGGCGGAGGAGGGGACCATGGTCAACGTCACCCTCTGCTTTTCACCGTCGCAGGCGATTCTGGCGGCGAAGGCCGGGGCGACCTTCATCTCGCCCTTTGTCGGCCGTCTCGACGACCTCAGCCAGGATGGCATGGGCCTGATCTCGGATATCGTTCAAATCTATCGCCAGTACGACGCCATCACGACCGAGGTGCTGGTCGCCTCTATCCGTCACCCGATCCATCTGGTCGAATCGGCCAAGATGGGCGCTCACGTCGCGACGCTGCCGCCGAATGTCATCCGCCAACTCTATAACCACCCCCTGACCGACAAGGGGCTGGATGCGTTTCTGAAAGACTGGGCCGCCACTGGCCAGTCGATCCTGGACCAATAAGCCAGAGCGTTTGCCTATGTCCCGCCAAGGCCCGACATCTGCCCCGAAACGCCGCCGGCTGCCGCCCGCCGAGGCGCTGTCCGCGGATGCGGTGGCGGCGTGGCTGCGCCAGCACCCGGACTTTCTGGCGGAGAACCCGGAGTTGCTGTTCGCACTGACCCCGCCGGACCAGCGGGCCGGGCAGCCGGTGGCGGATTTTCAGCGGTTCATGGTCGAACGCCAGCAGCGCGAGTTGAACAAGCTGAAGGAAAGCAGCCAGCAGTTACTGGCGGTCAGCCGGCAGAACAAGGCGGCGCAGCAAACCGTACACCGGGCTTTGTTGGCGCTGCTGTCGGCGCCGACCTTCGAGCGGGCCATCAATACGGTGACGGAAGACTGGGCGACCTACCTGGATCTGGACGTCGTAGTGCTGGGCATCGAAAGCACCGGCGATTCGGCACTTTCCGGCTTCAAGGCCGGCCTGACGCCGTTGTCGGCTGGCGAGGTAGACAGCCGGCTGGGCCGGGGCAACGATGTCCGAGCCTTCCCGACGCTGGACCCGCCCGACCCGGCGCTGTTCGGCGAGGCGGCGCCCTTGGCCCGCTCTGCCGCCTGGTTGCGCCTGTCGATCCACGAAAGCGCACCGCCGGGTTTGCTGGGTTTGGGTTCACGCGAGATCGAGCGGTTTCACCCGCGCCAGAACACCGAGTTGTTGCGCTTTCTCGCCAGCGCCCTCAGCGCTACCATCCGGGCATGGTTAGACCTGCCGGACCCTCTGCACGTGATGCAGCGTTGACGCCCTATGCCGCCGATTTGGCGGCAGCGGTGCAGGACTGGCGCGCCTGGATGCAGGGCGAGCGCCGGTTGGCGGAGCGCACGGTGGCGCTCTACACCGATCACTTCCGGCAGTTCGCCGCCTTCGTCGCCGATCATTTAGGGGCAGCGCCCGGCCTCTCCGATCTGGCGGCGCTGCGGATCGGTGACCTGCGCGCCTGGCAGGCCTCGCGGCTACAGGTCGGACACGGCGCCGGCTCGCGGGCGATTGGCGTGACGACGCTGCGCAGTTTCGACCGGTTCTTGCAGCGCCGCGGCCTGGCCGGCATCGGCGCCCTGGCGGCATTGCGCTCGCCCAAGGTGGCGAAGCGAGCGCCGCGGCCGTTGGAGGTGCAGGATGCTTCCGCCATCGTCGACATGGCGAGGGAGAACGACGAGGTTTGGATCGGCTTGCGCGATCAGGCTCTGTTCACGATGCTCTATGGCTGCGGCCTGCGCATCGGCGAGGCTTTGGGCCTGGACCGAAGCGACTATCCGTTCGGCGACAGCATTCGCGTGCTGGGCAAGGGCCGCAAGCAACGGCTGGTGCCGGTTTTGCCGCTGGTCGAGCAGGCGGTGGCTGCTTATCTCGCGGCCTGCCCTTACGCCCTGGCGGGCAAGGACCCGCTGTTCGTGGGCGCCAAAGGCAAGCGGCTGAACCCCGCCATCGCGCAGAAGCGGATGCGGCAACTGCGGCCGTTGCTGGGGTTGGACGAGCGCGCCACTCCGCACGCGCTCCGCCACAGCTTTGCAACCCACCTGTTAAGCGCCGGTGGCGATCTGCGCACGATTCAGGAATTGCTGGGCCATGCATCGCTCAGCACGACGCAACGCTATACGGAAGTCGATCAGGCGCGCTTGCTCGACGTCTACCGAAAGGCGCACCCCCGTGCCTGACAGTGCAACGCCGCCGGTCGTTATGATTCGCGATATGACGGACGCCGACGCCGACGCGGTGCTGGCCATCTATGCGGAGGGGATCGCCACTGGACACGCGACTTTCGAGCACGAGTTGCCGACATGGGAGCGGTTCTCCGCCAGCCGCCACAAGGCGCCACGGCTGGTGGCGGAGGTCGGCGGCGCGGTGGTCGGGTGGGCCGCGTTCTCGCCGGTATCGTCGCGGCCGGCCTACAAAGGTGTGGCGGAGCACTCGGTCTATGTCAGCGCCGCGGCGCGTGGACAGGGTGTCGGCCATCTGCTGCTATCGACGTTTCTGGAAGAGGCTGCCGCTTCCGGATTCTGGATGGTCGAGAGCCGTATTTTTCCAGAGAATCTGGCGAGTCTCTCCCTGCACTTCGCCTGCGGCTTCCGCGTCGTCGGCCGGCGCAAGCGCATGGGCCGGATGACCTATGGGCCGGCGCAAGGCCAATGGCGCGACTGCATCCTGGTGGAATGGCGCAAGCGCGATGAGGCAGAATGAACCCCTTCCTTCACCCTTGCCGGGAACGGTAGGCGTCGCTCTAGTGCCCCTCCGGAATTTCCGCCAGTTCGATCAGCACATTGCCGGTGGAGGCCGGGT